>CAXMSB010000197.1:0-2243 GCA_964195615.1 uncultured Granulosicoccus sp. | reverse complement strand
GTTGCTATTGCTTTGTGATTTCTGTTTCATCGAGTTATTGGCTTTGGTGTGATCAGTTCGGTTAGATAAGGCTGCGGCCAATCACGCGGGGCTTCACGGAGTTGGCGCAGGCGTTTTAGGCAGGTGCGGTCTCATAATCTACCCAGATCGTGGATTGATTGTGAGGCTCCATTTGGGGATGTGGGCAGATCGATTCAGACGCTCTGCGATGGGACGGAAGGCTGCTTTGGTGAGTCGGACACCCGTCTGGTAGACTCGGTCAACGAGATTGACGATGGGACAGACGCCGCGCCATTTCATGGTGCCGGCCCAGTTCAGCACGGCTTCCAACGACGAGAGTAACGCACCATTCCAGTGATTCTCCAGCACGCCCCAGCAACGCTCGATCACATTGTATTTGCTGTGGTACGGCGGAAGATAAACCAGTTCGAGTTCCAGGCCCGTGCGATCGGCAAAGTCGACCAGACGTTTCATGAACTGGGTGCGTGAGCTGTTGATTTCAGGTCCGTTATCCAGTTCGATTTGCAACCGAGTCACGCCCGTGTAACACGAGCCGCGCTGCTTCCACCAACGATCCAGAGCGTCGGCAATGAAGTCGCTCGTCTCTCGCGATGTACCGAAGGTAAGCCACAGTTGGTTGATCTGTGTCTGAGAACGAGCGATCTCCAAGATGCCGAACGGCACCAGCAATGCATCGTGACCCATGTCATGATCGACGGCTTTGGTCGCCTCAGCGCCGCGAGAAATGCCACGTCGACTGAACGGACCAACTTTCACTTTCGCTTTGGAATCGAGCGAAATTCTCAGACAACCGTCATCCTCACGAGCGGCTTCGCGACGAGCGTGGACGTTGGCAAAGATGTCGTCGGTCTCGGGAATCTTTTTTGGGGAACCGTCTTCACTACGCGGCGAAGCCGATAGCCCATGCGGTTGAGGATTTCGCCGACCGTCTGTCGACTGGGTACGGCATCCTTCAGTTTTTCGTGCTTCAGCAACTCATCCCGAACCGCTGCAGCCGTGACCCGTGTGTAGGCAAAAGGCGTCTGGAATTTCGGATCAGCCTGCGCATGAGGGTCGACGATCCGCTCGATTTCCTCAGCAATCTGCGGTGTCTTCTCTTCTGTCTTCCGGCGTCCCCGCGCCTTGACGTTGTCGACGCATCGAATCCCAGTCCTCTTTTCATTCAGACCCGTTTTAACGGCATCGCGTCCCCAGCCAAAGCGGCGTTCGGCCTTGCGCGGTGAGCCATCGCAATACTGCAGAGCCACCTCAGCCATGTACTCGCGACGCCTAAATCCACTCAATTTCGCCGCTGCTGACTTGATCGTTGCGATAACCTGTTCGGTGAGCATCTTGTCCATGATCTCGTCCTTGAGATAACATCATGAAAACAAACGGCTCACCGTATAACAACATCCGTAGAATGCGGGTAGATCATTTCTCCGCACCTGCCTAACGCGGTCGTGGCCCCAGCCCGGGCCGTTTCGCCTGGGACAGGCGCGGAGGAAGCGTTATAATCCGCACCACCCGACATCGCCGCCCCCCCAGCCAATCCGTGGCGTCGCCAGGCGGGATGATCGGTCGCGGGCCGTTACATGGATGGCCTCTACGAGGGACTCTGCCCCTCGGGGCTTACGGAAGCACCCAACACATTCGCACAACATAACGAGTCATGCCGAGAACGAAACATACTCACTCGTCGCCGCCCCGCCGACAGGCCTCGGCCACCGCACCCGCCAAGGCCCGTACGAAAAAACGTCGCGGCACGGCCGAGTCGATGGCCAAAGCGCAGCGCGACATCTCGGTCAGCGAGTTCTTCGTCAAGAACCGACACCTGTTGGGTTTTGACAACCCTCGCAAGGCGCTGCTGACCACGATCAAAGAGGCGGTTGACAACTCGTTGGACGCCTGTGAAGAGGCCGGCATCCTGCCCGAGATTTGGGTCCACGTCGAACAAACGGCCGAGAATCGTTTCAAGATCGGCGTGCAGGACAACGGCCCCGGCATCGTCAAGGCACAGATCCCCAACATCTTCGGTAAGCTGCTCTACGGCTCGAAGTTTCACCGCCTGCGGATGAGCCGCGGTCAGCAAGGCATCGGCATCAGCGCGGCGGGCATGTATGGCATGCTCACCACTGGCAAGCCGACCAAGATCGTCTCAAAGATCTCGCCGCGCAAGCCGGCCCATTACTACGAACTGCAAATCGACACCAAGGTCAACAAGCCACAGATCCTCAACGGCC
>CAXMSB010000196.1:0-5286 GCA_964195615.1 uncultured Granulosicoccus sp. | reverse complement strand
GTCATCCGACGATCAACTCAGCCTGGCACACAAACATTATGGTTCGGCCTGCAACGAGTCCACGACCTGTCCACTGCCTGGGAGACCTTCGGCCCAGACTAGTTCATTTTTTTCGCCGAAGACTTGTGTGGTACGATGAGGCAGATTCCCCGCCGCACCCTAGCGTTCTGCGAGATTCAGCCGTTTGCGGCCCCCAATGCCGGTAAACTTACTGGCATCATCCGGCCATTTCGCGGATACTGGGGCCTGCCGTTTCAACAGGCGAGGTTCCGAGCCTGGAGTGGTTCTAGGCGAAGCGTGCTACGGATTCGCTTTTTCGGCGCGGAGGTGACGCCCACCTCAGCGCCTTAGAGAAGGCAGAATGGCCGTACAAATCCGACTTCTCGGGAGGCACAATAGACCGAGTCGACGGACAGGAGAACCAAACAAGCTGTAATCTTTAAGGTCAAACAGTGTAAGTAGTTGCGAGGCTGAATCTCCGCAGGGATAGTAACCTGCCTAAGCAGAGTAGGGCCAGCGAGCTCGGCTCTGGCACCGCGGCCGAAGTTGCCGACGTGCAGCGGGCGGCACACTTCCTCGCCGATAGTCTCAGTCACTACCGGACGCTCGTTGGGCTGGCTGAACAGACGTATGTTTATGCCAATGCCATGCAAACAGGCCCTCGGCGCATTCCGGTACGCGGCGCAATCGACGGCAAACCCGCCAATTTCCACTGGATTCATTTGGTCGAGTTTTACGAAATCGAGCTTGAGGAGTTCGAGGCTCAAATCGCTCTCATCAAGCAAGGTGAACTCGATCTGCCCGCAAGGCCAGGGTTTAAATCGTCCGCAAGATAGCAATCAGGTAACTCAACAGGACCGGACCCGCCTGGTACAGGCCGCCGCCTTGGACTCTGACTCCTGTGCAGCTATACTTCGATCATGGGAGGCCAGACATCAGCGTTCGTTTGAACCGGTCCCCTGTCCTGGCCCGGGGGCTCGCGTGCTATTTGAATTCGAAGACGTTACGAAGACCTACGGAACCATTACGGCACTCAAACATCTTTCGGTGAGTGTTCCGACGGGCGCGATTGGGCTGTTGGGCCCCAACGGGTCAGGCAAGACGACGATGATCCACGCGCTGTTGGGGCTGATCCCCATCGACGCCGGTTCGGGGAAGGTTCTCGGCATGGACTCCCGCCGACGGCAACTCGACATCCGCCAGGTGGTCGGTTTTGCTCCCGAACACGAGTGCCTCTTCCCGCACGTGGTCGGCATTGAGTTTGTGGCCTATGCCGGCGAGTTAGTGGGCATGTCGATAGGCGATGCGTTGCAGCGGGCTCACGAAGTACTTGACTACGTCGGGCTCGGGGAAGCTCGCTACCGCAAGGTGGAGTCCTATTCGAGTGGCATGAAGCAACGTCTCAAGCTCGCGTCGGCGATCGTCCATGACCCGAAGCTGCTGATTCTTGACGAACCGACCAACGGCATGGACCCGGCCGGACGCCAGGAGATTCTCGATCTGGCGCGGGACCTGGCGCACAACAAAGGCCTGAGCCTGTTGTTCTCCAGCCACCTGTTGCCGGACGTCGAGATTGTCTGCGATTATGTCATCGTGTTGGGGAGTGGCAAGCTGCTGGCCGAGGGCCAGATTCAAGTGCTCAAACAAGTGCACTATCAGTGTTTCGAGCTGCGGCTTAAAGACGACATGGCGCCCTTTGCCGGCCGTTTGTCGGCCCTGGGCTGCTCGACGGAACTTCGGGAAGATCTGCTGCGCGTGCGCATTCCTGAGGGGCGCTCGCCGCAGATGCTCTGGGAATTAGCGGCCGCAGAGCGCCAGCAGATCCGCTATCTGAGGCCGCAGCGGAGCACTCTGGAAGAAGTGTTCTTGCAGGCATTGGAGGAAGAGTAATGCCGGTCTTTGACCAAGGTTATCAACATTGGTCGGGCGAATTGTCAGGACGGGCGTGGCGCTGGTTGGCGATCATGCGTCACGGCGTGCGAGTCGGAATGAGGGGCCGCTTATTGCGCCTCGTCCTGCTCGTGGCTTGGTTGCCCGCGATCGCGCTGGTCTTCATGCTCTGCCTGTGGGGTTTGTTGGAACGGAACTCCGATCTGATCGCTTCATTTGCGCCGCTGCTCGGTTTTTTCGACCCTGCCATCCTGGCTAGCCCGCGTCCTTTTCGGGTCGAGATCTGGACGCTGAGCTACAGCCTCTTTCTGGCGACGGAGTTGCGATTTGTGATGATTCTGATCCTCTTGGTGGGACCCAATCTCATTAGCCAGGATCTCCGCTACAATGCGTTGCCGCTCTATTTCTCCCGGCCGCTGCGACGTAGTGATTACTTTCTCGGCAAGTTGGGTGTGATCGTCGCGTTCCTGGCCATGGTGATTATCGTGCCATCGCTCGTCGCCTATCTCCTCGGCCTGCTATTCAGTCTGGATATCACGATCGTCCGCGACACGTTCGGTATTTTGGTGGCGAGCATTGCCTACGGGCTGGTGATTGCGCTATCAGCCGGGTTCCTGATCCTGGCTCTATCATCGTTGTCGCGCAACTCGCGGTACGTTGCCTTGTTTTGGATTGGCATCTGGTTCGTGAGCAGCACGCTCTCCGGGATTCTTGGAGAGATAGACCGAGAGCAGCGCGTTCACCAATCGCGGCGCGCGGTGCAGGTAGAGGGCCGTAACGATATGCCGGCCGATGAGTTGCAGGAAGCCAAGACCAACTGGAGGCCTCTCGTTTCCTACACCGCCAACTTGTCGCGAGTGGGTCAGCACCTGCTCGGGACCGACGCCTGCTGGGAAAGGCTGAGCCAACTGCAACCGGCTGGCCAGCGAAAGCAGTTCTTGCTCGAATTCCAGGGCGCGCAGTATCCTTGGTATTGGTCGGCCGTCGTGCTGGCCGGATTATTGGGACTTTCAGCATGCATCCTGAACTTTGCGATAAAATCGCTGGACCAGCTGAGGTGACACCGGTCGTTGCGTTCCACGGGGTCTCGAAGTGGTACGGCAACGTTATCGGTATCAACAAGTTGACGCTTCAGATCGGCCGCGGCGTCACGGGCCTGCTGGGACCCAACGGCGCCGGTAAGTCGACGCTGCTGCAATTGGCGACCGGCCAGCTTCGCCCTAGCCAGGGCACCATCCGCGTCCTCGCGCGCGAGGTCTGGAACAACCCGGCGCTGAATCGCCGCATTGGGCTCTGTCCGGAACAAGACGCCTTTTACGAGTGGATGACTGGCCGCGACTTCGTGTATACCTGTGCGCGTCTAAGCGGCATGCGCCGCGGTGAAGCACGTGAGGCCGCCCAGCGCACGCTCGAAGCCGTCGGCATGACGATTAATAAGGACCGCGCCATCCGAGGCTACTCGAAGGGGATGCGCCAGCGGATCAAGCTGGCCCAGGCCCTCGTCCATAGTCCGGACGTCCTTTTCCTCGACGAGCCGCTCACCGGCACCGATCCGGTGGCTCGGCGCGATTTGATGGACATCATCCAGCTGCTGGGGAGCGCAGGAAAAAGCGTGTTGGTTTCCAGCCATGTGTTGCACGAGGTGCAGTCGCTGACGCCGAACATCGTCTTGCTGAACCACGGCCGGCTCCTGGCGGAAGGCCATGTCCGGCAAATCCGCGATCTGATCGACAAACATCCGCACCATATCGTGCTCGTTTGCGACGAGTACCGAAAGTTAGCCGGCCGCGTGCTGGTCTGGGAGGACGTGGAAGGCGTCAAGGTGCTGGCAAGCGAAAACGGATTGATCGTGGAAACCCGTTCGCCGGACGCCTTCTATAGCCGTTTACCTGCTCTATCGCTCGAAGACGGCTTGGCGATCAAGGCAGTGTACTCCGACGACGACAACCTGGAAGCCGTGTTCAAGTATTTGGTGAACAAATGACGTCGCCCCAAATGTCGGTCACAGCGGACGAAGCCCGCGGTGCAAACTCCCCGGCTCGAAACCTCGCTTCCCGCGTCTCCCGTACCAGCGCGTTATGGACATTGTACGTACTGACCTTGCGGCAGCACGTGCATGGCAAGCGCTGGTTGGTGATCGTGATTTTGTTCCTCTTGCCTGCGGTCCTAGCCGTTGTCGTGCGGGGCACAGCTCCGGACGTGCCCAGTATCGTGCTCGAGTTCATTTTGGTGTTCATGTTCATTCCACAGGCGCTGCTTCCCTTCGTGGCACTGCTCTACTCGTCGGGAATCATCCAGGACGAGCAGGAAGAGCAAACGATTACGTATTTGCTCGTCCGTCCAATACCCAAATGGGCGATATACTCAGTCAAGCTATTGGCCACGTTGACGACTACGGTCTTGCTTGCGACGGCCTTCACTGTGCTGACCTATGCCGCTATTTATGCCGGCGCCAGTACCGCAGGAGATAATATTCCGCTTCGCTGTTTCAAAGCGGCATCCATTCATGCTCTGGCGGTCGTCGCCTACTGCAGTCTGTTCGGCCTGATGAGTCTGGTGACTAAACGGATTCTGGTCGTCGGTGTCCTGTATATCGCATTCGTGGAAGGGTTACTGGCCAACTTGCCCTTCGGCATTCGGCTGGTGACGGTCATCTACTACACGCGATTGATTGCCTATCGAATGCTGGAGTTCGTCGTTCCCAGGCCACGGGGAGGAACGGAAAACATCGCTGCGGAGGCGTGGCAGTTCGATCTGCGCCGCGATCCGGAGCTCCTCGACCACCCGCAACTCACGACTTGCTGGATTGTTCTCTTAGTGGCGAGTCTAGTATGCACAATTCTCGCGGCCTGGCTGTGCCTTCGGCGGGAATTTCACTTCAAGACTCCCGAGAAGGACTGAACTAGAGCGGGTCGTTCGGAGATGGCGATGACCGGAAGCGTGCGTTGCGCCCGTCGCCTAGACGCACTCTGCTTGGCAATGAGCAGACGGTGGGGTTAGCGTTCACCACTGAGCTCTACCCCCAACCGCACCCCCGCAGCAACGATCCGCGCCCGAGCGTAGTGGCCTGCCTCTTTCAAGTAAGCCTCCGGCAACACGATTGGCTACAGCTCAGGGGACTACCCTTTTCGATTTCGACTGGGGTAGGATTCATTGCACTTTTCGGAGTCGCCGTACTGAACGGAGTGGTACTGGTCAACTACATCGTCGAACTGCGACGGTCGAAAGACGAGACCGAAGACGCCGTGTTTGACGGGGCGGTAACACGCATGAGACCCGTCCTGATGACGGCTCTTGTCGCCGTGCTGGGATTCATTGTCTCCACGATGGGTCTAAAACCCTCGCCTTTAGGCGAATCCTTTAGGACCTTATACTGGGGGGTATGGAAAACTATCG
>CAXMSB010000195.1:0-6005 GCA_964195615.1 uncultured Granulosicoccus sp. | reverse complement strand
GCTCGCATAAGTTCGCCGTTCACAACAACTTACGTCATGGTCCTAACCGGGGGAATTACCCATATGGAACCACTCCAGTCTCGGAAGGCTGCCTATAGTAATAGCATGCCTCCCCCGTGCGTCTAGCGAGTTGGAATTTTTCCCGGTTTTGACCGGGTGGACGGACAGGAGAACCGAACACCCTGTAATCTTTAAGATCAAACAGTGAAGGCAGTTGCGCGGCGGAAGCTGCGCAGGGCTAATAGCCCACCCAAACAGAGTAGGGCCAGCAAGTTCGGCTCTGGCACGACTGCCGAGGTTGCCGAGAGCGGAGGGACTGTGCCGCACTCTGCTTCCCAAGCGGCGAGGTCAACGGCACTCAGCAGTCGGGCGAACCACCGCGCTGCCCAGAGCAATCGTCGCCGGCTAGGGGTAGTCGCTGATCTTCACCAGAAATGCGTCGAGGTCGCCGGCATTGTCTCCTTCAAGGCTGCCATAGGTCCAGCCAGAGATGTAGATATTACCCAGCCCATCGGCCGACACGCCACGGCTTACGTCTGACGTGCTGGTTCCCAACTGCCGGGTCCAGAGAAGACTGCCCGAGGCATCGTACTTGCTGATAAACGCGTCGGACAGTCCGGCACTGTCCCCCCCCAGGCTGCCATTAGTACAGCCCGAAACGTAGACATTCCCAAGCCCATCTGCTGATACTCCATTGCTGGTGTCGTATTCGCTGGACCCGAGCTGCCGGGTCCATTCGTCCATCTGCCCGTAAGTAGACGAGATGCCGCCAAACGTTGCCACCAAAAACGCAGCCCCAAGACACGGCCGCCAATGGGCGGAATGGGGCTCAGCAGTAGCTTGGGTTTCTCGGTTGGGTGTATTCATTGTTTTTCTCGATTCAGAAAAGTAACTGGTAGTCTTCGACCGGGGCTCCGGTGAACACAGCCCTATCAAAGTTCGACAGCGTGTCCAACGAGCTAAATGGGCCAGTTGCCAAGAATTCCAGCGCCCAGGTGCTGTGCGCCCCAACGCTCATGACCAACGCTACGATAGCTACGGCAAACATTCTTTTCGTAACATCGTTCTATCTCCCCATAAAAGTGTGATTGGGAAACGGTCGTTTCCTACATGCATGGGCCTGAACCGATCCAAGCCCTAGTTACCTAGTTGGAAAAACTCGCGAACTTGGACAGGAAAAATCGACGGGGCCGAGAAAAACACCAAAATAGCTGCCGCTGTCCGGGATATTACCGTGGTCAGCGATTTGCTTACGTCTCTGGAATCAGCGAGAATGGATGCTGTAACCTCAGGCAAGAGCACGAGTTGTGGGCGAGTAGCGAGAATCTCCAAAAAAACCTGTCCAATCTCCTCAGTTTTTACAACTCTATCTAATAGGCGACGTCCGATGGGGCTGAGCGAAGCCGACCACGACGAACTCGTTCGCCGCGCTGCCAGTGGCGATGACGCCGCAATCGAGGACCTTATGCAAATACATCGCGAGCGGCTGAAGCAGATGGTTCGCTTGCGCATGGATCCTCGGCTGCTCGCCCGGGTCGATCCGTCGGATGTGATTCAAGAGACACTCACCCAAGCGTCCCAGAGCTTGCCGCAATACTTGGAAAGTCAGCCCATCCCGTTCTACCCCTGGCTGCGGAGAATTGCCTGGCAGCAACTTGTACACATTCACCGACAACATCTGGATGCTGAGAAGCGCACCGTTCGCCGTGAGCAACGCCCAGCGTGGAGCGTCTCGGACCATTCGAGCATGCAAATCGCCCAAGTGATTGCCGGCGGGCTCAGCACACCCAGTGCCGCCGCGTCGAGGAAGGAAATCTGCCAACGTGTGCGGACGGCGCTGGAGCAGTTGTCGGAGACCGACCGGGAAGTGCTTTTGCAACGGTACGTCGAGCAGTTGTCGGTCAAAGAGATTGCGGCCGTGCTGGAAACGACCGAAGGGGCCATCTACAAGCGGCATGCACGGGCGCTCGAAAAAGTCCAATTAGCGCTGGAAGGGGGCTTCCATGATCCGTGACACCCAGCAAACTGCTGCCCACGGCCCCCCCAGCGGCCAGCCGTACGAAGTGCTGCTGGACCAATTGGCCGAGATTGTTCGAGGAGGTGACGACGAAAAGCTCGAAACCTTCCTGAGCACCCACCGCGACCAGCAGCAGCAACTTCGACAGATGTTGCCCACGGTTCGAGTGATGGCGCAAATGGGCGTTGTGGGAGAAGCGGATAACGCTGAAGTCGCTCCCGACCATGATGCGATGCGTTGGGCCGGCGGAAAGACTCTCGGCGACTTCCGTATTATCAGGGAAATTGGCTATGGCGGCATGGGCGTGGTTTACTTGGCTGAGCAAGTTTCGCTCCATCGCCAAGTGGCTCTTAAGATCTTGCCACTGGCCGCAGTCATGGATCCGCGGCAGCTGCAGCGGTTCAAGAACGAGGTGCAGGCGGTCGCGCTACTGCAGCACGCGAATATCGTGCCGGTCTACTCCGTGGGCAGCGAGCGGGGTGTGCACTATTATGCGATGCAATACATCGCAGGCCACACGTTGGCGGATGTCATCGCGCATCTCCGCCGCTTGGCAGGAATCGGCCCAGTCGAAGAACATGCGACCGACCGCAGCAGCAAACGGAGTGAGATTAATGCAGCGCTCACACGCGACTTCCAGTCAGCGGTGCCTCTGGGGAGTCCCACGGCCGAAACGCAGCCGATGGCCGCGCTATCAACCGCCATTTCAGAGGGCTCTCAGTCCGAACGTTTTCGTAGTGTCGCCCGGCTGATGATTCAGGCCGCCGAGGCGCTCGATCACGCCCACACGCGCGGCGTGCTGCACCGCGACGTGAAGCCGGGCAACCTGATGGTCGACGCGACCGGCAATTTGTGGATCTTGGATTTTGGTTTGGCTCGGCTGGAGGGCGACCTAGGGATGACGATGACCGGCGACATGGTCGGAACTCTGCGTTATATGAGCCCCGAGCAGGCCTTGACCAAGCGCGTCGTCGTGGATCATCGCACCGACATCTACTCCCTCGGAGCAACGCTCTACGAACTTCTGACGCTTCGCGCGGCGTATGAGGCAAGTGACCGTCAGGAGATGCTCAAGCGGATCGCCTTTGAGGATCCTCGCGGGCTTCGCAAGATCGACGCGGCGATTCCAGCCGAACTGGAAACCATTACGCAGAAGGCGATGGAAAAGAGTCCAACCGATCGCTACGAGACGGCACAGAATATGGCCGACGACCTGCGGCGGTACTTGGACAATCAGCCCATTCTGGCCAAGCCGCCGTCGCTTGTAGATCGAACTATAAAGTGGTCTCGGCGGCACAGGTCGTTGGTTGCCGCGGCAACTGTCATCATGGTCCTAGCGGTGATGACTCTGTCGATTGGCACAGTGCTTTTTAGCCGAGAACAGGGCAAGACTTTGGCAGCGCTCAAGGAAGCTAAGGCCAACGCAGAACGATCACGTGCCGAGGCGGCAAAGGCCAACTCCGTGATCGGCCTGTTCGACGAGATGCTCGGGTCAGCCAATCCGTTTAAGGTGGCCAAGGGGGCTGATTACACATACCGCCAGTTGCTCGACCAGTTTGCCACAGGGCTCGATCAGCAACTGGGCGACCAGTCCGAGGTCGAAGCGACCATCCGGTTGACCATCGGAAAGGCTTATCAGAGTCTGGATCTTTATGACCGTGCCGAGCCTCAACTCAAGACTGCGGTGGACTTGCGACGTCGTGCTTTCGGCGAGGATCACGAGAAGTTCGCCGAAAGCCTCGTCGCGTATGCAGATACCCTCAGGAACACGGTACAAGTGACCAAGGCCGAAGTGCTGATCCAAGAGGCGATCGCTATCTATAGAAGGCGCGGCTCTGAGACGGATGGCTTCGTCCATGCCCTCATCGTCCACGGGTGGATAACCGGGTGGCGTTTGGACAACCTTGAGAAAGCTGAGGCGATTTACCGTGAGGCGCTCCAGGTCGCCCGCCGGTTGCACCCCGAAGAACATTTTCTGGTGGGCAGAATCCTAAGCAACATTGCGTACTTTCTGAATAAACGAGGCGATCATACGGAGGCAGAACGCCTGGCAAAGAATGCGCTGGCTATCCTTCGCAAAGCCAAACCAGCTGACAACTCTAGCATAGCCTACGCCCTGGATAATCTAGGACAAATAAGAGAGGCTCAGGGCGACCATTCCGAGGCGGAAGCATCTTTGCGCGAAGCGGTGGAAGTATTCCGCAAAGTAGGAGGTGATAAGAATCCACGAATGGGCTTTACACTGCTTGCACTCGCTGACGTGCTCGAAGCCCGAGGCAAGCACGCTGAAGCCGACGGGCTCCGCCGAGCAGGCATGATGCTAACTCTTGAAGGATGGCGAAAGGTTAATGTTTCGTACAAGGTTCGCATCCAAATTGCTGGTGAGTATCAGCTCTACCTTCGCTTTGATGGCCACGACAGCGCAAGCCGTACTCTTTATGCCCGGATTATGGAGCTTGCCAATGGGACGCCCGAGTCGGTGGGTCATGTGTTCGAATACGTAGGCTCCCATCCAGACGCCAATTTCAGAACATATCCCTGGGAGGGCAGTGGGCGTTTGAATGGTTGGGGGGGCCGTCGGTCTCCTGCGGTCTGGACGATTCCGTCCGCAGGCGACTACACGATCCAACTGACCGGGGAACGGGACGGTGCGGCGGTGGACGCTCTTGTGCTCCAACTTTCAAGCCTACCCGCTCCGAAGGCCGACGGTCCCGACGAGTCGCCAACCGCGGAGGATGGCATCTTCATGGAATCGGAGGGCCGTATCGTCGTTGAAGCAGAGCACTTTACCAATCGCAGTCAGGGCGATGCCAGTTGGCGCAAGGTTCCCGAGGAAGATTCCGGGGATGTCAAGCACCTCCATTTCCGCGGCTCCGGTTATATCCAATTCCTTCCGGATCAGAGCCCGCACAATCCTGCGGAAGTGCATGATGCCCGGGGACAACTTTTGGACGAGCTTGGTCGACATGAAGAGAGGCAGAAAAGTCGTTCGACAAGGCCCTCGCTGACTACACCAAAGCGATCCAGCTTGATCCCAACAGTGCTGTCCCCTACCACCAGCGATTCCACTTCTATTTCAGAAAGGAAAACTGGGACAAAGCCCTAAGCGACATTACGATAGCCATCAAACTCGACCCTCAAAACGGTGAGTGTTACGCACACCGGGGCCTAGTCTACCGTGAGCGCGGGCAGCACGACCTGGCTCTGACGGACTACGACAGGGCTCTGAAGCTGCAGCCCGACTTCGACTGGGTTTGCACCCAACGAGCCAACGTCTATCTCGACCGCCAGCAATATGATCTGGCTGTAGCGGACTTTCGCAAGGCCTCGAAGCTTCAGCCAGCTGATTCCAGTGCAAAGCACAACCTGGCGTTACTACTGTTGCATTGTCCTGATTCGCACGACCGTGACATCGCGCAGGCACTGGAACTGGCTGAACAGGCAGTCAAGTTGGGACCGGAAGCCGGCTACGCTTGGAGCGTGTTGGGGCAGGCCCACTATCGCCACGGTGAGTACGAAGCTGCCGTCGATGCCCTGGAAAAGTCCATCGAACTAGACTTCGAGCTCAAGGCCCGCAGCTGGTTTTTCTTGGCCATGGCCCACTGGAAATCAGGCAACGAGCACGAGGCGCGCCAGTATTATGATCGGGCCGACCAGTGGATGCGGCAAAACAGTCCGCCCGGCGCGGCTTTTCCCACAAGCCAGTTCCGCGCTGAAGCAGCTGGCGTGATGGGAATCGAAACAGATGGCGAAAGCACGAACGACGCGGATGTTGTGCAGCAAACCGACTGAAACGATCCTGACGAGGCATCGAGGTGTTCCTGCTGCTCAAATGGAAATGAGTAAGCAGATGATAATCAGCGCGTCGCCATTGAAATGGTTGATACGGCGACCAGTATTCCGATCGCCGGTAGTCTTATCGTGCTTGATAAGCCATGGCACCATATCACTTCCTTGGTGTGGTGGAGCGGATAGACGGAAGCCGTTT
>CAXMSB010000194.1:0-5398 GCA_964195615.1 uncultured Granulosicoccus sp. | reverse complement strand
CCTTCACGGCCGATCCCAATGGCGTGACGCCAATCGTCCTCGTCGACAACGAACCCTCCTTCCCCGGAGAACTCACCGGCAGTGCTTTCCTTGATGGGACAGTCGGTAACGATCCTAACACGTATGCTGCGATGAATCTGGAACTCGATCTCGACGACTACGCCGGCGGGTCGCCGCTGATGTTGATCGATGCACCGGCCGCATCGGATCCCAACGATCCTGGCACTTTCCATCTTTTCGGCGTGTTTAACCCGTCGGTGACCTTTTTGGGCACGACGACGGCCGACGTAGTCTACGACTACGTGAATGGCGACGTGTATCTAGAAAACTTTGTAACCCCCCTTGGGGCGGACGGGGGGTTGCTGGCGGCTTCCGCCATACCGGAGCCCTCAGGCCTTGTGTTGACACTGACACTGGGCCTGTTGTTGTGTTCTCGTCCAGGGCGGGAGCGAAGCGGAAGCCGGCCCGGCCGGCACAGACCGAGGCGTAAATCGGTGACGTGAGCTTTTTTTTGACAAATCGAACTCTGAAGAGTAGCATGGGGCCTCATGTGCTATCACATACACTTATTTTTCGCGAAGGAGGTAACGACGGGGTAAAACTTCTTTGAGGAATGTCTTGTCCTTGATCTTTCCGATCAGTGCAATACTTTGGATGGATGGATTCCCTTTTTCCACTTTTCATATTGGAGAGTCTAATGATGCGAAATTACTTGAAATTTTGTGTTGTAGTGAGTGCCGCGGCCTTGATCGGCATGACGGCAACGATCGCCTCGGCCGGCAATTTGGGCTTGGTCGACAACGGAGACATGGAGTTAGTAAATCGGTTCGCTCCCTGGGGCGACCCCGACGATGGAGACCCCAACTGGGCGGGTTCCACCCCCACCGGCCGCCCGGATGCTTTCCACCACAGTGCTACTCCTACCGCGGTGTGGAGCGACCCGAACGTCCCCCATCCGGTCACCAGCGGGATCCACGCGCTGTGGCTGGAGGATAGTGATCCGAACGGAGCACTTACCAGCGAGGCCGAATTCCGTTCCTATGCGGGTGATTCCGGCTGTTGTGTGACCCCCACCTTACCTGCTGGGGACCCGCATAACACAGGGAATATCCCCGGTGGCAATCCCTTCCGTTCCCTAGACGTGAGTTGGAGCTGGGACTATTCCATCACCAATGATCCCAATCAGGTGTTCACCGGCACCGTCCGGACTTCGTCCGTTGTCGGCACCGGCTTGGACCTGACTGATGGGGGCGACCCCAATAATATCGTGGAGTATAACTTCTTCACGGGTACTGGTAGCAGTGGCGGCTACGTGGGCTTCTCGGTGAACATTCCGATTGCCGCGGACGTCCGGCAGTTCGACATCATCTTCAACACGGGTGATCGGACTGCTGATGACTTCGACGGCAGGCTTAATGCGACGGGCACGATGTTTGTGGATGACGTGCGTGTCGACCTGATTCCCGAGCCAGCTTCGCTGCTACTGTTGAGCGTTGCTGGTGTGATGGTGTTGGGACGCCGTCGGCGCTAGTGAGATTGGTTTGTAATTCTCCAAATTGGAGTGACGGTCCCGGCAGGTAAGCACCTGCCGGGACTTTTTATTTGGCCGTTGCGCCGCCAATGACCGTCTTCAGCGTTGTCTGAAGCGGTCAACCGGTAGCAGGAGAACGGCAAAGTCCGTCACCGGTCATCCCGAGGTCCGCCGAGGGATCTCCGCGGCCCAGCCAAACCGCGTCACTCTGGAGATTCCTCGGAGGACCTCGGAATGACTGCGAGGGCAAGAAGCGACATCCGACCCCTGGTTCGCGACCGGTGGGTGGATTACGATACGGTTACGTTGTAGGGCTGACTATTATCGTCGTGTTTCGTGATGGCCTGACCAATCGCAGGTGGTTTCTGAAAAGATCAGCCGTCGATCATGTTCGGGGAAATGATGACTGCAGAATCTGGAAAGTTGCGCGTGGCAATGTTAGCACCGGTCGCGTGGCCGGTGCCGCCGGAGGGATACGGTCCCTGGGAACAGGTCGTGTCGAACCTGACCGAGGAGCTCGTGGCAAGTGGGCACGAAGTGACGCTGTTTGCCGCGGCCGGTTCGCAAACATCGGCGCAGCTAGTCCAAACGGTGCCGCATGCGTTTTCGCTCTGGCCGGAGTCCGACCGGAATGCCCCCCGGCGGTTCGACCCGGTATCGGGTCTGTTGGAGGGGCCCCCCGACTTCCGAGCTTTGGAACAACAGCACGTCGCCACGTGCATCGAAGCGGCTTGCGATGGAGGCTTCGACGTGGTCCACTCGCACCTGCATGTGCTGGCGCTGGTTTTTTCGCGGTTCGTGCCGTGCCCGTTCGTCTCGTCGCTGCACGGGGCGGCTTGGGTCAAGTCGAGCCACGCGGTGTTCGATCGGTACCGTGACCAGCCGTTCGTATCACTCTCGGACGCCGAGCGGCAACTCAAGCCAGACTTGAACTACGTGGCGACAGTATACAATGGGATCCAGCTCAATGCGTTTCCGCTGTGCGCTGAGAAGGAGGATTATCTGCTGTTCGCTGGGCGGTTGGCCCCGGAGAAGGGCGCGGCCGAGTCGGTTCAGATCGCCAAGCTCTCCGGCATGCCGCTACGGATTGCCGGTATGATTGAGCCGCAGCACCAGACATACTTCGACCAGCGGATCAAGCCCCACCTGGACAACCGCAACGTCACGTACCTTGGGCTGTTGTCGCAACGAGACCTGGCCCCCCAATATCAGCGGGCCGCGGCAGTGCTGTTCCCGATTTCCTGGTGCGAGCCATGCAGCATGGTGGGCATCGAAGCGCAGTGCAGCGGCACGCCCATTATTGGGACCCGGTACGGATACTTGCCCGAGTTAGTGAAGCACGGAGAGACCGGCTTTCTAGTCGATTCGGTCGAGGAAGCGGCCGAGGCGGCAGAGCGATTGGCCCAAATCGACCCGCGTACGTGCCGCGCCAATGTGGAAACACGGTTCAGTGCGTCGGTCATGGCTGCGGGGTACGAGCGCGTCTATCGGAGGCTGATCGGACAGGATGCGTAAGAGTCCGCACGATGGCAAAAGTCCATGTAGTAATCTACCCAGAGAGGAAAAACCCGGATGCGCGCCCTCGTTGCTCGCTACGCGAACAATCCAATTCTCAGCAAGGACGACGTTCCGTTTCCAGTCGAAACGGTGCACAACGCCGGAATGGTCAAGCACGATGGCCGCTATCTGATGCTGTTCCGCTCGCACCGGCGTAACGGGCGGTCGATCATCGGTCTGGCCGAAAGCGACGACGGTTACCAGTTCTGCGTCCGTTCCCAGCCGTTTCTGGTGCCGGCCGACGAAGGCGTCTTTGCCGAGTACGAAGAGTACGGTGTGGAAGATTGCCGCGTCTCGGCAATCGAAGATGCGTACCTGTTGACCTACAGTGCGTACTCGCGACACGGGGTCCGCATTGGCCTGGCTCGGACCAGAGACTTTGAAAGCGTTGAGCGAATCACGCTCATTTCTCAGGCAGACATGCGCAACATTGTGATTTTTCCCGAGAAGATCGACGGGCGGTATGTACGGTTGGATCGGCCCCATTCACACATCGGCCCCTGGTCGATCTGGATCAGCTACTCGCCCGATTTGGTGCATTGGGGCGATTCGCGATTGGTGATCAAGCCGGCCACCTACCACTGGGACGAAGAGAAAATTGGACCCGGGGCGACGCCCATTAAGACGCCCCACGGGTGGCTGAACATCTACCATGGCGTGTTTCCCACAATGTCTGGGGGGATTTACCGACTGGGCGTGGCCCTGCACGATCTGGCAGACCCGGCAACGGTGATCGGCGTAGCCGACGATTGGATTTTGCAACCGGAAGATCCTTGGGAAGTTGCCGGCTACGTAGGCAACGTGGTGTTCACCTGTGGCGCGATTCCCGAGGACGATGGCACGATCAAGATCTATTGGGGCGGTGCTGACCAGGTGATGTGCGTCGGCACGGCGAAGATCCAGGAGCTGGTGGACCTTTGTAAAAATCGGCCGCGGCCGGCGCTAGGACCGGGTTAATCTCATTCACGAAAGGGGCCCCGATGGTTCGCCGACTCTTTGAGAAACGGTTGATACGTCCCGAGGACCTGAGGCCCTCGCGTGACGATTGGGAGGTCATCGGCGCGTTCAACCCGGGTGCTGTTGTGGTCGGAGATGAAATTGTGCTGTTAGTTCGGGTGGCCGAGCAACCGAGTGAGCGACGCGCGGGCTATACGGGTCTGCCGCGTTGGGATTCGGAGTTGGGGCCAATCGTCGAGTGGGTGAAGGACGAAGCGCTGGAGGTCATCGATCCGCGAATGGTTCGCCGCAGAGAAGACGGGCTGCTGCGGCTGACGTTTCTGTCGCAACTGCGCGTGATCCATAGTCGAGACGGTCGGACGGTTGACAACGTCGAGGGTGCGCGGTTCGAGCCACTGGCCTCGTGGGAAGAGTTTGGTGTGGAGGATCCTCGGATTACCCCCGTTGGCGACGCGTTTTACTTTACGTACGTCGCCGTGTCGCGCCATGGTGCCGCCACCGCGCTGGCATCCACCAAGGATTTCGAGACGTTTCGGCGGCACGGTATCATTTTTCCTCCGGACAACAAGGATGTGGTCCTGTTCCCCGAGCAAATCGGTGATTCCTACGTAGCGCTGCACAGACCGATTTCCGCAGCGCCATTTGCCGTGCCGGAAATATGGCTTGCGCGTTCACCCGATTTGTTGCACTGGGGCCAACACGAGCCGCTGGCATGCTCGGCATCCACTTGGGAAGCTGACCGTGTCGGCGCGGGACCGCCGCCGATTCGCACGCCGCAAGGCTGGCTAGAGATTTATCACGGTAGCCAACGATCAACTGTTCCTGGCAAGGTGGGCGCGTATTCTGCTGGCGCTATGCTGCTTGATCTTGAAAATCCCGCCCGGGTCATCGGTCGCACAACCGGTGCGCTGCTAGTGCCTGAGGCTCAGTACGACCGGCATGGTTTCGTACCCGACGTCCTCTTTCCAACCGGCATTGTCCAGCGGGACGATATGATTGTTCTCTTCTACGGCGCGGCCGATACGTTTACGGCAGTCGTCGAGCTCTCCTACGGGGAGATTCTCGCGTCTCTGGAGCAGAGTTAACCGATCAGTTTTTCCAGTAGAGCCTTAAGTTCGACCGTGGCAAATCCCGTCGCCGTATCCGACATGGCGTAGGGTAGGTAGAGGTAATCGTTGTGAATCAAGGCCCCGCAACTGTAGACGACGTTGGGGACATAGCCTTCACGCTCCTCTTCGTCTGGTATCAACAGGGGCTTTTCCAGGTGACCAATCACTTTCAGTGGGTTGTCCAGATCGAGCAGCATTGCCCCGATGCAGTAGCTCCGCATGGGTCCCACGCCGTGGGTCAACA
>CAXMSB010000193.1:0-20455 GCA_964195615.1 uncultured Granulosicoccus sp. | reverse complement strand
TTCACCTCGGCGTAGGGCATGGCCTGATCTTGCTTGAAAACAAAGCTCACTTTGCTGCCGCCGGTGAAGTCGATGTTCAACATGTCGTCGCCCCGGTTGTAAACCGACGTCAACCCAATGGCGATCAGCACCGCCGAAACGACGTAGGCCACCGCGCCTTTGCTCAAGAAATTGATATTGGTCGCGCCAATGATCTGGTGCATGCTCAATTCCTTGAGCCGACGGGTCCGCTCGCAGACGTCGAACACGATCCGCGACAGGAAGATGGCGGCATACATGCTCATCACGATGCCGAGGATCAGCGTCACGCCAAAACCCTTCACGTTGTCGGGGGCGATCTTGTAGATCACGATCGCGGTGATGAGCGTCGTGACGTTGGCGTCGACAATCGTGCGACTCGCCCGGGCAAAGCCGTTGAGGATCGCCATCCGCATGGCTGCGCCGCGGGCACGCTCCTCACGAATACGTTCGAAGATCAGCACGTTGGCGTCGACCGACATGCCGATCGTCAGCACCAAACCTGCCAAACCGGGAAGCGTGAACGCCGCCTTGAACAGCACCATCAATCCCAAAATCAACAGCAGGTTGGCCGTCAAAGCCAGGCAGGCCACGAAACCCGCAAAGCGATAGTAGAACAGCATGAACACCATCACGGCCGCCAGCGAAATGAGGATCGCACTGCGACCCTTGCGGATGGTTTCGGCGCCGAGTGTGGGGCTAATCGACTCGCTGCTGATGGGGTCCTTGTTGAGCGAGGCGGGCAGGCTGCCGGCGTTGAGAATGCCCACGAGAAATTCGACTTCGTCTTGCGACGGAATGCCGGTGATGCGTCCCTGCGAAGTAATCTTGCTTTGAATCGACGGGGCCGATAGCAGTTGCTTGTCGAGCAAAATGCCGAGCTGGTATTCTTGGCCCGAAGAAGCATTGGGAGTGTGCTTACCGGTCAGTTGGCCAAACTTGAATGCGCCCTTGGCATTGAGATTAAAACTCACTTGGGGTCGGCCCCGTTCGTCGTTTTCCGCGGAGGCCCGCTCGAGATACTCACCCGTGACATCCAGGCCGTCGTTGGTCAGCACCAACGCCTGCGGCAACTTGCCGGCCAGACGTTTGACGAGTCGCGAATCCTCGCGATCGACCGGACCGAACTCCTCGACGCTGTAGGGCACCCACTCCGCCACTTTGTTTTCGCCCTGCCAAAACTCACTCTCCCCGGCGGGCATCTTCTCGGCTTGTTCGATGATGTCTCGATGGCTGACGAACTTCCGCGAAGCCGTGATGCGAAATTCCAGGGCGCCTGCCGTGGAAATCCGCCGTTTGATGTACTCCTTTTCTTGCTCGCTGGCCTCGGGGATGATGATCTCGATTTGTCCCGTGCCGTACTTGCGAATCGTCACCTCTTTCGTGCCGCTGGGGTCGACGCGTTTGGCGAGGGCGACAATGAGTAGATCGACAATGTTCTTCTGGTCCGGACCGGCCCCCTGGGCGCCTTGGTCCGCATCCTCTTCAAGCCTCGTGTCCTGCAATTCGTAAATCAGCGTGATCCCGCCGCTCAGATCGGGGCCGAACTTCACTTCGCCGAAGTACACCACCACCGCCGCGGCGGCCAGAGTGCCGATCGCCAGCGAAAATTTCCAGCCGTGGTCGGGCATCTTCAATGATCGGCTCAGGCGGTTGCCGATAAACATCGGCACGACGAACAGCGCGATCACTAGCGCCAGCATGACGTAGCCTTGAAGATTATTGGAGTCGGCCGCCTCGGGCTGCGCGGCAGCATCCTCTTTGACGGCTCCCTCTTCGGCAGCCGCGTCTTCAACGACGGCTTCTTCCGCAGCAGCTTCTTCGTCAACGACCGCTTCCGCTACATCGTCGGCAGGCTCAGCGGCAGTGATGGCCGGTTGCTCGACGGTGTCCTGGTCCTGCGCGAATGCCGCGCCGACACCGGCTACTCCCACCAGCGTCGCCAGCAGCACGACGACTGCGGCACGCCAGGGTAGGGTGTTGCCGAAGCCACTTCTTTCAACCTTGCATGTCATATCGATTAGCTCGTTCGTTTTTTGAATCTGTTCTAACTAATTCGCCGTATTGGCCGGCGCTATTTTTTTTCGTTCTTATCTTCGTCGACCACAACCCGCGAGATGGCCGAGGTGCCGACGTGAATTTTTGCTCCCGTCGACTCGTCGACCCGAATCGTGACCATGTCTTGGTCGCGTTGAACATTGGTCACGACGCCGTGGATGCCGCCGATGGTCACGACGCGATCCTTTTCCTTCAGATCGTCGATCATCGATCGTACGGTCTGTTCCTTCTTCTTCTGCGGTCGCAGAATCAAGAGGTAGAACAGCAACATGATGACCGCCATCGGCAACAGAAAGCTGGTGCTGCCGCCGCCTTCGGGGGCTGGGGCCGCGTCTTGTGCCAACAAAGTCCACGTGCTGAGGAGCGAATCGGTCAATTGATTTCCACCTTGTAAACTGAATGCCAGACCGGACTTGCCGATCGGAATCTTCCCCCAGGCCTGTCCGCCGCGAACAGAAACGGCCCGACACGCGTCAGCGCTGCCGGGCCCACGGCCTAGCTAAGAACGAATCATCATAAATCGAAGCCCCGTAAGGAACAAGGGCGGCCGGAGAGCCCCTGTCATCCCGAGGTCCGCCGAGGGATCTCTTAGGCCCTGCCAATCCGCATGGCGACGGAGATTCCTCGGCGGACCTCGGAATGACACGGGTGCGGCCTACAGTTCGGGGCGGCTCAGGCGGTTTCTGCGGCTGCCCAGCCGGCCATCTTTGCTTGGCGGAAGTCCTCGAAAGCGTCCGAGGAAATCGCCTCGCGAGCCTCGGCCATCAGCCGCTGGTAGTAGGTGAGGTTGTGGATCGAGAGCAGGATGGGGCCCAACATCTCTTTGGCTTGGAATAGGTGTCTAAGATAACCACGGCTATGCTGGCAAGCGGGGCAAGGGCAACCGGGCTCCAGAGGGCGGCGATCGAGCCGATGGGCCGCGTTTCTCAGCCGCACCGGGCCCCGATCGGTGAATGCCAGGGCGTTTCGGCCGTTGCGGGTCGGCATCACGCAATCGAACATGTCGATGCCCCGAGCCATTCCCTCGACCAAATCCTCGGGTCGGCCGACGCCCATCAGGTAGCGGGGCCGCTCGGCGGGCAGTTCTGGCACGGTTACGTCCAGGGCCTGGTACATCTCGCCGGGCGTTTCGCCGACACTCAGGCCGCCCACCGCGTAGCCGAGAAAATCCATCGCCACCAGCTCGCGGGCACACTCACGGCGCAGCTCGGGGTCGAGCCCCCCTTGCACGATGGCCAGCAGCATTTGATCGTCGCGCGTGGCGGCCCGTCGGCAGCGCTCGGCCCAGCGGACGCTCCGCCAGGTTGCCTCGGCTACGATTTCGGGCGCGTTGGGCAACTCGACGACGTGGTCGAACGCCATCACCAGATCGCTGCCCAGGTTTTCCTGAATGGCGATCGACCGCTCGGGCGTGATTTCGACTTCACTGCCGTCGATGTGCGAGCGGAAGCGGACGCCGTCTTCGGTGACTTGCGCCCGCTTGGCGAGGCTGAAGACTTGGAAGCCGCCGCTGTCGGTGAGAATCGGCCCCGACCAGCCGACGAACTCATGCAAGTCGCCGAGCGCGGCCACGACTTCGTCGCCGGGCCGCAGCAGCAGATGGTAGGTGTTGGCCAGAATAATCTGCGCGCCGGTCTCCGCCACCCGACCGATGTCGACGCCCTTGACGGTGCCCACCGTCCCCACTGGCATGAAGGTCGGCAGATCGACACTCCCGCGCGGGGTGTGCAGCGTAGCGCGGCGCGCACTGGTGCCCGAGTCGGAATGAAGCAATTCAAATCGAAAAGCCGAAGAGTGGGGCAGCGGATCGTCGTTCACCAAATCTCAATCCCCAATCCCAAATCCCAAATCTGAAATCCACTCAGTCGCCACGCAGCTTGAGATGATTGAGCGTGAGCTTCTCACGAACTTCGATCAGGCTCGTGACGCCAAAATTCTTGCACTCCAGGAGATCGTCGCCCGTGCGTCGCACCAATTCGCCGATGGTCGACAGACCCAACCGCACCATGCACTTGCGGGCACGCACCGAGAGGTTCAGTTCGGCGATCGGCCGGTCGAGCAAAGCCCGCTCGTCGTCGCTGAGCGAAGAAGGATCGTAGGTCGGCTCCTCTTCCTTCCAACTGGCGGCGAATTGCCCCAATTCCAGGCCTTTGGAAGAGAGCATTTCGCTGATTTCCACCAGCGAGGTCTCGCCGAAATTCTTGCTGGTCAAGAGTTCCTGCTCGGTCGTTTCGGTGAGGTCGCCCAGGGTCATGACGCCCATCTTCTGCAGGCAATTGCGGCTGCGAACCGAAAGCTCGAAATCGGTGACAGGCACGCTCAGAATCTGGACTAACCGTTCTTGACGGCGGCGGGCTTCTTCGTCGTAGTACATGTCCCGCGAGGCGTCGGCGTCTTTGAAGAACAGCCGGGCTCGTTCGTGGTCGGGATAGACCTCCAGGATCCGCTGATAACATTGCTTGGAGCGCTCGAAGTGCTCCATGTCCTCGTAGAGCAGGCCCAAATTCAACAGCGTGCTGACGTGGGCGGGAAACTGAGCAGCCGCGCGTTCGTAAAGCTGGCGAGCGTACTCGTCGTTGCCGTAACGATCGTTTTCCAGCGCCAGGCCGAACAGTGCGCCGGCGTGTGTGTTGTCGGCCTCCACGGCCCGTTCCAACAGCGCGACGACCTCCGACGAATTGCCGCCCAGCGCGGCAACCGTAGCCGAACGCTGGTAGAGATACTCAGCCGTTTGCTCAACCGCGCCCGACAGGCTGTCGAGCACGATGATCGCTTCCTGGGGTTGGCCGTTGTAGCGCGTCGCCTCGGCTCGAGCCAAGGTGACGTCGTCGCGGTTGTAGCCGGCCCTCTCGGACGATTCGAAAGCGGTTTGGGCCGCGGGATAGTTTTCAAGTGCCAACTGCGCCTTGCCCAGATAGAAATGGGTCAGTGCGCCGCCGTCGGCGTTGGTGAGCGTCTGGACCGCGTCGGTGTAATGGCCCAGAAGATACTCGCAGACGCCCAGTCGGGCCGAGGCCGCGGGCGTGCGTCCTTCTTGCTGGCTCAGTTCGCCGACCGCGTCGCGCAGTTGACGAAAGTTGCCGAAGTCCGCGGAGATCGCGGCGACGATCTCGCGGATCTCGATGGGACCAAACGTGCTGTTCGATACGACGATCTGGCGGATGTCGAAATCAACAATCTGAGACATAGGGGCCAACTCCTGCCGGGGTTTCTCTGAAAAATGCGGGTCGAGCTTCCGCCCAGGCGATAGCTCGGCAAAAAGCCAGCGGTCGGAATCGAACCGACAACCCCCGCATTACGAATGCGGTGCTCTGCCAATTGAAGCTACGCTGGCGATTAAGAACTGTCTCACGACGCCTGATAATCTCGCCAGTCTAACACCCCCCCCAAATCCAGCCAAGCCCCACCTGGACCCGCCCCCCAGCCGTGTTGCCACGCGAACACAAGGCGCAGCAAGGCACGCGCCAAGTGAGCCGCTGGCGCTAGCCACGGGTTGCGGAGGGCAAACGTCGCCCCAGTTCACCCGAGGCTAGCGCCTACGGCTCATACCCCGTGGTAGATGGGAAAATGCGAGAATTTCCCACTCGCCAGACACGGGGAGTGGCACATGCTGTTACAATGGGCGGTATCCCGGCTCGGGGTCGGCCCAGATATACCTCTCTGCGAGAACTCCTCGATAATGCAGCGTAGCGCTCCAAACCGCCCAACAGGCCGTCTTATCACGACCATGGCAGTTGTCGTCCTCAGCTCTTGGGGTGTGCGGGCCTGTGGGCAGACGCCGGTGCCTGATTTCTCTTTGCCCGACGTGAACAGCACTTCCGCAACTTACGGGACAGACGTTTCGCCCCGCGATTATCTCGAGCAGGTTTCGGGTTGGTACTTCGGCCACGCCACGTGAGGCTATTGTCGTGCCCAGTTTGGGTACCTCGGTATGATGCAGGACGATCTTGACCAGAACTACTCGCATCTGGATATCCAGATACTGGGAGTCAATGCGGTCGGCCATGAATCTCAAAATGAATTGGCCAGTTCCTATGCCGATATTCCCTGGCTCCAGGATGTCGACCCCAATGGCGACTTGGAGCCCGACGTGTGGGACGCATGGCAGATCGCCTACCGCGACGTCGTAGTCGTGGACAAGGAGAATGTGCCTGTAGGAACATTCAATCTGACCACGCACAATATCCAGTACTCCGACAACTACAACGAGCTGTTGCAGATGTTTGTTAGCACGGCCTCCGGCGCCGACTTCAAGCAGGACTTTAGTATCGACGGGAAGGATTTCTTGACTTGGCAAAGAGGCGGGTCGCCCAACCCCATGAGCGCGTCGGACCTCGCCGCTTGGGAAATGAACTACGTCGCACCGGGCGACTTCGACCTCAACCACGACGTGGACGGGCTCGACTTCTTGAAGTGGCAACGGGGCGAGTCGCCAAACCCGCTTAGCCCGTGGGACCTCGCCACTTGGGAAGCGAACTACGACGGCGCAGCCGCCCAAGCCGCCATCGCCGCAGTGCCCGAGCCGGGTGCGCTCGCTCTGGCGCTGTTAGCAATCGTGCCCTTCCTGAGCCGCTGGCGCTAGCCACGGTTTGCGGAGGGGTAAACGCCTCCCCGGTTCACCCGAGGCTAGCGCCTGTGGCTCACATCTCGACGGGAACCGTTGACTAACCGTTGCAACCGCTACGTCTTAACGCGGCCTCTCCGCCTGGTCATCCGCTGCGTGGTTTGCACTTGGGCAGACCGCGGCGGTCGACCGAACAAGAAGAATACGTTTCATTGCACAGTGAATCTTCTTCCAGGCCATCGAAGTGACGTATATCGGCAACACCAATCGTTCCACGGGACAGCGTCTGCTGAACCAGTTTCAGCAGAACAACGAGCGGGTTTCGAAGTCGCTGGAACGGCTTAGCACCGGCAAGCGGATCAATCGCCCCGAGGACGACCCTGCCGGATTCGTTGCCGCGGAAAAGCTGCGTGGCGATCTGATTGATCTGCGCTCCGAATCGCGAACGGAGAGCGGCAATCGACTTGAGAGCCGTCAGCGAGAGTCTGCCCTGTCGCATATCCAAACCGTGCTGACGTCTGTCCGCGGTTTGTTGGTCACGGCAGCCGACGGCACGCTGACCGCCGAGCAGAGGACCTCGCTGCAACAGGAGATCGACGCTTCCTTGGATGCCATCGACCTGATTGCGACGAACACCACGGGCGTTGCCGGTTCGACAGCTCTAGCCGAGCTGCGTGAGGGTGGCAGTGCGAATGTCATCGACGGAGACGTTGCTGCCGCGGCGCTGCTAGTTGACGGCAAGCTGAGTGCCCTGAGCAGCCAACGGGCGGCCATCGGCGCTTACGAGCGAACCCATTTCGAGGTGTTCGAGAAGCTCCGCGAGGATCAGATTGCGATCACCACCGAAGCGCTCAGCCAGATTGAGGACACCGACTTCGCCGCGGAAGCGGCCGAACTCGTCCAAGGACGTATCCTTTCAGAGGCGTCGATGATCGCCCTGGCCTACTCCAATCGCGAGTTGACCGAGCAAATGGAAGAAATCCTCGAAGGGCTCGACGAGAGCACGGAGCAGTAACCGCCGGGCCACGACCTCGAAAACCGGTCCCTCATCTGGTACATTCAGAGGCGTTAACCATCGTCTTCTGCCTGGGGGGCTAGTGCAATGTTTTTTCGATTCGTAGCGGTTTTGGCCTGGAGTACTTTCGTTGTCGGCCTGGGTACGTTGGCACACGGCGTCGAGGTCGGCGAACGACTTCAACGCTCGGGAGATGAAATCGTCGTCTGCGGACAGCTTTTTCATACCACCGCGCCCGTGGTACTGTGGATGGATCCCGGCGGGTTCGATGCGTATCGAGTCGAACGTCGATTCAGTGAACTGGACGCGTCGTCCTGGGAGCAAACGGCCGAGGAAGTTCCCGCTTTGGATTCGCCCAACCGTTATGGTATCCGAGAAGCGGGGCTGAGCCCTGTGGAGTTGGAGAAATTCCGTGGCGGCGGCTGGGACTTGCCATCGCTGCAGAAGGTGGTGGACCAGTTCGTCATGCACTACGACGTCTGCGGTCTTAGCGAGATCTGTTTTAAGGTGTTGCACGACCGCCGGGGGCTGAGCGTCCATTTCATGTTAGACATCGACGGCACGATCTATCAGACGCTCGACTTGAAGGAGCGCGCCTGGCACGCGACGATCTCCAACTCTCGTTCGATCGGTGTGGAAATCGCCAGCATTGGCGCGTATTCCGAAAAGGGCAAGAACGTGCTCGACCGCTGGTACGCGGCCGACGCCCAGGGCAATGTTCACCTGCGACCGCCGCGCACCATCGGCCACCTGGGGCTGCGCACGCAGCCGTATTATGGACGCCCCGATCGCCCGGAAATGATCGTCGGCACGATTCAGGGCACGGAATTGAATCAGTACGACTTCACGCCCGAGCAGTACGACTCGCTGATCAAGTTGACGGCGACTCTCTGTCGGGTGTTCCCCAAGCTCAAGTGCGACTATCCCAAGGATGCCCAGGGCGAGTTGATTCCCCATCAGCTAACTGACCAACAATGGCAAGAGTTTTCCGGCGTGTTGGGCCACTATCACGTGCAGAAGAACAAAGTCGACCCGGGCCCCGCGTTCCATTGGGACAAGGTCGTCGACGGAGCGGCGAAGCTGCTGGAGTAGCGCATTGCGGAGAGGTGTGGGAGACGCGGGTCGTTGCCCCGTTGGCTGGCCCTATCTATAATGCCGATTCTCCCCCCAGCGGGGCGGCGCGAGCCTTCTTGGCTTGGGCCGTGTCTCTGTGGGGATTTCGCCATGGTCGGCCTTGTTTCCCCAACTGAAAAAAGAACAGGAATTACACCGTGTTTGAGTCGATTGCCATTGTGGGCGCCACCGGTGCCGTTGGAAACCTGATCCGTCAGATGCTCGTGCAGCGCGAGTTTCCGTACGAGAAAATCACGTTCCTGGCTTCCCAACGTTCGGCTGGCACGAAGCTCACGTTCAAAGGCGAACAGCACACGGTCCAGCTGTTGTGCCCGGAAGTGTTCGACAGCATCGACTTGGCGATCGGTAGTACACCCGACCCCGTGGCGGCGGAGTTCTGCCCCTGGGCGGTCGAGCGCAATTGCGTGGTCGTCGACGAGAGCGGCTACTGGCGAATGGATCCCAAGGTTCCGCTGGTGGTGCCCGAGATCAATCCCGAGGCGGCGCTCGCCCACGAGGGCATCATTTCCAGCCCCAACTGCTCGACCACGCAGATGGTGCTGGCCATGAAACCGCTGCACGATGCAGGCAAGATTCGCCGCGTGGTGGTGAGCACCTACCAGGCCACCAGCGGCGCAGGCGTGCAGGGCCAAGAAGAACTGCTCACCGGCAGCCGGGCCTTTCTCGACGGCAAGAGCTTCGAGCCAAAAGCCTTCAGCGCGCCGATTGCCTTCAACCTGATCCCCCAGATCGGTTCGAACAAGCACGAGGGCTACACCAGCGAAGAGATGAAGATGGTGTACGAGACCCAGAAAATCTTCGGCGACGAGTCGATCAAGGTTTGTCCGACGTGCGTCCGCGTGCCGGTGGAAAACTGCCACAGCGAGAGCATGTTGGTCGAGACCGAGAAGAAGATCACCGTGGCCGACGCCCGCGAGCTGTTTGCGGCGACGCCAGGCATCACGGTGGTCGACGATCTGGAGGCGGGCAAGTATCCGATGCCGGCCGACTGCAGCGGCGACGACGCAGTGTTCATCGGCCGCATTCGCGAAGATCTGTCGTGCGACAAGGGTTTGGCGTTCTGGTGCGTCAGCGACAACCTTCGCAAAGGCGCCGCCACCAACGCGGTGCAAATCGCGGAACTGTTGGTCAAGTCGCAGGCGGCTGTGTAGAAACATATCGGAATAGAACGCGGATAAACGCGGATTTGGCGGATGCGCGCGGATTTTAGCTTTTTTGGTCAGCGATCATCCGCCCTATCAGCGCGAATCCGCGTTCTATTCTTTCTTTTTCGGGCTGAGAGCTGATGGCTACTTTCAAACTCACGCTCGCCTACGACGGCACCGATTTCTGCGGTTGGCAATCGCAGCCGGGACAGCGGACCGTACAGGGCGAACTCGAAACGGCTTGGCGGGAGATCACTGGCGAGGCGGTTCGCGTTACCGCCACCAGCCGCACCGACTCGGGCGTACATGCGCTGGGACAGGTCGTCGGCGTGCAGTCGGAGAGTCGGCTCTCGGCGACCGAACTGTTCGGCGGAATCAACGCCAAGCTCCCCAGCGACATCTTGTTGGTGAACCTCAAAGAAGCGTCGCCCGATTTCCATGCCACGCGCGACGCCCGGCGAAAGCGTTACCGCTATCAGATCCACAACGATCGGCACCGGCCATTGTTTGATCGCAGCCGTGTGTGGCACATCCCCCAGCCGCTCGACGCCGGGGCGATGCACCGCGCGGGCCAGGCGCTGGTGGGCACGCACGACTTCGCCAGTTTGCAGTCGACAGGCAGCCCGCGCGAATCAACCGTGCGCACGATCTTTGCCGTGGACGTCACGCGCGGCAGCGGGGAACTCTCGCCGCAGGTGCGGATCGAAGTCGAGGGCGACGGATTTCTTTACAACATGGTGCGCATCATCGCGGGCACGCTGGCCGAGGTGGGCGTGGGTCGCCGCGACGAAGATTCTCTCAGCGAGGTGCTCGCGGCTTGCGACCGCAGCAGGGCGGGCAAGACGGCCCCGCCGCAAGGGCTGGTGCTGCTGCGAGTGGATTTTGAGTAGCGGTATCGAGGCCCACTCTTTTCCACGGCTCAAGTGTCAATAATCGAGCTCGCCCCTGGATTTCTACGGCTTTTACGCACACGTGCGTACCCCTCCGGGACGATGGGCCAGGGAGATCCGTACAAATTGCCAGAAAATCCTTGAAACCGTCATTTTCTGTAATGACAATAGAGGAAGAAGGAAGCAATTCCTGGCTGCGCTGATCGTGTCGTCGTAGGCACGATTGGCAGTACTTTCCAACCTAGTGCTTTGTCATTGCTAAGAGTTGTCAAAGCACTAGACGGAAAAAGAAGCGGATCATGATCTGCTGGCCGTCTCGACTGGCCAGCTCACGGGCATTCGGACCATGTTGGTTCCTTTTTGCCCACTGAGAATTACTCCGACAGAGTGCCTAACGCTACGAACTAACTTTCTCTCGCAACACACGCTCCCTCTCTCTTGCGTGTTGCATTCGTATTTCCTGGCCCTGTTTCACGCTGCGCGTGCATTGCGCAAACCATACGCGGCAATTGCCTTCGTTGGAGAACATCATGATACGCAACCATTTGATCAGAACAACTTGCATAGCGACGCTATTCTTTCTCGGCCTATCCCCCGATGGATGTTTCGGCGGATCGTCTGACGAGCGTACGGACTCTGAGCTGTCCGGATACGTCTACGTCGACTTGGATATCGATAATAATTTCGATCCGTCGGAACCGGCTTTTCCCGATGTTGAACTCGTGCTGACCTTACTGTCCGATCCCGGCTTCTCCGTCACGGCGTACAGCGATCAGACTGGCTATTACGAATTCACAGGGCTCGACGCGGGGATCTATTCCATCACGCAGCCGACGTTACCTCTGGCGGTTCGGAATGTCTACGTTCACGCAGGAGAGCTGTTTGACATCGACACGAACGATCCGCTCGCGTCCTATCCAGGCACGGCGGTGCTGCTCGATCAGGCCCACGGCATTTTGCCGCACGTCGAGGAGATCGAACTGCCCGATAGGGCTCGTGGCACCGACTACAATTTTGGCCAAATCATTCTCGGAAAGGCTTGGCTGGTCGTCCCCGAGCCATCCTCGATTCTGCTGTTGGCCATCGGCGGATTACTGTTGGGAGCGCGACGCCGCGCTGACAAGCGCTAGCGAAACACCCGGAATTGAACCGGATCAATACCGGCATCCGACGCCGAAATTGATGCCTTGGGCCCAATAGTCGGTGCTGCAGAGCTTGGGTGCCGGGAATGGCAGCGGGCCAGATTGCACGGGGGGCCAGTTGCGCGGATCGACGTTTGGATCAATCTGGTCAGCGGACCGCTGAACGTGAGGCCAGTAAATCAGGTTGTAGCCAACAAACAGATCGACATTGCAACAGACCTGATATCCCACCTCCAGCCCAAGCTGCGGAATGATCGTGAACTGATCGTCCTCATATCGGCCGATGTTGCTCTGGGTGGCCAGAATGCCGTTCGCATCGTAGGTGGGTGCGAACCCGAGAATTACGGTGGTGGTACTCCCGTCGATCGTCACGGCATACTGGTTGTTTCCAATCGCCAACTTGGTCAGTAGGCCCAACGACCAGCAGCCTCGTTCCACCCGAGTGCGGAACCCGATTTCGCCACCGTGGAATTGATTCTCTGTGCGGAAATCATCCGTAATGTCAAAGGCCGTGCCGTTGGAGGAACCGCCACTGTCATCTACGATGTCTTCGTGGATCGTGAGCGAGTCGGTCATCCGATAGTAGCGATAGCCCATCAGCAGATCGATGCCATATCCCCAGCCGCAACAGTCGGAACAGCCGCTCGAGCAGCAGGAGTCGCAACACGTGTCGCAGCAGGAACTCGAGCAGCAGGGCGCCGCACACGGGCAGTTCACCAAATTTACCCGGAACCAGCTCCCCGCGGATTGAAAGTAATCGCGAGAGTCGACCGTGATGTCCCCTGGAAGTGGCTGCGCGGCCTGGCTGCCCGTCTGCACGTTGAAGAATGGCCTGGCGATTTCCCAAGTGGCGGTATCCGAGGCTTCCCCATGGGCGTTGGCGGCTCCCAGGTCGAGATAATCAGCGCCGATTCCGATCGTGTGACAACGGTCCAACCAAAACCCGCCAGAAACTCGAAAGCCGGATCGGAGGTCGTGGTTGACGTACTGGTCGCCGTACAGGATCGAGGTGTTGGGTAGGCCCAGCACGCCCTGTTCATTCGGCTGCGTCGCCTCCGGACTCGCGGTGATCAACGGGGGCAGCCTCGATCCTTTCGTCCACCACGTCAGATAGTCGACCCGTCCCCAAAACCGGTGGCCAGGGCTCACGCAACTGCCGCAGCAGGGATCGCCAAAGTCGCATTGCACGTCCGATTCGCAATCAACGAATTCATCCTGATCGTAGTCAAGGAATTCTTCTTGATCGTAGTCGACTGAGTCCTCCTGAGCGGAACTCAGGCCGTGGCACACGCCCAAGACAAGGATCGTCGAAAGGAGCCAACGCATGGTGTCTCACTTGAGTTAAGATGTAAGGGTTGTATGGGTTATTCCCTTTGTGAAAAGTCGACCGGTAGGCGAGAGTTGATGGATCATTTCTGCAGAGCCCTCAGTCTTTCCGTTACCCGTAAGGTTTGCCTAGGCTGCGTGTTTTGCCAGTCTTTTCCGGAGAATGTTGCCTCCGATGCTTCTTCAACGGATCGATGCCCGTTCGCTCGATCTGCGCCAATCCGCGTTCCATTTCCCAGCGGCGAAACCGCAAGCGGTGGGGACGGTGCTAGATGAAGCGACGCATGAGCGTCGACATGGTCTGGTCGAGCTCGGCCAGATGCTGAGGGGTCGGCCCTGCGTCCGCCGAAGTCTCAAAACCGGGCCAAGCCAATCTCATGGGCCAGTCTCGCAGTTCGGCGGTCTGATTCACGCGGCCCAGAATGCGCAGCGCCCAGAAGGCTCCGTAGGCGTCGCGGAAGTCTTTCCATTGCTGGGTGTGCCTGGCCAGTGCATCTTCCGCGGGAGGCGCGGCGGGATGGCACTGCCGGCTGACGACGATCGCCGCGAATAAAAGACATCCGGCGCCGATCGGCGGCAACCAACCCGCAATGCTGGCAGGGATCGCCCCCAGATACTCACCCAGCAACACCGATTGCCCCAGGGCCACCGACAGCGACGCCAGCCAGAAGCGGGTCGGCAGATAGTTCATGGGCCCGAGCGCGATCAGACCGCCGAGGAACAGTTTCCAGGCGAGAAAGAGGTCGAGATTCGCGCCGGAGCGCGACAGCACCGCCTGGCCGGCGGGCCAGACCAGCACGATCCAGAGCGAGACCACAACCCATTGCCAGCCTTTGTCCTGGGGCCGCTTGGCACCCAACACGGCCATCAGCGGACAGAATGTTGTCGCCACGGCGGCAAATCGCAGGGCGCTCGGCCCCACGCCTGAAGCGGCCACCGCCGTCAGGCTCAACGCCGATAACATCGCCCACAGGCAGGCGGCGGCGAGCGTCGTGCCACGGAGGCGAAGCAGTCCACGAAACATCAGCAACAGCAGAATCACCAAGGCTCCGACGGCCAGCCAGGGGCTCGGAGCCACAACGGCTGTCGTCGACACAATCGCTACGACTGGTACTGGCATGAGGCAGGGCTTGGGAAAGGGGGCTGGATTGCGGTTGGGGTACCAATTGTAACGGCTTCGCACAGTGGCCGGTGGGGAAAAACGGGCCATGTTGCATTTGCTCAACACGCCGGCGTAACCCATGTTTCGTTAGAGGCACATCCGTGCCGCGACTGAATTCACCATCGGACGTTTTCACAAAGACTTGTCCATGCGACTGCCCGTTCTGCTGACGTTGATTGCCACGCTGTGGGGAGCGAACCCCGCCCAGGCCCGCCTGTTTTGGCAGACCTATGGGTCGATCGTTCCGGCCGACGGCTGCGGCGACGGTTGCACCAGGAACGCGAACCAGGACTACTTCGTCCCCCGGCACTGCGACTCATGTCGGTACGGATTGTTCAGCCCCTGCAAAACGAGCTGTACGAACTCGCCCGCGTGTTGGTGGTGCCATCCGCTGTACCCGGGATACTGCGGCGCTTACGGTCCTTGCCACTACCACCGGCGCGACCACGTCCACGGCTGCCATTGCGGCTGCGACCCGGTGCGATCAGATTACGGTCCCTGGCGAAAATGCCGCCACGGGCGACATGGATGCGGCACAGGGTGCGGTGGATGCGCGACCTACGGCTATTCTCCGTTGGTGCTGCGACCTACGGGCATGCTTCCGAACGTGGAACCGGCCGAGTTTCAGGTGCTGGGCAGCCTTCCCGTCCCAGGAGACGAGCTGCTGGCCAGTTTCGACACGACGGCTGCCCGAGACGCCGACGACTTCGCTACGCCCGAAGTGTTGCAGCCGCGAGTTTCGCCGGCAGAGCCCTCGCTCCCGTCGTTGGGCCGACCCGCCCCCGAAATCCTTCCCTAACAATCGCACTTTACACAATCGAGAGAGTCTCGCAGCAAGACCGTCCAAAAACAGCTTTCCAAGTGATGAAGCCTACTGGGGAGTGTGGCCCACCACGACGAAGCTGTCCGAGAGTGGGCAGATTTCCGCAAGGAGGTCTGCCTGCTTTCTTTTGCTAGCCAGCATTCTCGATTGATTTTGCAGGACCCCAAGAATTGGGCTACAGCGCAGCGACTGCCGCGGCCGATAAAAACATTACAAAGGTAACGGGAGGGTGAAACACGCCTTGTGTTTTGCTTCAGGATAAAGGTCATGGCAAGACGACGGATCGACTTGCCATGACCTTTTTATTTTCACCCTCGCCAGTTCCTATTCTGCTTGGAGCTGCTCGAGCAGCTTCTCCGCATCGCGGCGGAACATGAAGAGTCCCTTCTTCTGCTTGAGGACCTGCTCCAACGCCGCGACGGCCTTCTCCTTGCCACCCTCTTGTTTCGACATGATCTCGGCGATCAGATACGTCGAGTCGGCTTGGAGCTGCCCCGCCCGGGCCCCTTTCTGCAACGCGGCATTCGATTCTTGCATTCGATTCAATTTGTAGAGTACCCAACCGAGCGTGATGTTGGCCTGGGGGCTCTTCTGGTTCAGATCGGCATTCATCTTGGCATAACGGAGTGCCCGCTCGCGATCGGCGGTATCGTCGCTTTCGATCAGTAGCAGGGCGAGAATATTGGTTGCCGTTTCGTTCGAAGGATCGTTGGTGAGGACTTTGGTGAGCGCTTGTTCGGCTCGCTCGGTGTCTCCTTGCATCTTTGCAACGATTCCGTCCAGGAGCAGCGCAACCACCGAATCGGGCGATTGCTCGCGCAACGTGGCAGCTACGGTTTGGGCTTGATCCAGCTCGTCTTCTCGAATGAGCCATACCGCATAAGCCTGGGCCACTTTGGGGTCGGACTTGTCTTCCTTGTAGGCCTTTTCGTAAGACTTTCTAGCATTCTCTTTGTCGTCGTCCTGCGAGAAGAGCTGGCCCAGGATCACGAAGGGGTGGGAGACTTCTGGGCTCAACTCCCGAGCTTTGGAAAACTCCTCCAAAGCTTCGCGAGATTTCTTGAGTCGGAACAGCGTGACTCCCAACCGCTGATGGGCAGCCGCGCTTTTCGGATCGATTTCAAGCCATTCGCTGAGCAATTTCTGTGCCAGTTCCCACTGCTGACGTCGTTCGGCAACGGCGGACCGTCCGGCGACGACGCGAATCACGAAGCTCTTCTTGCGCCGCTTGTTTTCCTCAAACTTTTGTACGAGCGGATCGACCAATTCGAACAGAGCCTGGGCTTCGGTGGTCCTGGAGCCCATGAACGCCTGGTCGGCGAGCAAAAGATAAGCCTCCGGATCGTCCGGATACAGCACCACCGCGCGCTCCAAGAGAACTCGCACCGCTCTGCCGTTGCGGGCGGCCAGTTGCATCTTGGCCATCGTGACTTCGGTGGGAGGCAGCTTGGGGTATTTCTTCTTGGCTTCAATCAGGTAGTCCATGGCGCCCTGTCCGTCGCCGTTGCGAAAACGCTGGATCGCGCTGGCGATTTCCGGGTAGTCCCGATTGGCCAGAGAGAGGGCGTCGCCTATCAAGCTTTCGGCGGTCAAGCCGCCCTGTTGTTTCGCCGCTGGCTTCGTCGGATCCTGAGCCATGCAGGTCAGGGCACAGAGGCTACCCACGCAGGCGATGACAAGCAGCGGCCAGACACGGGGCAGGGGAAAGCCGGCGAAACGCGGTGAGTCGGTCTTCATATGATTTCCTCGATATTTGGGAGGCGCCCGACGGAAGGGCGGACCAGTGGATTCTTCAGTAAGTAACGGCAGGCAAGACGCTCGCTGGCCGCCTCACCGCCATTCTAGACAAATCGCTCTGAGAGTACACCGGCGAGCCCAGGCCGGGATGCCTCTCGCAGCCGGACGGGGACATGCTGGGCCAAACTGTAGGGGTGGCGCAGAATGCCCAAGGCCCCGGACCAGGAGAGCTGCAAAGTCGGTTCTTGCCCACACTGTCATTCCGAGGTCCGCCGAGGAATCTCTGTCGTGACACGGTTTGGCAGGGTAACGGAGATCCCTCGGCGGACCTCGGGATGACAGGTGGCGGACTTTGCAGTTCTCCTGGCCCTGCCGCCTTCCGCTCGACTCCTCACCTGAATCTGCCTATAGTGGACTGTCAGGATTCGTTCATTCCTCCAGCGACCGACGCATCTTGAGCGAGGGTTTTACTGGATTCCGAGCACGGGTCGTCGCCACGTGTCCCTCCCTCCCGCATCTAGCCGAAGGTAACAAGCTTGCTCGTCGGGCCGGTTTTCACTCGCGAAGTCACCACCACACCGCGGAGTTGGCGACACTATCTCTCCCGCGCCTTGTACGTATCGGCGCTTTTCGGCTTGGTTCTGACCGCGTGGTTGATTCTCATCGGGTCTCAGCAAGTACGCAGCTTGGGCGATTTGTCGCGATTTGGCTCGGCGGTGTTTGCCCTGCTGGCCCCGCTGCAGATGGCCATGGCGGTGATGTTTTCAGCCCTGCTGACCGCGGCGGCAGTGGCCCAGGAGAAGGATCGCCGCACGCTCGATCTGCTGCTGATGACCAATCTGTCGAACTCGGAACTGGTGCTGGGCAAACTGCTGGCCAGTATGCTGAGCGTCTTGGTGTTGGTCGTGGCGGCCATCCCATTGTTGATGCTGATCACGCTCTTGGGCGGGGTCTCCTTTGGCCAGGTGGCACGGGTTGTGGCGGTGACGCTCACCGCCGCGGCGGTGGCCGGCAGCCTCGGTTCGATGGTCGCGCTGTGGCGAGAAAAAACTTTTCAGTCGCTCGCCCTGACCGCGTTGTTATTGATGTTTTGGGTGCTGATGGGCGAAGGCGTTGCCGGCGGACTGTTGGGCAACGAGTGGGCCCAGGTGGCGACCGAGCATTGGGCCGTCGCACTTTCGCCGCTCCGGGCCATCTTGGCCGCCATGGTGCCGTTCGGTTCGCCGAGGGAAGTCATGCCGTGGTGCCGAGGACCGGTGAATCTGTTCCTGATCCTGTCGATCGCCGCGACGTTGCTGATCAATCTGTGGGCCATTCTCCGCGTGCGGGTCTGGAATCCCACCCAGGCGGTCGTGCTGCAACACCAACACATTGCCGAAGACGCTGAAGACGCCGACGGCGCCCGCAAGTCGCGCGAAGTCTGGGACAATCCGATCCTCTGGCGTGAGATTCGCACCTGGGCCTACGGCAGAAAAATAATTCTGGTGCGGTTGGCCTATCTGGTGATCTTCGCCATCTGCGCCGCGGCCCTGTTCGGTTTGCTGGCCGAGGGCAGCGAGGCGTCGCATTATGCCGAACTGATCGTTCCCGCCGCCAAGCCGCTGGTGCCGTTGATGGTGCTTGGCTTGGTGCTTGTCAACGCCCTGGCGGTCACGTCGCTCACCAACGAGCGTGATCTACGGGCGCTCGACCTGCTGTTGGTCACCGATCTTTCTCCGAAAGAAATCATCTACGGCAAGCTGGGGGGCGTGTTCTACAACTCGAAGGAAATCATACTGCTGCCGCTGGTGCTGTGCGGCGTGCTGTGGTACACGAACCACCTGTCGACCGAGAACCTGCTGTTTCTGGTCGTGGTGATGCTGGTGATGAACGCATTTGTCGCGGTGCTGGGGGTCCACTCGGGGATGACCTATTTTGAATCGCGCACGGCTGTCGGCGTCAGCCTGAGTACGGTGCTGTTTCTGCTGCTGGGCATCGCGGTTTGCATGCGGATGATGATGGCGTTTCAGAGTTCGTTCACCTATCAACTGCAGGCGTTTGCCGCGTTTATGTTGGGCGGCGGGGCGGGGTTGTTTCTCGCGTTGGGCTTCCGCAACCCGTCACGAGCAATTTGGATGGCCTCGTTCGCCACGCCATTTGCCACGTTCTACGTGATCACAAGTTTCCTGCAGGATAGCTTCGGCGCCGCGTTTGTTGTGGTGATCGCCACCTACGGCTTCGCCACCGCCGCGATGCTCGTGCCGGCTGTGGATGAATTCGATGTTGCTACTGGTAGAACAACCACCCATGATGGCTAAACCGCAAGCGATTCCCTCGGCCGTTTCCAGGGCGAGAACCTAATCTTGAATCTACTCCAACAGTTCGGACCGCACCTCACGGCGATGGCCGTGCTGGCTGCCGCTTCGGCTTTCTTCTCTTGCAGCGAAGCAGCCCTGTTCTCGCTGCAATCCGACGATCGCCGGGCGTTGAAAGCGGGCGCCGCGGCTCAGCGGATTGCCGTCGATCTGTTGGCCCAGCCCGATCGGCTGCTCACGGCCATCCTGTTTTGGAATCTGATCGTCAACATTGTTTACTTCGCCTTGGCGTCGGTGATTGGCATCGAGTTGGAGAGCGAAGGCCGCCGCGGCGAGGCGGGCCTGGTGGCGTTGGTTTCGCTGCTGGCGATCATCCTGTTGAGCGAGATGGTTCCCAAGACCGCGGGTGTGATGATCCCGCGGGCAATGGCCGGCTTAATCGGCCTGCCGTTGGCGGCTGCCGTGCGAGTGTTCGACCCGATCGCGCCGTTGTTCGCAACGGTTAATCGTGCCTTGCGGCGATTGATGTTCCCCAGTTTCCGCGTGGAGCCCCACCTCGAATTGAGCGACTTGGAACAGGCGATCACCGTCAGCACCTCCGACGAAGAGCTTGCCACCCAGGAACGGATGGCGCTGCAAAACATCATGCTGTTGTCCGATCTGCGGGCGGAAGAACTGATGCGGCCCCGCACGCAGTACCAATCGTTCACGCCGCCGGTCGATCTGGAAGATCTGGGCGGTCAACTCACTCGCAGCGGCTATCTCCTGGTCACCGAGCCAGATAGCGAGGAAATCGCCGGCGCGATCGCCCTGAAGTATCTGCCCACGATCCCCCGCCATCATCTGGAGCATTTTGCGGAGCAGGTGGTATACGTCCCGTGGTGTTCGTCCGTGGCGGCCGTGTTCGACGAGTTGCAGGCGTCCCAGCGAGAAGTCGCGGCGATCGTCAACGAGTTGGGCGAGACGATCGGCATCATCACCCTCGAGGATTTGCTACACACGGTGTTCGAAGACCAAGCCAGCCGCAGCTCTCGGTTGCTGGCGACTTCGCCCATTCAGCAACTGGAAGCGAACCTTTGGCAGGTGACCGGCATCACAAGCCTGCGCCGCTTGAGCCGGGCGTTCGACGTGGAGCTACCCCCCAGCA
>CAXMSB010000192.1:0-1968 GCA_964195615.1 uncultured Granulosicoccus sp. | reverse complement strand
CCCTCACTCGTATTGACTGGCAAGGTACCACCATCCCCAGAGGATGAGCTGCAGGAAGAGCGGGACAAGAAAATGAACCGAATCGCTCAGGACCGGGACGATTTGCAGGCAGACCGCTGAGGTCGCGAGCAGGCAGACGATCACCTTAGCCGATATTTCCCATATGGGTTGAGCCGGGAGGCACTCCAGGCTCGCAATACCTCACAATTTAACATCGCGCCCCCCCGTGCCTAGCGCGCGGCAATTTCTTGCCGGTTTTCCGACTCCGGACCCGGCCGAAAACCAGAAAAGGGTGCCAACCGGAGCGTTTTCCAGCGTCTATCTCTGGTTCTGCGCAGACCTTCTCCGTGGGGAACCTCGTGTTCCACTCGTTGATCCGCTCCCGAGTCACGTCACGTGACCAGCGGCGGCGGAATCGCCAGCCGCGCAATGCGGTCGAGGATCGCGGCGAACAAGTTCCGCGACACGGCCACCTCTGCCAGTTGAAAGAACACGTACTTCGAGTGTCTCGTTACTTTCGCTCCGATCTTGATTAACTTTTCCCGCAGCGTTGTCAGCGACCAGTGACGAACGGGTTTGGGCAGGGCCAGTCGCCGCAGGAAGTTGCCCAGGTTGTAGGCCAACACGAAGAGCTGAAGCCGTGTTTGGTTGTCCCGAAATGTGCGGCAGGAAAGCTTCGTCCATTTGACGGCGTTCTTGCCTTCCTTGATCCACTGCTCGGCCGTGCCTCGACCATTGTAGAACTTGACAACGTTCTTCGAGTGCTTGCTCAAGTTGGTCACGATGAAGCCAACACGCGGAAACAACTCGCCTGCGTGCCACTCGATTTTGGCCACCACGCGCCGCGACCGCTGCCATGATTTCGCCTGGTACTGGAAGCTGTGATAGAACACTTTGGGCTTGTGTGAAGGCCGCCCCACGGGACGCGTCAGCAGGTGCTCAATTTTCCGCTCCAACACGGCGTTGGCCTTCAGACGGATCGCGTACGAAAACTTCTCCGCTTCCAGGAAGCCGTACAACTCGGGGATGGCAAACGCCGCGTCGCCCCGAAAGAACTTGGGAATGCTCAAGTGGCGATAGCGCTCGATCACCGGCAGCAGCACGCGTCGCCAGAAGTTAGCACTGGCGTTGTTGCCGCGCCGCAGCATGGCGCTTTCCAAGTCGCCGAACTGGTTGAACAGAAACAGCGGATGGTAACAGAGGCATTCAAAGTGCCCGTTGTAGGCCGTGCCCTGTTGCCGACCATAGGTCTCGCTGACCGAGCTGTCCATGTCGAGAATCAGTTGTTTCAACGGCTTCCGCAGGTGGACCGTGTCGATCCAGCGGCCGGAGAGCTTCATCAACGCCGTGAGGTTACGCTTGGTGCTGAGCGTCTCGGTCTCGAATCGGCCGACCTCGCTGGCGGAAGCAGCACGTTTATCTGACAGCGCCGCTCGGCCTCCCACGACGTGGCGCATCGCAGGGTCGACGCACAACCGCTCCGCGTCGTTGACGTCCTCGTATCCTGCCAGGCGGCTGTAGATCGACTGCCGCAGAAGGGGCAACAGACCGTGCCGCTTGTTCCGCCCGAGGCGAGAATCTTGAAGGCATTCTGCGCTCAGCGCAGTCAGCCCAAACGCCTCATCGAGTTCGCGGTAGGCGAGCAGCCCGGCATCCGTGGTGACCTGACTACCGAGGAATTTCAGCTTCAAAGTACGGTCGAAACCGACCCGCAAATCGCTCTTTTGGCAGTCACCCATCGGGTTCCTCGGTCAGCATGACATGAATTGGCAGAATAGCCCTGGTTTTCAAGGGTCTGGCGCAAATCACATGCCAAAGATCGGGAACTCATTTGGGAAATCCGGGGTAAGGGAGCCTGCGCTTGGGCGCGTTTGGCCCGTTTTTCCGGCTCGGCACGAAAGGGATTCCCATGCGAAGTCGTCCGTTTTCCATCTCCAGGTTTCCGGGCTCGCCCACATCGCCCATCAC
>CAXMSB010000191.1:0-2986 GCA_964195615.1 uncultured Granulosicoccus sp. | reverse complement strand
CAAGCAGAATATTGTAGGGTCATTTGCCAGACAAGTCGAGAAAATTCTCTAAGTACTTGGTATTACTGGTCGCGGGGATTGCGCAGAATTCGCCGACTGGGGCGAAATCGGCAAGAAATGCCGGCGCGGCGATCGTCAATCTGGGGAAACTTGGCCCGTCTCTCGCTTGGCTGCACGAGGGTAAAAACCCCTGATAATGGACCAGAAACCGCTGCTAGCACCACCGCCCCATACCCGCAGATTCTCATCTTTACTCAGTTTGCCGAATCATCTTACACTCGGCACTTCAAGATTCCATGGCCCCCCGTGCTGTTCTCGATCGAAGGAGTTCCCCGATGTCGAAATTCGTCAGGCTGTTTTGCCTTGCTTTACTGAGCGTGTGTTGGATAGGCCAAGCGGTTCTCGCGGGCGGAGGCGGCAGGCCGTTGTTGGACCCCAACTTGCCGATTTACCGGCCGATTGAAGTGCTCAAGGGCCAATTGAAACTGGGCGGCTCGAATACGCTGTCACACGTGGCCGCCGTTTGGATTGCCAGCTTCGAGCAGTTCTATCCCGACGCGAAAATCACCGTGGAAGTCAACGGTTCTCGCGCCGCGGTCGCCGACGTGAAGGCTGGCAGCACCGACATCGGTCTGCTGAGTCGCCGCGTTCGCGAGGACGAAATCAACACGTTCCACAAGTCGTTCGGCTACCCGCCGACCGTGCTCACTCCCTGCCTGGAGCGGACCGCCATTTACGTACACAAGGACAACCCGATCAAGGGTCTGACGCTCGCTCAACTCGACGCGATCTTTTCGAGCGAATGCCGACGCGGCGCCGAACAGCCCTGCCGGACTTGGAAACAGCTTGGCCTGAAAGGCGGCGGAGCGTCGCAGCCAATCGTTGCCCACGGCCGCACCAAAGAAACCGGCTCGCAGGTCTTCATGCAGGAAGCGGTCCTGTTGGGCGGCACGATGCGCGACGACATGCAAACGCACGAATCGAACGTCGACCTGGTCAAGGCAATCGCCAAGAACCCTGGCGCGATCGGGTTTGCCGGGCTGTCGTACGCCTTGCCTGGGGTTCGCGCGGTGCCGCTAACTGTCGAAGATGGCGGAGACTTTGTCGCGATCGATTCGCCCGAGGCCGATCGGGGGGCGTATCCTCTGGTGCGACGGTTGCAACTGGTCGTCAAGCACGATCCCCAGCACGACCTGCGCCCCATCGAGCGGGAGTTCATCAAGTACGTGTTCAGCACCCAAGGACAAGAAGACGTGGTGAAGGCCGGCTTCCAGGCGATCCCGGCCCGACCGGCACGGGTCGCGTTGGATGCGGTCGGCCTGGGTCTCTCGCGCTAACATTTTCTACCGATCACTCTTCTTGATAAATGGCGGAAGGAATTCCTATGAAAACAACTCTCCTCGTTGCCCTGGCAACTCTCGTGTCGGTTCTGGTGTTGGGGGCTGACGCCTGTCTGGCGGTCGATGCCAATCGGGCCTCCGCCCAGGCGAAGCTTTCTCCCGGTGGGGCGGGCATCCACAGCAACAGCCCCAGCAGCGCGAAATTCAACAACAGCTCGGCGTTCACCGCTCCGACAATCCGCGACCGCACCTCAACCTCGGTCGCGCCGCAGTGGAACGACAACGTAGCGCCCGGTCTCGATCCCACACTCTCGGAATACTGGACGCCGATTCCCGAACCGGTCGCCCAAACGACGGCGCTGCAGAAGTGGCGGTTGGGAATCTATCCCGAGAACACCGACACCGGCGTGCGAGTGGGCGAAGTCGTACGCGGCTCGGCCGCCGAACGGGGCGGGCTCGAAGTGAACGATCGGCTCGTGAGCATCGGCGGCTACCAGGTCGGCTACGTCGCCGGCACGCTCTACGACATCGGCGCTGAATTCGAACGCAACGCCGATGGAGAGGGCTGGGTTCGCGTACTCGTACAGAACAATCGCGATGGCAAGCTGATGAATTTGCCGCTGCAGCTCGACCCGCGGCACGAGTCGATCACCGGCACGATCACCTACCGCGACCGCTCCGCCCTACCTCGCGACGCGGTGGCAACGGTCGAGCTGCGCGAAGTGCTCCGCTCGGATCTGCGCCCGGTGACCATTGCCCGGCAAACCATTTCGCCGGCGACCCGCATGCCGATTTCGTTTTCGATCGACTACGACCCGACCGAGATCGACTCGCGTCGCACGTATGTGATCGACGCTGAAATCACCGCTGCCGGTCGGCAGATCTACGCCATGCGGCAATCGGCCCCCATCTTCAACGGGCGACCCTCTACCGACGTACAGTTGCTCGTCGAGTCGACCGCCACCGGCGGCCCCGGCACCAATCGCAACGAGCAGCTTGCGCAGATCACAACGTGGTTCCGCGACTATCTGCGGCGCGAGCCTCGGGCGCAGGAACTCTACGTCTGGGAGTCGCACCTGGACCGCGGCGGATCGCTCTCCGACGTGCAGTTGCAAATCCTCAGCACGCCTGAGTTCTATTACCAGTCGAACGCCGACGACATGACCTACATCCGTCGGATGTTCCAGTTGGTGGTCGGCCGACAACCGTCGCAGCAGGAAGTGTTCGACTGGAACCGACGTCTGCAGGATTACAGCCGTATGCGACCCGAGCTGGCCAAGGAGTTCCTGGCGATGGCCGGGGCGCAGGCCTCGAACTCGAACCGGCGGTAGGGCTGTTACGCACAACTTCGCGGTACCGGGACGGTGCCGGCTAACGAGCGGTTATGATTTGGCATCACGATCGCTACCGGCTGCGCCGCGGCTGGCGGCGGTTCCCCAGGTTGCTTCGTTGTGCTGTTGTGTCATTGGCTCCGTTGAAAGAGTTCGCCTCGTCTGTCCCTTGGATAACAGGCCTCGATTCTCGCAGAACGAAAGTATTCCGTGAAAGTCGCGAGAAAATACTTGAGCCGGCGGTCGAAGCGACGTTACACTGGGAAGTCTGACTTGTCTCCAAACAGTTCTTCTTCTAGTGAGCGACACCATGGC
>CAXMSB010000190.1:0-27996 GCA_964195615.1 uncultured Granulosicoccus sp. | reverse complement strand
AACATGAAAAACTGGACCGAAATCTCCGCTTCGGTTTTCGGTTCACCCGGATTGTAGGGCTCCCAGCCCCGCTCGGCTGTGTACTCTGTCCACTCTTCCAGTCGACCCTGTTTTTCGTGCTCTTGAAAAGCCAGAGCCCGTTTTCGCTGATTGGGGTAAGTGACCTTGCCGTCGTAAAAAGCCCACAACCCGAACCCGAGGCAAAACAAGCCGACCACCGACAACCGGATGAGATGACGCTTGCTGATGTTCGTCCGGAGCGACATGTGCGATTCTTCCTCTGGAAAAGATTTTTTGTTTCGATGCAAACCAGGAGAACTTCCGGTCGTATTGCGGACGTTCGATTCGGGCGCAGAACAATTCTTTCTAGCAGACTATCGCCTATTATGGAACACGCGGCCGCGGATGATAAGCCGCAAACAGCTTCCACCATCGCGTTTGCTCCCCCGCGAGGGTCTCCTAATGCGAATAACCCATTTTCCCGATTCCACGCATTCAATCCGGAAGGGGGACCAGGCTCGCGAATCACGCGAATGGATGCGAAAGGATCAGCACCCCCAGGAGTTTTTGTTGGTAATCCCGCTGCTGGCATGAGAAAATGGAGGTCTACCCGGGGCCCGTCGGCTCCCGATTTCGCTTCCCTCTTCTAAAGCTTCTTGCTATGCGATCAAGTAGTAACACTGCCCGGTGGCGGATGCGTGTACTTGTCGGTGGATGGTGCGCCGCGTTGGCAATCAGTTCGACCGCGATTGCCGACGTCGAGATTCATACCGCCGATGATCGCAGCCAACTTGACCGTGCCACCTTTCAAGAGCACCGCGTCGCGGCTGTCCAGCAGGGCGTCAAGACCGGCGCTGTCAAGCAACGTAACGTCGCTCATGTCGAGCACAACCATTGGTTGTCCTTCGGCCAATCCTGATTGGACGGTTTCAACCAACTGCTCGGCGTTTTCTTGGTTCAACTGTCCGCCCAACTGGACGACGTCGACGGCACCTTGGGGTTTGACGCTAAACATGACGGGGCATTACTCCAGAGGGATGGAGACTAGGAACGTACTCCCCTTTTCGAGTTGGCTTTCCACCGAGATGTCGCCGCCGTGCATCCGTACGACTTCCCGTGCCAGCGATAGACCCAGTCCCGTGCCCGTCTCCGCCTGGACGCGAGCGTCGGTCGAGCGGAAGAACTTCTCGAAAACCATGGGCAATTCTTCGGGGGAAATGCCTACGCCCGTGTCGTCGACCGCGATCTGCAGAAGATCGTCTTCCAGCTTCACCTTCAGCGACACATGACCGCCGGCGGGCGTGTATTTGGCAGCATTGCCCAAGAGATTGACCAGCACGGCTACGATCTTCTCTTTGTCGAGCTTCAATTGCCCCATTTTCTCCGGCAACCGCACTTCGAACTGAATATCTTTCTGCTGCATCGTCGGCTGTACCTTGGCGAGCACCTCTTCGAACAGCCGGTCGGTCTCGACATTCTGGCGATCGGCCGAAAGTGAGCCAACTTCCATGCTGCTGATGCTCAATAGGTCATCGACAAAACGGGCCAGGCGCGTAACTTCGCTATTGATGGTGTTGCAGAATTCTTTTTGCTGTTCCAACTCAATTTTGTCACAGGTGGCCAGCATCTCCGCGTAAGCTTTGATGTTCGACAACGGGGTGCGCAGCTCATGGGTGGCGGTGTCGATGAATTGGTCGCGCATTTTGTCGGCCAATTTTTGCTGGGTCACGTCGCGCAGCGACCACACTTGGCCCTTCAAGCGTTTGCCCACCAGAGGCTGACGCGATACGCGGAGCACACGGTCTGAATTCGTGCCGTTGCGGTGACCTTCGGAAACGACCGACCGGTTGCCGCACTCGGGGTCGAACAACGAGCATTGGGCCAACTCGGGCATCTCTTGAATCAGTCGCTCGCTGATGGCCGCGCCTTCCAGGGCGTCGTCAGTTGCCGTGGCTCCTAGCAGGGCTTCGATCGCTCGGTTGGCGAATGTGATACGGCCTTCCATGTCGGTGACGGCAACGCCGTCCGACAGGTTTTGCAGGATGTCGGTTTGATCGTTTTGTCGTCGCGCCGCGATCGCCTCAGAGAGTCGTTCATTCAGGCTTTCGTGGCCCGGGTGATTTCGCCGCTCGTTGAGCGACTCCACCACACGATTCCAACCCAGAGACGCTCCATTTCGAGCCGTCAAAGGTCGAAGCGAGACCTCTTTGCCGGGAGGCAGTAACGCCACCCGCCGCAACTGTTCGTCTACCTCGGCTACGGTTCTTGCAAGCCGACCGATTACCACGGCCCCCAGAGCGACCAATGCCAAGGGTGTCAGTATGGCGATGGGTACGTACCGGGCCACGCTGGCCAGGGTGGCGCCAACCGTCGGCTCCACGACCGCTATTTGCAACGATCCGATCGGTTCGGAATTGACGGAGAGCGGAACTTGGTACTCTCGCAGAGTTCGACCCTGTTGATCGACAAAGCGGACTCCTGAGACGCTTCCCCACCGCAACAAACTGCCCAGGGGCTGCAGCATGGGCATCCCTCGCAGGCTGGCCTCGGTGTGCGCCAAGTAGATTCCGTCGGGGCCGACTATCGAGGCGTAGGCCAATCCTCCCTCAGTTTGAGCCTGTTCGGTCAATTGCTGGAGTTCTTGCTGGCCATGCCGAAGATGCGACATTTCTATCGCGGCAGCCGTCTTGCCCAATCTCGACAGGCAGGCATTAGCAGAGTGCGAGCTGAGCACTCGGTGGGAGACAAGACAGACTCCCAATGCCAGCCAGCAGACGGTCACCATGCAAAACAGCAGGTAGCACGCGACGACCTTCCTCGGAAAACTCAGCTTGGAGGGGCTGCCAGACATTTTGTTCTAGTGCATCTTTCATGGCCACGGCATGTCTTCTTACGCAGCAGCGGCTGCCAGCAGCTCGTTGACTGTCTTCACCAGAGCCGAGGGACTGAAGGGTTTGGAAAATGTCGCGTCGATTTCATATTCATCCTGCAAGCATGGCAATTCCAGCTCCAGGCCTTTGGCCGTTAGAAGAATGATCGGGCAATCTTTGTATTCCGGCATGTCACGCAGACCTCGACAAAGTTCAACGCCAGTCATTTCGGGCATTTGCTGATCGGTGATCACCATGTCGAACGGCGACTCTTTGGCCAAATCGAACGCAATCTGCCCGTTCGAAGCGGTGACCGTATCAAATCCAGCGCCATCCATGGCGAATTGGATCACACGCGCCAGAGCGACGTTGTCGTCAACTATCAGAATCCTTCTTGCTCGATCATTCATCCTGCTTCTCACGCCCCAAGAAAATCCCACTGACACAATTTTGTGGTTGTCGTTTTCACTAGAAGGCTTCGTAGGCTGTGGCTCCGTCGCCCGAAAGTGTGCTGGAATTGCAGATGAATTCGCCCGTGCTGGTGTTGTACTTCCAACCCGTAGCCGGCGTGCCGTCGGCGACTATCGGTGTGGTGTTCGTTGAGGTCACTTCGTCGTCCTGCGTACCCACGGGACACACGGGAAAGGTGCCGCGGATGTAAGGCTTCAGGGCGTCTTGGAGGCTCGTGGTTGCATTGGCACAGGGGGGCAAAGTGCCGGCGTTTTCCGCGGCGTACAGCTCAATCGCGTCTCGCACGATGGACAGAGTCTGTCGGATGCCGTTGTCGGTGGCTGTTTTGGAAGTGTTCAGCAACTTCGGCGCGGCCACACCAGCCAAGATTCCTAGAATCATGATCACCACGACCAATTCCACTAGCGTGAATGCATTGCGTCGGCAGTTCATAGTAGTACCCCTCTTTCGAACGAGAAAATGTCGGTAAATGGTTAGGCTTGCTAGCCAAATGTAGCTTCTTCCTGCACAGTCCCATGGAATTCTCCGCAGAAGAGCCCTGTTTTTCTGAAACTCAGTTGGTCAAACCTAGCATTCTCTGCCGCAACGCGTGACGCGGACCGCCTCAACGTGTATTGCCAGCACAACCGTTGCCACCGTCGTTCTCGGAGCAATCCCAACAGACGCCATCCTTATTGTTGCCGTCATCCATGCGTAAGCTATCTTTTCCTGGATAGGCGGAACGGTATTCCACGGAGACGCTACGCGCGTTTCTGGTTTGCGATACGGGTGTGCAAAAAACGAATTGCACTAATCGTTGTGAAGATCCTTTCTCTGACCTAGCAGACTGTGCCCCAGTATCACCCATCTCAGAAGTCAGAAGTACGACTCCCATTGAATCACGAGCAGCAAGATGACGGCCGGCACAGTAGTGAAAAATGTTTCGGACGCGCGGTCCAAGTACCGCGATGTCGCTGAACTGGAACGAGTGTTCGACTCGACCTTCGAAGTGTGGGCCCGTGGCGAGGACGGCGTATTCTCGTCGGCCCTCGAGGAGCAACACGAGCAGGTTCCAACGAACGAATTGGCAAAGCGATGCGAACAAGCTTACCTGCAGGGTGAGCCTGGGGCGTACCCGTGCGAAACCGGACAGTGCCTGCTAGTCGTTCCGATTCGGATCGAGGACGGCGCCGATTGGCTTGCAACGACTCAAGTGACGACCGACTCGCCGAATCTCGCCCTGCAACTGGTCAAAGCCACGTTGAGTGACTTGGCGAGCCGAAAGGAAGTCGAGCAGCTACAACAGGAAAGCAGCGTGTATCTGCAGCAACTGAGCGAAGACTTGGAGGAACTGGTCTTTCTGCGGTCGATGGCCGATCGGTTGGCCCTGGGTGGCCTCTCGTTGCGATCAGAGAACCTGATGCCGCATGTTCTTCCCCAGTTGGGCGAGGCCGCCAGCGTCGAAGAGCTTCACTTCGTGGACCGTCGTGGCGGCGGCAAACACTACATCGCGGAATCCTGGAAAGCTGACGACGGCCAGGGCGGCGTCGATCTAGACGTGATTGAGAAACTGGTGGCCCAGTACTGTGAAACGACGGTCGACCAGCCCACGGTGCGCAACCACTTTCAACAGAGTTCGGAGGGGCGCCTGTATCCGGGCGTGCGGGAATTCGCGCTGGTATCGGTCTCCACGAGCATGGCCACGCTCGGCTGGCTCGTGGCGATCAATCGCCGCCTTCCCCTTCGGCAGCGCCACCATGATCCGATCTGGAAATTGAACGAAAACGAACTCGGCTCCTGCGAAGCGTCGCTCATCAGCACCACCGCCGCCATGCTCGCTTCCCACGCCCACAACGTGGCGCTGTTCGAAGAACGAGAGAGCCTGTTGATCAGCGTCGTGCGAACGTTGGTTTCCGCGATTGAATCCCGCGATCCCTACACTTGTGGTCACAGCGAACGGGTCGCTCGCTACGGCAGACGGCTGGCGCGTGAGATCGGCTTCGACGAAGAGTCCTGCGAGCGACTCTACATGACCGGGCTGCTCCACGACATCGGCAAAATCGGCCTCAGCGATCTGGTTCTCAAGAAGACTGGACCGCTCACCGAGGAAGAATTCGCTGAGATCAAGAAGCATCCCGACCTGGGCTGGGCCATCTTGCGCGAGCTAGAATCGATGGAATACGTGTTGCCAGGCGTGTTGCACCATCACGAGCGCCACGATGGCAAGGGCTATCCCGACGGTTTGGTCGGACAGGAGGCCCCCTTGGAAGGCCGACTGTTGGCCGTGGTCGATGCGTTCGACGCGATGACGTCCGATCGGCCTTACCGCTCGAGCATGCCGTTGGAAAAGGCATTTTCGATTCTACAGGAAGGCGCGGGAAGTCAGTGGGACGCGGAGATCGTCGAAGCGTTTCTCAAGATCACGCCCGACATCGTAAGAATCCGCGAGAGTTATCGACGTCCTCCCTTGCCGGTGAGAAAGCCCAAGGTTGTCGAGAGCGTTCAGCCGGTGCTGGAGAACGACTCCGACCAAAGCATCCCCGAATTCCTGCCCTCCTGAGATGCAACGAGAACCATCCCACTGGCACAGAGATGAACCGACCACGCACCAGCAAGAACATGATCGTTAGATCTCAACGGACCGGTTTCACGATGGTCGAACTGGTGATTGTGGTTCTGATCGTCGGCATTCTCGGTGCAGTCGCGGCTCCGCGCTACCTCGACACGTTGGCAACTACCGTACCGACGCGACGGCCAGACGAATTGTGGCTGATCTCCGAACCGCCAAGCGTCGCGCCCAGCAGACCAGCACGAATCAGACAATCGCATTCCACGTCGACGAAAACCGCTATGAAATCGCCCGGATGAACGATCTCGATCACTCAAGTGAGGTCTACGAGCACCGACTCGGAGAGGTTGTCGAGCAGGTGAGAATCGTTTCCGCCAGTTTCGGCGGTAGTAGCACCCTGGTGTTCGACATCTATGGCCGACCCTCCAGTGCCGGCACGATTGTGTTTAACGCTGGAAAAAGGGACCAAACCATCATGCTCGACGCGTCTGGCCAGATCAGTACTCTTTTCCTTGCCGACATTGCGGCTCTCGAAAAAGGGCTCTAACCGACTCATGATTGCGCCCCTATCGACCCAACGACCGCAGGCCCGTCACAGAGATTCGAACGCAGGCTTTACGCTCCTCGAGCTAATGATTGGCCTCGTTTCTTCCTCAATGCTCGTGGCCGGATTAGCCTCCACGATCTACATTTCGAGCCAAGCGCTCGATCTGGACAACTCCGCCTCGCGACAGTCCTCGATTGCTTCGGAGGTATTGGGCGAACTCTCAGCCGACTTGGCCCTGGCGCGCAGCTTCAGCGAGCGTACCGCCACGGCCGTGACTTTCGACGTGCCCGATCGCGACGGCGACCTCCATCCCGAAACGATTCGCTACGCCTGGAGCGGCACAGCCGGCGACCCGCTGACGTACCAATACAACGGCGGCACGAAGTTCACGATTGCCACGGACGTGCAGAGTCTCGATCTCGCAGCGTTGACGCGATTGACGATCGGACCGAAAGTCGTAGCGACAGTGCCCGAAGTAGTTTTTGAAGAGTTTACCGAAGCGAAACAACCTAATGATTCAACTTCGCTTACGATTATCGCGCCGCCCGGCACGAGCGAAGGCGACTTGCTGATCGCCGCGATGGCACTCGACGGCGGGCTCGACGGGCTCGCCGCCCCTGCCGGCTGGAACATCCTCAACCTCGACGAGGGCCCAGTCGGCGAAATGCACTTTGGTGTGTGGTGGAAAATTGCCACTGCCGCGGAGGCGAGTTCGTATACCCTCACTTGGAATCCGAACGAACAAGCTTATGGCTGGATCATGCGATTTACGGGCCACGATCCCACTACTCCGATCCATCAATTCGCGGTTAGTGGAGGGAAATCCGACACACCCACCACGCCTTCCGTCAACACGACCATTAGCTACACAATGATTCTACGAATCGGCGGCTTTGATGACAAAGACATCCCGGTCGACAACTCGGGGCTCAGCGGCCACGCGACAATCACCATGGACGAGAGTAACTCCGGCAACGAATCCACTTCTGGCGGTGCCGCTTATGTCTTACAACCTTCCGCAGGAGTCAGCGGAACCGCCGACTTCAAACTCAAGAAATCCGAGGAGTACCGCACCGTCACCATTGCCATCGCCCCCGATCCGTATTAGCAAATCATGCATTCATCAAGACGAAAACATCGAGGCCTGAGCCTGATCGAAGTTGTGGCCAGCACGCTGATTGTCGGTGTGATGCTGGTCGCGGCGCTCGACACATTGGGGGCTGTCTTTCGCTCGCAACGGCTGAATGCCGCGCGGCTGACCGGACCCGGCCTGGCGCATGAACTGATGGGCGAGATCCTCTCGCTGTCTTACGAAGACCCTGAGGATCCCGGCGGCTCGATAGGCCGCGATTCTGGCGAGTCGGGCAAAGAGCGAGCTGACTTCGACGACGTGGACGACTACGACAATTGGGTCGAAAAGAACCCAAGGACAAAGTCGGTGTTGAGCATTCAGGATACGCCAACTGGGAGCGGACCGTGCAGGTCGATTGGGTGACAGTGAAAACGGTTGCCACCACGTCACAGAGCGAAACAGGATTGAAGTTGATCACCGTGATCGTGACCGACCCCGACGGCGTAGCTACGCAAATCCGCGCCTTACGGTCCAGGAACAGCAGTTTCGAGCAGTCGCCCGCCGTCGACTTGACAGCCGTGACCTGGCTGGGCGCGGAACTGCAGCTAGGCGGTTCTACCGCGTCCCATTCTGCCACGCAGTTGTCCAATCAAGTGTACGATGCCAACTAGAGTAGCTGCCTGCATGAATCTTCACCTCACAACGATTGCCAGATCGCACAAGCCTCGCCGGGGAAGTGTTTACATCGCCGTGTTGGGCGTGGCGATGATCGTAAGCATCGTCAGCCTCTCTGCGATGCAGATCACTCGTCTGCAGCGCAAGTCGGCGCTCGCCCTGGACGACATGGCCGAAGCCCGGCTCATGGCCCAGTCAGCCGTCGAATACGCACTGGCACAGATCACAGCCGATCCCGTCTGGCGCAAGACTTTTGCAAGTGGCGTCGAGTATCCGGCTGATTGGGTCAGCCTCGGCGGCTCCGGAGAGTTCAAGTTCGACCTCACCGATTCCGACGGCAGCCTCAGCGATGACGTCAACGACGCGGTCACTCTCCGGGGAATCGGTCAATCGGGCGAAGCGGTACACGTGGCCACGGTTATGCTCGAGCCGACCGGTGATCCGCTCGCTTGCCTGGAAGTATCGCTCTGTGTCAATGAACGTGTGAGACCCGAGCCAGGGGGCGACATGGTGACTGATCAAGTCATCAGTTCCAATGATGACATTGATGCCGATGACGCACCCATTACTGGCGACGTCGAAGCCGTCGATGACATCCGTGGGGATATCACCGGCAGAGAGACCTCCGCGATTCCTCTCCGGGAAATGCCCCACGAGCACGTGTTTGACTACTATCAATTCAACGGCACGTGGATCGACGTCGATGCGCTGCCTGTCGACGGCTCGAACAATCCAGTAATCTCGTTGGTGTTGTTGACTCCCAACGTGAACCCTTTCGGGGCGACGAATCCGGCGGGTATCTATGTGATCGACTGCCAAGGCAAGGATCTGCGTATCGAGGATTGCCGGATTGTGGGGACGATTGTCCTTTTGAACCCAGGCAATTCGACGGCCTTGGCGAGCTCAGTCGTCCTGGAGCCGGCGGTCGCCAACCTGCCTTCGCTGATGGTTCAGGGAGACATCTCTATTTCAACCAACGACGTCAACCTGAGCGAATTGGATACCGGAGTGAATTTCAATCCGGTGGGAACACCGTATCGGAATATCGATGATTCCGATCGGAGCGATACCTATGCCTCGGTCGTCCGGGGATTGGTCTACGTGTCGGGAACGCTAAAACTACTTCCGGACCCGGACTCGCCTCATTCCCGTTTCCGCGGGGTCGTGGTTTGCGAAAGGATACATGCCGCCTCTCGTGTGACCTTCAAGTACGACTCCGTCTTCTTCAGCTATCCGCCGCCCGGCTTCGCCCAAGGTCCCGAGTGGCGAGTGATGCCCGCCAGCTGGCAACGCGCGTCGAATTAGCAGAGCTCAGCGTCAGTCGGTCACCGGCGGACCGGCGTCGACGCCTGGCGCCGCGTCGCCCAGTGAGCCCAACACGGGCGAGCCGAACGATGAGGGTAGTTCCGAAATCTTCAACTTGGCGGCTCCGCCAAAATGTCCCGACAGGTCGGAGTGCAACTGCACGCACTCGAGATAGCGATTGCGCACGTCGTCGTTGTTCTTGATCATCTCCTCCAAGCGTGGCACGTCGGCCTTGGGAAGATTGTCGTCCAGCAAGCTCCAGATCATCTCTTCGGCTTGGTCCAGAAGTTCGTCGGTTGAGCTGCGCGAGTTCTGATTGTCGGCTGTCATGGCAATGCCCTCTTGGTTCTGTCCGCTACGGCACCCAGCGGAGGCCGGGCCTTAGAGCTTATTCGGCACGGTGGTCGGAAATACGGCACGTCGAAATACAGATTTCCACGATTTTGGGCAATACCACTCCTGTTACCCCACCCAATCACCCCACCAGCGAGCCGGCTCGTCCCCGAGCCCGGCAATCCGGAAAAAACTGGACAAGAAGCCACGAAACATGGAAACTAACAGCGAGCCTGGGGCGTCGAATCCTTCCACCCCACTCGTTTCGAGGAGACCGACGATGCGACGACTAGCAACACTCTCGGCACTTCTGATCGTCCCGGTACTGTTGTCCTCGGAGACTTGTCGAGCTCAGTTCCGCCCAGACGAGGGCAGCTACGCACAACTGCTGGCCAAGTACGACAGAAACAACAACGGTCTGCTCGATGATCAAGAACGGGCCGCGCTACTCGCCCCGACCGAAGTCCGGCAGCCGCTGAATGTGCCCGCGATACCTTTGATCTGTGACGGCCTGTCGGTGGGAAGCGGCGGTGGCTCGTCCGCCAGCGCGGAGCAGCAGCAGTCGCCACCGCCGATGCCCCAGGTCGGGCGTCACGTGCACTGGCGTCGACAGCAGTTCGCCAAGCGTCAGCCCCAAGGCGATCCCCAACCCAACCAGGCTCGTCAAGCCGAGGGCGATATGCTCGCGGAGCGGTCGGTCGACGGCTACCCTTTCGAGACATCGCCCCAGCCTCCCGAACCGCAGCGGCAGAACGTGCAGTTTCGCAACGTAGTTCAGTATCGCATGCTGATGAACGAGGCGCGGGTACAAGCACGCTCGCAACCGTTCGCCCGCTCGGCAACGTTTGGCCCGATGCTTGGCCGCACTAAGCAGCAGTGTCGAGCCGCGAGGTCAGACTCCTGCTGCGCCAGCACTCGTTTTACGGTCTATCGACGCGGTCCTTACTGAGCGCGGACCACCGTTTTCCACTCAGACCTTGGAACTTTCTCTCAGCCGGCTCTGCGCCACAGCCGCTGAAAGTTGCGGCCGAGTCGCTTGGTCTGAAAGCCCAGGAACCTGGGAAAGGAGCCGGCCACCGGCTTCTTCGTGCTGGAAAAGATTTGCTCGAACTGTTCCAGCAGTGGCTCGGGATCGTAGTACTGATTGGGTCGATTGTCGTAGAACAGCGGCTGACGGAGGTACTCGAGATACTGCTCGTCGTCGTTGTCCAGCTCGATGATCCGCTCGATGAGAGCCTCGTCGCTGCCGTAATCGGCGTAGTTAAGGAAGCGGGCCGGATTGAATTCGCGGCCGACCAGGGGATTGCCCCAGTAGATCGGCACCGAGCCGGCCGCCACCCCTTCGGGCAGTTTTTCGGTGGTGTAGCCGGGATAGGAACTGTTCTCGAACGCGAAGGTGAACTTGTACTGGCGTTGAAACTCCAGCTTGTCGGGCACGGGCCCGCCGACGTTGTTTTGAAAGCGCCCACCGGAATCAACTTGCTTGTACTTGGAGAGCTTGCGAAAGAACTCGTTGCGGCGACGACACAGCGAGTTGCTGTACACAAAGCTGCAGAAGCCCGTCTTAGCGGCGAGAATCTCTTCTGCCGATTCGTTGGGGAGCAGCAACTGCTCGACCGGAACCCGGTAAACATAAAACGGAAACCGACAGTGATCCTCCCGCCTCAGATAGTCGAACGAAAACGCGAAGTCGCTTACACAGAAGTCGGGCCGACGGTTCTCTGCCGTGTAGTAGATGCGAATGCCCTGGAAGCGGCGATGCTGTTTGCCGAAGCAGGAGTGGATCAAGAAGTCGGGGTCGTCGACCACCTGCACGTCGAACCGTGGGCGCAGCAACTGAGTGAAGAAGTTGTCGTGCCGATCAAAACTCGGCCAAAAGTCGCAGAAATCGATGCGGACTCGTTTGGGCATCGCTCGGCTCCGGGGGATTGGGTAGGCCGGCACACTCGAGTGCCGACATTCAAGTCGCTGATAACCTTGCCGACCAGGGTGGCCGGGGCTAAGTCCCGAAGGGCGTGCCCCGGTAGCCGCGGCGCTCCGGGGCAAGCTAGCGCTTTGCCCCGGCCACCCCGACTCTGGTTCTTAGCCATAAGTGACTGGCGGCAAGGATAATACGGGAAATTCTGCCTCAGACAACGTCACTTCCCGACGCCAGACGCTGGAATTCGACCGCCACGGGCCCTCAAAAGCGTGGCGATCCTTTTGATTGGCAGCCGAAGTGCCTCAGATTGCGGCCCAGCGGGCCTGGGGCTGTTCTATGCCAGCAGTGGTGGCCGATAGCGACCAATAGCAGTCCTCTCCCCCCTCCCCTCTGCAGACCGAGGAGTTTCAGTCATGTTGCGGTCGCTGTTCTTGGCGCTGGGCGCTTACACCTGTCTGTTGGGCGTCGAGGCGCTGGCTATTGAAAAAGCCGTGATGAAGAAACCCGAGAATGGGCAGTCTCGCAGGTTCATCGAAGACGAGATCACACCCCCGGATTGGGCCCCCTGGAGCCTGATGGCCTCGGGTGCCGTGGTTGTGCTGTACTCGTTCACGATCCCTCGCCGCGTCAGTGCTTGAGCCACTCGGCGGGGACTCGCTCGCCCGGGGGTGAACCTTGTCGCTGGTGGGCTGGTCACCTAGCAGCAGGCGGCCCCTCCCCACTCCCGCGGCCAGTTGACGGGAAAACCTTGTTTCTGAGCACCCGGACGCTTAGGATGGACGGGTTCGGGGGGAAGCTCATCCCGACAAGAACAATTCCATCCTGGTGATTTGCGATTTTCGATTGAAGGTGAAGCAGTGGCAACCATTTCCAAGAAGACGACTTCCAAGAAGAAGACCAAGGGCGACGTGACAACGGGTGCAGACATACTGGTTCAGTCGCTGGTCCATCTTGGCGTCGAGACGATCTTCGCCTATCCGGGCGGCGCAAGCATGCCCCTTCACCAAGCCCTGACGCGATTCAGCGACAAAATCCGCACGATCCTGCCCCGCCACGAACAGGGCGGCGGCTTTGCGGCGCAGGGCATCGCTCGTAGCACGGGCAAAGTGGGCGTCTGCATGGCCACCAGCGGACCCGGCGCCACCAATCTGGTGACCGCCATCGCCGACGCCAAGCTCGACAGCGTACCAATGGTCGCCATCACCGGCCAGGTTCCGACCCCCGTGATCGGCAGCGACGCCTTTCAGGAAACACCGATCGTCGAAGTCTGCCGCGGCATTACCAAGCACCACTACCTGGTGACTCATGTCGAAGATATCGCCCGGGTGGTGAAAGAGGCCTTTCTGATTGCCTCCACTGGCAGACCGGGGCCCGTGCTGGTCGACATCCCCAAGAACGTGCAACTCGATTCGTGCGTTCCCGATTACGACGCCCAACTCGATCTGCCTGGCTATTCTTTCGAATCACCCACGGCGCGCCCCGAGCAAATCAACCAAATCGCCGCGGCAATCAAGCTGGCCAAGCGACCGGTGATTTATGCCGGCGGGGGCATCATTGCCGCCGAGGCGAGCGAAGCATTACGAACGCTCGTCCAGAAGACGGGCATCCCGATTACCACTACGGTGATGGGCTTGGGCGCGTTTCCCAGCTCCGATCCGCTGTCGCTCGACATGCTGGGGATGCACGGCTCGGTGTACGCCAATTATGCCGTCGACGAGGCCGATCTGCTCATCGCGCTCGGCGTACGCTTCGACGACCGAGTGACTGGCAAGGTTGATGAATTCTGCAAGCATGGCAAGATCATCCACGTTGACGTCGACGCCTCGGAACTCAACAAGAACAAGCCGGCCCATATCCCGGTCTGCAGCGACGTGAAATTCGTGCTCGACGAACTGAACAAGATCGTCGAACCGCCCGAGGACATTTCCGCTTGGGTCGAGCAGTGTCAGCAGTGGAAGCGAGACGAGCCATTTAAGTTCGACACCAGTTTCCCCGGGATTACCCAGCAGCTTGCAATCCAGGAGCTGTGGAAGCTCACGGCCGAGGCCAATCCGGTAATCACGGTCGGGGTGGGCCAACATCAGATGTGGGGCGCCCAATTCTACAAATTCACCGAGCCGCGTTCGTTCTTGAGTTCCAGCGGACTCGGCACGATGGGGTTCGGCCTGCCCGCCGCGATGGGCGCTCAGGCGGCGAATCCCGGTCGGCTGGTAGTCGACATTGACGGCGACGGCAGCTTCCTGATGAACGTGCAGGAAATGGCAACCTGCGTGTGCGAAAAATTGCCCGTGAAGGTGTTGCTTCTCAATAACCAGCACTTGGGCATGGTAATGCAGTGGGAAGACCGCTTCATGCAGGGCAATCGGGCTCACACCTACCTGGGTCCCGTCGACCATCCCGAGGCCCAAGGGCAGGGCAACGGCTTAGGACCTTCCGAACGATACCCCGATTTTGTGGGAATCGCCAGGGGATTTGGCTGGGGTGCCCAATATGTGAAAGAGAAGGGCGACTTGGTTTCGGCTCTGCAAGCAATGCTTGACCACGACGGCCCGTATCTGCTGGACGTCGAGGTGCCCTATCAAGAGCACGTGCTGCCGATGATCCCCGGGGGCGGCACGGTGAAGGATATTATCAAGGAGTAGTCGGCGTCGGCACAAAGAGTTGCTGAATTGCGCAGTGGCTGCTTTACGTGGTAGCAGCGGCGTCTGGCGTGTCGCCATCTTCTCCTTCTTCTTCCTTCTTCTTCTTTTTCTTCTTCATCACGAGCTTGCGCACGCGTACCTTGGCCAGACCGAGGGGCGAGTCGCCCTCTTTCCAACGGTCAGCCTCTTTGAGACGTTCCAGCCGTTCGATCCGTGTCAGTACGCTACGATTACCTGACCCGCCGCGGCGGACCTTCAAGCTCTTGTCGATCGTCATCATTCACTCCCGAAGCATCTATTTCCGGAGACCGGCAGGTCGCTGGTCGCAAACTGGAAATTGGTCGAATCGCTCAATATACGGCAGAAGCTGCCGGCCTGCAATGCGTGCGGAGACGCCCGCAGCCAACTTTGCCGTTGGCCGGCACCGTGCCGGCTAACCGCATTTCCCTACGATTTCGCCGCGGGATCGGCATTTTCCTGCCGTACGCTGGAGATTTCCGACAGAAACTGGCTCATCGATTGCGTTCTCTCCCCCGGCTCGGCTGCCATGCATTTTCGGATCGCCGCGGCGAGCTTGGGATGAATATCTGGACAGATCTGTTCCAAGGGCGTCGGCTCGCTTTGGCCATGGCTCATTGCCGCCATGCCATCGCCACTGCCGCTCTGCCAGGGCAGCTCGAAGCTGTACATTTCGTACATCGACGCGCCGAACGAAAAAATGTCGAGCCGATGGTCGGTACTCTTGCGACGCACGACCTCGGGAGCCATGTAGTTGGGCGTGCCGGTGCGGATGCCGGGCTGCATGAATTCTTTGCTGGCCGGGACGGTCAAACCGAAATCGATCAACTTCAGAGAATCGGCCTCGGGCGAACAGACGAAATTGCGCGGGCAGATGTCGCGATGGATGTAGCCGGCTTCGTGGACCGCTTGGAGCGCCTCGGCCGCATTGCGCATCAGATTGAGCCGATTGCCATCGAGCAGCTCGCTACGGCCGACGATCAATGAGTTCAAACCGGGACCTTCGAGATACTCCATCACCAGAAACTGCTCGTTTTTGGTGGTGATGCCATGGCCCAAGGTGCGGACAATACGGGGATGGTCGAACGAGGAGGCAATTTGGCCTTCCGTGGGTTTGTCGAGGCCGCGAAACCGCATCTCCAACTGTTCAGTCTTGTGCTTGTCGAGCACCTTCAGCCCGATGATCTGTTCGGTATCGCGGTCTCGCGCCATGTGGAACTGCGACATCGTTCCCGACACGGCCTCGCGCAGAATCTCGTACCGCCGGCCAACGTCGACCTTGCCGCCTTCGAGAATCGACTTAAAAAATGTGGTCAGACTCATCTTTGTACCACTCGGCTAGAAGACCTCTAGCGCGAGCGAACCTCTGCTCAGTTAACTGATTACGGCGGGCAAGTCACTGACGGCTACGGCAATTCTCCGTCGCCCTGTGGCCACGAATGTCGATTCCCCTCGCCCTATAGTTTAAGTGCCAGAGGGTGTTTGGGCAAGAAACGCCCTCCGAGGGTCGGAAGGACAGAATATTGGAATCGACCGTCAGGCGGCTCACTTGCCGCAATAATCGATCACCCGGGCGATCTCGCTCTTCAGGTCGGCCCGCTCCACAATGCGATCGATGTAGCCGTGCTCCAGCAGGAATTCGCTGGTCTGAAAGCCCTTGGGCAGCTCGATGCGGATCGTGGCCTTGATGGTTCGTGGGCCGGCGAATCCAATCAGCGCCTTCGGCTCGGCGAAGATGATGTCGCCCAATGATGCAAAACTGGCCGCGACGCCTCCCATGGTCGGATTGGTGAGCACCGAGATAAACAGACCTCCCGCCTCATCGTACTTTGCCAATGCGGCCGAGACTTTGGCCATCTGCATCAGCGAAAAGATGCCTTCGTGCATGCGAGCGCCGCCGCCGCTGCCGCTGACAATGATCAACGGCAGATGCTGCTCCGTGGCGCGTTCCACCAGCCGCGCGAGCCGTTCGCCCACGACCGAACCCATGCTGCCCATGATGAACGCGGAATCGGTCACGCCGAACGCCACTCGGCGAGCGCGAATCATGCCCGAGCCGGTTAGCGCCGCGTCGCGAAGACCAGTCCGCTTCTGCTCGGCTACGAGCCGGTCTTTGTATTTCTTGTGATCTTCGAAATCAAGCGGGTCGTCGGGCTCGAGGTTGCCGTCCCATTCCTCGAAAGTGCCCTCGTCGAGTACCCACTTGATGCGATCGCGGGCGCTGAGGTACATGTGGTACCCGCACTCGGGGCAGACGCTCATCAGCCGTTCGGCTTCCTTGCGAAAGATCATCGCGCCGCAGTCGTCGCAACTGAGCCACAACCCTCCCGGCACGCCGCGCTTTTCTCGCGCAGGCTTCTGCGATTCGCTCGTTTTTTCCGTCTCGCTGGTAGCCATTCCTGTTTTCTTTGATCTGGCTCTAGACTCTGGTCCCTGGACTCTCGACCCTAAGGGCTCACCACTTCCGCCGGCATTTCGATCAGTTCCCAAGGCGGGCTTTTTTCGCCGTCGGTGCGCCACAGTCCGCCCACCGTTTCATGGAGCAACATACAGTGTAACAAGCTGGCCAACGGCTCGGGCAGCAAGATCGCCACGGTCCCCTCCTTGTGTTTCTTGGCCAACTTGGCCAGTGCCTGCTGCATCCGGTCTTGGGCCTGCCCGAGCGTTTCGCCGTTGGGTGGGCAAACCGTCTCGGGGTGCTCCAGCCACTGGCGATAGACCTTGGGTTGCTTGACCTTCACGTCTTCCAGGAGCATCCCCTGCCACAGGCCGTGGTCGAGGTTGTGCAGCGAATCGACCTTCTTCGACTTCACGTCGAGCTGGTCGGTGAGGATCTCGGCCGACTGCTGGCTCGCTCGACAGGGAGCACAGTAGAGTGCGTCGATCGGCTGATCGCGGAGCGATTCGACGAGCTGTTCGATCTGCCTTCGGCCGTCTTCACTCAAGGGCACGTCGAGCGTCCCTTGAATGCGTCCTTGGCATTCGTATTCGGTATTGCCGGTGCGGATGAGCAGGATTTTAAGCATCGAAATTGCCCCAGGGTCGTGATTCAGGTCGCCGCGTGGGCGAGCTGAGTTAGTTGGGCCACCTCGGCCCGATAATCGTCTTGTCCGGTGATGGCTGAGCCGACCACCAACATACCCGCGCCAGCCTCCACGCAAGCACCGATTGTTTCGTCGTTGACGCCGCCGTCTACTTCCAACAGCACGTGGTCGTCGACTTGCGCGCGGATGGTTCGCAATTTATCCAGCGCAACTTCGTCGAACGTCTGCCCGCCAAAACCTGGCATCACACTCATCACCAGCACAAAGTCGCACGCCGGCAGTGCCGTTTCTATCGCGGCGACAGGTGTTGGCGGGTTCAGAGCCAACCCGGCCCCGGCGCCCAGCGAGCGGATCTCCTCCAACAGTGGCCGGGCGTCATCGATCACCTCGGTGTGGATTGTCAGTAAGTCGGCCCCCGCTTCGACGTACCGCGAAAGGTAGTCTCCCGGGTTGGAGATCATCAGATGCACGTCCAGCGGCAAGTCGGTCAAACGGCGGATCGCTTCAACCAGTGGCAGTCCGAAGGAAAGGTTGGGTACAAAATGGCCGTCCATCACGTCGAGATGAATCGCCTTGACCCCGGCCGCTTCGAGCCGCCCGACCTCATCAGCCAGATTGCCAAAATCGCATCCCAGCACCGATGGCAGCACGACCGGAGACGCAGCGCGAAGTTCCTCAAGGTGACGGGTGCGAGCCATAAGATTGTCGACCATTCGTCGTACCGTGTCTGATTGCGGTTGAAAGCAAGGACCCGTGCTATCGCCACCCTCGTGGGGGCGACATCTCAAGAGCGAACCACTGTGGTGACGGTCGGAACCAAGGCTGTGGGTTATGCTTTCGGTCGCTGGAAGCACGAGCAAGACGCTCTCGATCGTTATCGAACTCTGCCCAATCTACCGGGGGTGTGACTGATTATCAGTATCCCCTGGCAGAGGCGGCGATTCTAGCAATCTCGGCTCACACCGTCAGGGCGAAAATCTGAGGCCAATACCTAACCCTAGTTACAGCAATTACTTAGGGCGCACCCATTTTTACTCAGCTTCTCCCAAGATTTACTTGTCGTCCAGGTCTTCGCTGCTCGGCAGGTCCTGGGGCGAGTCGATCCCGAATAGCCGATTGAACCGCTCAGTCGTGTAATAGGTCGGCTGTTGCCGGGAGTTGTCGTCCGCAGCGCTATCGGGCCGCTCCAGGCATAACAGTCCGCGTCGGACGAGTTGATTCAACAGCGCGTGGCTCCGCGAGCCGCGTAACAGGCCCACTTTCTCGGCGGTGACAGGCTGTCGGTAGGCGATGATCGAGAGCACCTCGATGGCCTGGGGCGTGAGCTTCGCCTCACGTACACGACCCCCGAAGCGGCGCCTAACGGCTTCGTGCTGTGGGCGAATCTGCATCTGGTAGCCGGGGCCCTCGCTGACAATGTGGTAGGGGGCCGCCGCCTCTTCGTACTGGTTATTCAGCTCCAGAATCAGGGCGTCGACTTCCTTGGGAGAGACGTCTCGGACGTGGGCCGCCATTTCGCGATTGGTTAGCGGTCGACCGTCGGCTGTGCCGACAAACAGCATCCCCTCGACAATCATGCGGGGCGAAATCGCTTCGCCGAGCGCAGCGTCCTCGGAAAGATCCTCGACCTCGCCTAGGCGGCTGGCCAACTCCGCTGGAGGCGCTTCCGCATTGCCGCTGCCGGTGAGCCGGGCAAACGCGGCCGACAGGCGGTGCAGCGAGAACCGACCGCCAGCGGCCTCCGCCTCTCCGTCCGCTGCCGGCGGTGAGTGTGCTTGGTCCAATCGTTGCTTATCTTTGGCCATGAATGGGATGATACGACTGGGCCGAACCCAGCAGCAAGACCGGTCGCCGCCGGTGCTAGCATTCCGAGCTGATCTCGTCAGCTGATCTCGACACGCCGGCAGCATCGGGTTAGAGATTTTGTGTCTCCCAACTCTCACCCAGGCCGGCAAGATCATGAATTTCCACCTGTTAGCTCAAGTAGCCGGCGAAACTGCTGCCGAGACCGCTGACGCGACCGCTCCGACTGCCAGCGAAGCGATGCGTACCGACGCTCTGGAGAAAGTCCACGATCTGCATCTATCTGATCTAAGTGGCCAGGAATGGATCTACGTGGCTGAGCACTACGGCCTGCGGGCCATGCTGGTGATCGTGCTGATGATCGTGGCGTGGACCTTCTCGGGTTGGGCCTCGGCGTTAGTACGCTCGGGGCTCAGGCGAGTGAAGTTTGACGAGACGCTTACCAAGTTCATTGCCAAGGTGGTGCGGTGGCTGATCTTGCTGTTAGTGGCGCTGTCTTGCTTGAGCAAATTCGGCGTCGAAACCACCAGCTTTGCCGCGGTCCTGGGCGCCGCCGGACTGGCGATTGGTCTGGCGTTTCAAGGCACCCTCTCCAACTTTGCCGCGGGGGGAATGCTGCTGATCTTCCGCCCGTACAAGGTAGGCGACGCCGTGAGCGCGGCCGGCGTCACGGGCTCTGTCAACGAAATTGCCCTGTTCACCACAGAGATCGACACCTTCGACGGCCGCCGGGTCATCGTGCCCAACAGCGCGATCTACGGCTCGGTGATTGAAAACATCTGGTACCACCCGCGACGTCGGGTCGATGTCGAGGTGGGAGTTTCCTACGAGGCCGATATCGACGCCACGCGTCAGGTGTTGGAAAAGGCGATCCAGAGCGTGCCTGGGTTCGTCCAGGACCCCGAGCCGGCCGTGGTGCTCAACGGCTTGGGGGCTTCCAGTGTCGACTGGGTCGTGCGCGGCTGGGCGTTCAAGGACGACTTTTTCGACGCCAAACAGGGGCTGATCCGTGCCGTGAAGATAGAGCTCGACCAAGCCGGCATCGGGATCCCCTATCCGCAGATGGACGTTCACCTCGACTCGCCTGTCGACGGCGACGCCGCCTAGAGCAACCTACCAAAATTCGTTCCCGCGTTTCCTCATAAAAACTGCAGCGACAGTGCAAATCGTCGGAACATGGGTGTGCACCTTGCACTAGTCGGCTGCGACCATTGTGGATCGTGGGTGCCAGAGGTACTCTAACCGCTGTGGAAGCATTCCACACACACGCACAACTCCACGGCTCGCCGGACCAGAGAGAGAGAAACTCCAATGAGCGAATTCCGCACTGAACGTGACACGATGGGTGAAATGCAGATACCGACCGACGCGCTGTACGGCGCTTCGACAGCGCGAGCCGTTGAGAATTTCCCGGTGGCCCACGAGCCAGTGCCCGCCGCGGTGATCCACGCCTTCGGCAGCTTGAAAGCCGCTTGCGCCGAGGCCAATGCACAGCTCGGCAAGATCGATAAGGACTTGGTGCAGAACATTGTTGGCGCCGCTGTGGAAGTGGCCGAAGGCAAGCATGATCAACACTTCCCGGTCGACATCTACCAGACCGGCTCGGGCACCTCGACGAACATGAATGCCAACGAGGTGATCGCCAATATCGCCAACGAGAAGCTCGGATTCGGTCTGGGGGCGAAAGGGCAGGAGGGCGCCGTCCATCCCAACGACCACGTGAACATGGGCCAATCGTCCAACGACACCTTTCCGACAGCCATGCACATCGCCGGAGCTATGCAGCTCGAGCAGGAGCTGGTTCCAGCTCTCAGCCGGTTGGCCGACGCCCTGGATGCCAAAGCCAAGGCATGGGATAAAATCGTAAAAATCGGTCGTACTCATCTGATGGACGCCACGCCAATTCGCGTCGGACAGGTGTTTGGCGGCTATGCGGCACAGGCCCGCTACTCGGCCACGAGGGCAACCCGAGCGCTTGCGCGGCTGCTTCAAAACATGCCAATCGGTGGCACGGCCGTCGGCACAGGCATCAACACGCATCCCGAGTTTGCCCAGCAGGTTTGCGCCAGACTGCAGAAACGCACTGGGCTCGAATTCAAAGAGGCCAACAATCATCCCGAAGCGCAGGCCAGCAAAGATTCGTTTGTGGAAGCCCACGGCGAACTCAAGGCGATCGCCGTGGCGCTCTCCAAGATTGCCAACGACATCCGCCATCTCGGCAGCGGCCCGCGGTGCGGGATTTTTGAGCTGTCGCTTCCCGCGACGCAGCCCGGCTCGTCGATCATGCCTGGCAAAGTGAACCCCGTCATGTGCGAGTCGATGATGCAAGTGGCTTGCCGAGTGATCGGCAACGACGCCACGATCACCACCGCCGGCCTGGGGGGCGTGGGGTCGCTGTTCGAGCTGAACGTCGCGATGCCGGTGATGATCGACGCGTTTCTCGAATCAGTGAAGCTGATGGCGAACGTCTCCAACGTGTTCGTCGACAAGCTGCTTGATGGATTGGAAGTCAACGAAGAGCGTTGCCGGGAGCTGATCGACCAGTCGCTGATGATGGTCACGTCGCTGGCACCGAAAATCGGCTACGAAAAATCGTCCGCGTTGGCCAAAAAGGCCTTCGCCACGGGCAGGACGATTCGTCAACTCTGCCTCGACGTGCAGGTACTCCCCGAGAAGGAACTCGACGCCCTGCTCGACCCCGACTCGATGACGCGCCCCAGCGTTTAGTGCTCCGCTTGAATGCATTGCATGCACAGACGTATTTGGCTGTTTGGGTGCTCTGGAAAGTATTTTCTGATCAATCTGAGTCTTTTGATTACAGCGACTCTGCATGCGGGCCGATAACTACGACCGAGGCGTCGGATTTTCGTGCGCTGCCTCCTTGGATGGACCCTCACCCCCTTATCGTAGTTAGAAGAGCAATAGCATGGATGCGACTCCTTTCTGCAAATTGGCCCGCCTACTGCCGGTCGCGTTGGTCTGTTTCCTGACCACGGCGCCAGCCCTCCGAGCGGAAGAATCTGCCCCGACAAGAAACACCGCCGACGCTCAGTCGGCCTCCGGGACGTTGGTGATTTTGACTGCCGCGCAGTCAGAGTCCACCGCCGCAAAACGTGAAAGTCGTTCCTGGAAGCACCCCACGACGAGACGCCGCAGCACCCCGTCTACGACGACGGCCGCAAAGCCGCGGAAGAAAGCTCCTGCCCGACCAGCTCGCCGGCGCGTCGCCAAGGTGGAATCGACCGACTCCACCGCCGCGATGCTGGTTCACGCTCACGAGCTGTCGCAACATGCTGCGACCGAAGCAGACTACGAGGAAATTGCAGTCACCTGCGACGCCGCCGAGCGTTTTGGCTTGAGCGGCGATCAGCTCGAATTCGCCCTGCAATTGCACGCCTGGTCGATCAAGCATCGCGATCAACTGCGCGTCGGCCGAATCCAGCAGCAGTTGCGTGCCGAGAAGGCCGCACAACTGTTGCGTGCCAAGAAAAACGAACAGAAGCTGCAAGTACAGCGAGCCAAGCAGCAGTTGTTAGCGTCTCAGGCCGAAGAAGAGCTGCGCGCCAAGAAGATCGAGCAGCAACTGCGCGCCGAGAAGGCCGAAGAGGAGCTGAAATCTCTGAAGGTCCAACAGCAACTGCAATCCGAACTCGCCGAACAGCAGATACGCGCCCAACGGGCCGAACAGCAACTGCGCACCGAGCAGGCTGAACTGGAACTGGCCAGCGAGAGTCTCGAAGAAAACGTGCAGCGGCACGCCGAAGATGGCCCCGTTGCGGAAACTCGGGAGCTAACCAGCGTCGACCAGAAAGAGTCTCTGGCGGTCCAAACCCAAGGGTGGCAGCAGCTCCACGATCGGGGCGTCACGCTCGCCGAGCAGGGAAAATACGCCGAGGCGCTCGACGATTTCAATCGTGTCATCAAGCTCAATCCGATGTTCCCCAAAGCCTATGCCAATCGGGCCACGTTGTTCACGCAGTCAGGCGATCTCGAGCAGGCACAGGCCGACTACGAGCGGGCATGCATCTTGGATCCCAAGCTGCTCAACGCTCAACTCGGTTTGGGCCGCGTGTATCATCTGCTGGGTTTGAAGGAACAAGCCTTCGACTGCTTCAGTCGAGCGATCGAACTGAAACCCGAAAACGCCGACATCGTGTGCAGTCGGGCCGACCTCCTGGCAGACATGGGCCGCTATCGCGACGCGCTGGCCGACTACGCCCAAGCGATCGACTTGAATCCCGAGTTTGCTCATGCCTATCGCAATGGCGCCTGGCTGCTGGCCACGTGTCCCGACCCTCGTTTTCGCGACCCGACGAACGCGGTGCGGGGCGCCCAACAGGCGTTGGAGTTCGACTACGGCGAGCGCCACGTGACGCTCGACACGCTAGCCGCGGCTCAAGCAAGCGCTGGCGACTTCGACCAGGCGATCGAAAGCCTGCAGAAAGCGTTGAAGCTCGCTCCCCACGAGTCGCGAACCGCCTATCGTTCACGGCTGAAAAAGTATCAGGCTCATCAGCCCTTCTACACCGAAGCGTTGGAAGACGTCTCGCAGGTCGTCTACGAAGTGTCGGATCGGTAGCCGGTTACATCAGTTGCCAGTTGTCGGTCGTCACGACGTAGATGCCCAACAGTAGGTTGGTCACCGCGTGGGCGACAACACAGTCCCAGATGTTGCGCGTGCGGACCATCAGCCAAGTGACCATGCTGAACCACACCAGTGCGGCCAGCAGTTCGCCCGGATGCATCAACATGGGAACCGCCGTGCCGACAATCACCGCCGCGCGGTTTACCTGGCCAAAGGGAACCTGCCACCAACTGGCGTGCATCACGTAGCGCATCAGAAACCCACGCAGAAAGAACTCTTCGATCACGGGCACAACCAGCGCAAGACCCGAGAACCGGATCGCCAGGAACAGATAGGCCCACACCGGGGCGCCGGCCATTTGCTCCAGCGGATTAAACGCGCTCCGCTCGCCCGTACCGAGAATTGCCATCAGGCCGACGCTGGGCGCCTCTTCGTCGGCCCAAGGCAGCAGCCCACCCAGAAATCGATCCACGGGCCCGGCGATCCTCACCTCGAGTCGCAAGTGGCAGAGCACGATCCACAGCACGACTCCCACCACGCCGACAACGATGCTCAGACCACTCACCCGCCAGGGAAAAGTTCGGTAGCCGGGCCAGACCACGAGCATCGCCACCATGGTTAGCACGATCTTCCCCGTGTAAACCAAGGGGTAATAACGGTAGGGAATTTCCGGGAGTAGGTCGGTTTTCTCGGGTGGGTAGTACGGTTGCTGCTGAGATTCCGCGTCGGGCGTGCCGAGAAGCTCCTGTTCGGCCGTAGTCTGAGGTGGGGGGTCGGGGGGAGTCGGGTCCAGGCTTCCCAGGAGCATGTAGACCAGCATCGGCAGCAGAAAAGTGGCCCAAGGGCACCGCGAAAGCCAGCCAGCCGGCAGGGCGACGGCGCTCGTCTCGGTGGCGGTATGGGCGTCGGTCGAGGCGGAGGAGGACTCTGCCATGATTTACCTATCTGCATTTAAGAAAAGGACTTAGCGCAATCCAAGAACAGCAACGACAGCTCGATTTCGAGCTCTTAACCGGACTTCTTCATCCAATTCTAACCTAGATTCAGGCAAGATTCGAAATCAAATCGGGCTAGGCGGTTCGCGTACTGGACCCTAGTCTTCTCATCGCCAAAACGGTCCAACCGGCGATGTTGTGACGATGGGGCGAGCTGGAAAACGAGCATTTGCACTAGAAATCCGCGTGGCAGGAGGACACAATACGTGATTGTCCCGCCTAGCGACAGGGTGACAGGAAGCCGCCCTCTGATTTTCTGAGACTGCGCCTTGGGTAATATCGCCCTGCGGCCGCCCCCCGAGAGACAAGCTGCTCGCGGCGCGTGTTGTGAGTGCGCCGTAGGATTACGCTTACTGTTGATGGATAGATTCTAGTAGTTCGGTAGAGGTTAATCGAGACATGGACCTTCGCAAAGTTCGCAACATTGGCATTTCCGCGCACATTGATTCGGGCAAGACCACGCTGAGCGAGCGGATCTTGTTCTACTCGGGCCGCATCCACAAGATCGAGGACGTGCGCGGCGGCGGGGATGGTGCGACCATGGATCACATGGAGCTGGAAAAAGAGCGCGGCATTACCATCACCAGCGCCGCCACCAGCCTCGATTGGGACGGCCATTCGATCAACCTGATCGACACACCCGGCCACGTCGACTTCACCGTGGAAGTGGAACGCAGCCTACGCGTGCTCGACGGCGCTGTGTTGGTCCTGTGTTCCGTCGGCGGCGTCCAGTCGCAATCGATGACCGTCGATCGCCAGATGAAGCGATACAACGTCCCCCGCCTGGCGTTCATCAACAAGATGGATCGCACCGGCGCAAACGCCGAGTCGGTTGTCCAGCAGGTCCGCGACAAGCTGCACACCGACGCGGTGATGATGCAGATTCCCATCGGATGCGAAGAAAACTTCTCCGGCATCGTCGATCTGATCACGATGCGGGCAATCTACTTCGACGGCAATAATGGCGAGAACCTGCGCGAAGAAGATATCCCCGCCGAACTAGCCGATCAGGCAGTCGACGCCCGAGCACACATGCTTGAAGCTCTCTCCATGTACAGCGACGAGATGATGGAGCTGTTGCTCTCGGAAGAAGAGGTGCCTCACGAACTAATTCACAAGATTGTCCGCGAAGCCACGATCAACCAGGGATTCACACCCGTCTATTTGGGTTCGGCCTACAAGAACAAGGGCGTCCAGCCGTTGATCGACGCGGTGAACCTTTATCTCTCCTGTCCGCTCGACCGCGTGGTCTCGGCCAGCAAGGTCGACGACCCCGAAGAAAAGATCGATCTCTCCAACGATCCCGACCTGCCGTTCGTCGGCATGGCTTTCAAGATTGTTGACGACGAATTCGGACAGCTCACGTTCACACGGATCTATCAGGGGACGATCACCAAGGGTGATCAATGCTACAACCAACGCACGGGCAAAAAGGATCGCTTCAGCCGCATCGTAAAGATGCACAGCGACAAGCGCGAGGAAGTCGACTCGGCCAGCGCTGGCGACATCGTGGCGATCATGGGCATCGACTGCGCCAGCGGCGACACCTATTGTTCCAAGCCTAAGTACTGCAATCTGGAAAACATGTTTGTCGCCGACCCGGTGATCAAGATGTCGATCAACCCGGTAACCCGCGACGGCACCGACCGCCTGGGCAAGGCCCTGCAACGGTTTCGCAAGGAAGACCCGACGTTCCAAGTCTATACGGACGAAGAAACGGGAGAGACCGTGATCGCCGGCATGGGTGAGTTGCATCTGGAAATCTACGTCGAGCGCATCCGCCGCGAGTATCGCGTCGAGGTCGAGGTCGGCCCGCCCAAGGTGAGTTACCGCGAAGCGCCCACCGCCACCTGCAGCTTCGACCACAAACGCAAGAAGCAGACCGGCGGCTCCGGTCAGTATGGCCACGTCGTCGGCAGCATGGGGCCCATGTCCGATGAAGATCGCGAGGAGACCGAAGGCGAACTGCTGTTTGTGGACAATGTTACCGGCGGTCGAATTCCCAAGCAGTACATCCCGGCTGTCCTAAAGGGAGTGCGGAAGATGATGGCCAAGGGTCCCGTGGCAGGTTTCCCCGTCGTGGGGCTGAAGTTTGTCCTCGACGACGGCAGTTACCACGACGTTGACAGTTCCGACATGGCGTTCATGCTCACGGCTCAGGAACTTATCCGCGAGCAATTCTCCAAGATGAAGCCGGCCCTGCTGGAGCCGGTGATGCTGGCCGAGATTGAATGTCCCGAGTCGTTCCAGGGAAGCGTAGTCGGCAACATCGCCAGTCGTCGCGGCCTGATCACTAGCACCAACGTGCAAGACGGTGTATGCACTATTCTGGGCGAGATTCCGCTGGCCGAAACCTTTGGCTATTCGACCGACCTGCGTAGCATGACACAGGGGCAAGGCACTTTCACGATGGAGTTGGCCCGGTACAAGCCAGTGCCGTCCTCCATCCAGACGGAAATCGTCGCCGAGCGCAAGGCCGAACTCCAGACGGCCTAGCGAACTCTCTGTTCCGAAGACGAGCGAGCAGCCCCACACTCGCCGAAAGAGCTTGCTGCACCCACGAACGTGGGAATAGAGTCTGTACCGTCTGACGGGCCCGACTGTTCGACGGGCCGTGTTCTTGGTCTCTGTTTGCTCTGCCGCTCGTTACCAGCGACGTCCACCGCCACCGCCGCCGCCGCCGCGACCGCCACGGTCGGTTTTCGGCCGAGCTTCGTTCACGGTGATCGTGCGGCCATCGACTTCGCGCCCGTTGAGGGTTTCAATCGCGGCGCGTCCCTCTTCTTCGTTCGACATAGTCACAAAAGCGAATCCACGCGGACGGCCCGTTTCGCGATCCGTGATGACGGCCACTTCCTCTACCTGACCGTGCGCACTGAACTCGGCTTGCAGGGTGTCCTGGGTCGTGGAATAGGATAGGTTTCCGACGTACAACTTCATCACACTAACTCCAAACACCCGGCACCTTGCCACGACTAGCCTAGTGTCCTACGAGGTCAACAGGTCGATCGGGGAAAGTGCCGCGGGAAGGCTAAGCGCAAACCCTGCGGCGATTCTTTTCAACCGGGGGAGGACTGGTTGGTTTGCCTTATGGAAAACTATCTCCCGCTGCTGTCACGGCCGCCAGTCGATTCCCAGAGAAAGCACTCGTTTTCCACCGAAATCAT
>CAXMSB010000189.1:0-20267 GCA_964195615.1 uncultured Granulosicoccus sp. | reverse complement strand
GGGAAATCGTGTTTCCCGGCAATCCGATGCAAAACTAGGCCCCTCGACGTGGCTCGAATTAGGGCTCGAATCAGGGCCCTGCACCGAGAAGCCAAAACGCGGTAGAATGGCGGGGTTGGGTAGCGAGCGGCAGCTACTGGTGGACCGTGAAGACCAGGATCGATCCTCCCCGTCAGGTGGGGGACCAGCCAGGAAGGTAAATAGAAAACTATGGCCAAACACATCTTCGTTACCGGCGGCGTCGTCAGCTCTTTGGGCAAGGGTCTCACCAGCGCGTCGGTCGGCATGCTGCTCGAACGACGCGGCCTGACCGTGAGGATGCAAAAGCTCGACCCCTACATCAACGTCGACCCCGGCACGATGAGCCCCTACCAGCATGGCGAAGTCTACGTGCTGGACGACGGCAGCGAGACCGATCTCGACCTGGGCCATTACGAGCGGTTCACCAACTCGGTGCTGACCCGTGACTCGAACTACACAACCGGGCAGATCTACCAATCGGTGATCAACAAGGAACGCCGGGGCGAGTTTCTCGGCAAGACCGTCCAGGTGATTCCGCACATCACCAACGAAATAAAATCGGTGATCCAGAAGGTGGGCGAAGACGACGTCGACGTGGTGATCACCGAGATCGGCGGCACGGTGGGCGACATCGAAAGCCTGCCGTTTCTGGAAGCGATTCGGCAGTTCGCACTCGACGTCGGCAAGGAAAACTGCCTGTACATGCACTTGACGCTGGTTCCCTACCTGAAGGCGGCCCGAGAGTTGAAGACCAAACCGACGCAACACTCGGTTGGCCAACTGCGTGAAATCGGCATTCAGCCCGACATCCTTATTTGCCGGACCGAACAACCGATCAGCCGCGAGGAGTGCGAGAAGATCGCCCTGTTCTGCAACGTCTCGAAAGAGGCGGTGATCGAGGAACGTGACAAGGATTTTTCGATTTACGAGGTGCCGTTGAGCCTAGTCGACAATCGGCTCGACACCCTCATTTGCCAGAAGCTAGGCCTGCAGACTACCGAGCCGAATCTCGACAATTGGCGCGATCTGCTGCATCGGCTCCGCAATCCCGATCATGAGGTGAGCATCGCGGTAGTAGGAAAGTACGCCGAGCATCGTGATGCCTACAAGTCGATATACGAGTCGCTCGACCATGCCGGCATGGCCAACGGGGCCCAGATTCGACTGGCACGGATCCGTAGCGAAGAGGTCGAGGCCGAAGGACCTGAACGGCTGCTCTCCGGCTACGACGGCATCCTGGTGCCGGGCGGATTTGGCGAACGGGGGATCGAAGGCAAAGTGGCCGCGGTGCGTTACGCTCGGGAGAAAAACATTCCGTTCTTCGGCATTTGCCTCGGCTTGCAGTGCGCCGTGGTGGAGTTTGCACGCAACGTTTGTGGCTTGGAAGACGCCCACTCGACGGAGTTCGACAAGGAGACGCGGCATCCGGTCATCTGTCTGTTGGACGATCAGCGGTCGATCACCGACAAAGGGGGCACAATGCGACTCGGCGCCCAACCGGCCAAGCTGGCTGCGGGGAGTCGCGCCGAGCAATGCTACGGTACGGAAGAAATCTCCGAACGGCATCGGCATCGCTACGAAGTGAACAATGTTTACCGTCAGCAGTTCGTCGCCAACGGGCTGGCCATTGCCGGCACGAGCCCAGACGACTCGCTCGTGGAGATCGTGGAGCTTCCCGCTCACCGCTGGTTTGTGGCCGTGCAATACCACCCAGAGTTCAAATCAAAACCCACCGCGGCCCATCCGTTGTTCTCGGGCTTCATTGCGGCCGCGATCGAACACCACACCGCCAGACTGGAGCGATCCTCCGACGCCCCGGCTGAAGAACCAAGCGTACCAACTCGAACTGAGCCGTAGGCGCTAGCCTCGGGTTTTTCGCCACTTCACCCGACGCTAGCGCGTTCGGCTCACACCAGCCTTCCCACCCCAAAAAACACGGCTTCCCAACATGAGCGAAGAAAAAAAGATCATTATCGACGAGGATTGGAAGACCCAAGTCGAAGCGGAGAAAGAAACCCTCGCCAAGGAGCAGTCGGAGCAGTCGGAGCAGGCCGAAGCGCCCGCCGAGCCGCAGGATTTCCCGCCGGCGTCGTTCGAGATGCTAATGACGTCGCTGGCCACCGAGGCGATGGTCTCGATGGGACAGATGCCGAATATGGGAACCGGGCAGGTCGAGACCAACGTGCCGCAGGCACGCTATGCGATCGACATGCTGCAAGTGATCGAGGAGAAGACCAAGGGCAACCTCACGCCGGGCGAGCAGCAGGCGATCGAAAGTTTGCTGCATCAGCTCCGGATGATGTTCGTCTCCGTGCAGCAAGGGCAGGGCGGCGCGCCGGCGACTCCGAATGCGCCCGAATCCGGCGGCGAATAAAACAGCGCCATGCCCAGCCGGATGTAACGTGGCCTTCATGGCCCAATAGCCCATCCCTAAGCGACTTGCATCCCGAACCGGGTGACAACGGACGGGTGTTGGTGACTATCGGTGCCGACTGGGCACGGCGACTTGGTTTTTTCTTTATCTCGCTGGGTTAGTTATCGATTGGTCAGTCCGCCAGTTGGTCGAACAACTGTCGAAACTCGGGCATGTTTGCACCAATGTGTTCGCTCCATCGGCGGGGGTGCCACAGCTCGACACACACCGCGGCCCCGACCACCAGCACATCTCCCCCCGGTTCAACCTCGAGGAAATCTCGGAAGCTCTCGGGGATGACCAAGCGACCGCGGCCGGCGATCGGCACGCTGCGATGGCGGGTCGACAGCAACCGGCCGAGCATCTGGACCTGATCGAGCCGGTTGGCAAGTCGACCGCTGCGAATTTTGCCGGTGACCAGCGCTACGCCGTCGGCCAGCGAATCTTCCCACTGCTGGTCGTTCCACACGCTGACGCAGCCGGGCCGCTCTTTGGCCAGCACGCACTGGCCCGTGCCCGCCGACAGCACCTCGGCCCACTCCGGGGGCAAGGAGAGTCGGAACCGATCGTCGAGCGAGCGAGCCCACTCCCCGAGCAGCAGCCCTTCGCTAGCTAGCATCGCACCGTTTGGCATTGAGATTTTCCGAGGGCCGGTAGGCCTAGCAAACTATCTACCCCTCCATGGCGACTAATTGGCAGTATTGGGGAATTAACCCACATCACACTATGATTAGTTACTGGTAATGGGCGGAAAGCCCGTACTAGAGGCAGATTCTACCGTCTCGTCGCAGTCCTGCAAGTACCCTTGGTAAGATCTTCCCTAAGCCGCTGATAGCAATGGGTTTGGAGCTGCCGAATCGGTGGCTGTTCTCGGACTGGTGTGGCGAATAATGCCCATTTTCCGTATGGATACCGCTCCCAATCCCTGACCGACGTCAGGGGCTTGCAAGCGGGGCGTGCAACCCACTGCCCCACACCGCCTCCACCTAGAGAAACTTGATGAGAGACCGGGTCGTCATTACCGGCATCGGCATGGTCACGTCCGTCGGACACGACCGAGAGAGCACCTGGCAAGCCGTCCGCTCGGGGGTCAGTGGCGTACGCCAGTTGGAAGGCGTCGCCGGCATTCCCTCGGGCCGCGTCCTGGGTGCCACGGTCGACCTGCCTGCCCACGACGACGGAATCTTCGACCTGCCGCTCGCTCTCCAAGCAGCTGCCGAGGCGCTTGACGATTGCCAACTCAAGGAGGCTGAGATCGACCCGGCCCGGATCGGTTGCTCAATCGCCGCCAACATGGGTGACACTCCAGGCGTGCATTGCCTGCGGACAGGCGCCTCGCCGAATGAAGCGACGGCCTGGGCCGAGCAATGGCTTCCCATCACGGTTTGCGCGACGGTCGGACGACGGCTCAACTTACATGGCCCGCGTCTCTCCAGCACCGCGGCCTGCGCCAGCGGCACTATCGCGACGCTTAACGCCGTTCGTGCGATTCAGGACAATCAGTGCGACATGGCGCTAGCGGGCGCTGCGCAATCGCTTCACCCTCTGCTGGCAGCCGGTTTTCACAACATGCGTGTGCTCGCCCGTAGCGATGATCCGGCTCAGGCGTGTCGCCCTTTCGACGCCAATCGCTCTGGGTTTGTTTTGGGAGAAGGCTCGGCGATGCTGGTGCTGGAAAGTTTGGAACATGCCCAGGCACGTCAGGCGCCGATCTATGCCGAGGTGGTAGGCGGTCGGATGTTGTGCGACGCCCATCATGTGACCGATCTCAACGTGGACAGTACAGCGCTCAGTCGCCTTATCCAAGATACGCTGTGGTCGTCGCACTTGGCGCCCTCCGACGTGGGGTACATCAACGCCCACGGCACGGGCACGTTGCAGAACGACGTGATGGAAACGCGGGGCATCCGCACGGCGTTCGGAGCCTCGGCAGAGTCTCTGTGCGTCAGTTCGACCAAGGCGGTGCTGGGCCACTTGCTCAGCGCGGCTGGCTCGGTAGAACTGGCAATCACGGCCCTGGCGCTACGCGATGGTTTCGCCCCGCCAACCGTGAACCTCACCGACCCCGACCCCGAGTGCGATCTCGACTGCGTCCCACTAGTGGGTCGGCAGCAGCAGTTTGAGCACGCACTGAAACTCTCGATCGCCTTCGGCGGCCACCTGGCCGCGGTGGCCCTGAGTCGCTGGAACGAAGCTGGCGAGCGCTCCTCGCAGTTGCCCTCGCGTCTGGCTGCGTAGCAGTGGGCTATTGCGAGATGACTCCGGGCGCGTAGTCGTACCTAACCAGATACCAGTCCGGCCGCAAGAGTGCCTGACGGCGTAGCACAAAGCCGGATTGCAGTCCACTGACAAAGGACTGGGGAACGCTCCCCGCAGGATGCCATTCCAGCCAGGCTCCGGTCTCAGCGCCGGCCAACTGGAAGCACAGCGCCCCTTGTTTCGTTCGCTCGACTGTCGCCAGCGGCGCATGTGCTCCCGGTACCCTGACGGCACCCAGCATCAACAAACTCCGCGGATTGCCTACAGGATAGGCCCGGAAAGGGCCTAACGTGGGCGTGTTGCCGTCTTGGCCCGGCCAATTCTCGCGCAGCTCTCGAGCCACCGCTTCGTAGGCGTCGACGTCGGAGCGTAATCGAACTGTCTGGCCAAACCAGTGCATGCTCTGCCAGGAAACCACCAACGCGCACCAGACGCTTACCAATGCAGTAAAACTGAGCCAGACCTTCAGCGTACGGTACCGGGGAGGCCCCTTAAACAGTGCCAGGAAAATCCCGATAAGACTACCAAGAATCAAACCGAGGACCAGAGCGGAAACGAGTCCTGCACCTACTGGCAACGCCCGAATCACCGCCTGTGACCGACCGTCACACAGTATCCACCCACAGATAGTTACCAACAAGAAGACATTCACACTCCACAGAAGCCCAGGACGAAACCGCCAGCCTCGTGCCCGGGAAGCTTCTTGGCGGTTGGTATCACTCATGGAAAATCCAGGTAAAACGAGACGTGTGAATTTGCATTGATCGGCACTCCGTAGCATTCCTGCAAAGCCGGGGCGTTGCAACCCCGGCTCTGTTTGTGGTAGCCGGTTTCAAGATGTATCACCCGTCGCCCAGTGTCTTCTTCCGTCTCAGCAGATGATGGTAGTGTTGTGCGAACCGGTGGGATTCGTCGCGGACGTACTGCAACAGCCTTAGGGCGTAGGCGTGACGGCTGAGTCGCAACGGCTCGCTGCGGCCGTTGACGTAAATGAGCTCTTCCTTCTTGGCCAACGAGAGCACCAGCGGCGGGGCGATCTCCAGGGCTTCGAACGCTTTCACTGCACAGCCGAGCTGGCCTTTGCCGCCGTCGATCAGCAGGATGTCGGGGAAGACGTCATCGTTGTCGCGAAGCCCTGAGAAGCGGCGGGAGACGACTTCCTGCATGCTGGCGTAGTCGTCGATCCCCTCGACCTCGCGAATTCGGTAGCGGCGGTAGCCCGGCTTGAAGGGCATGCCATCGATGAATTGCACGAGGCTGGCAACCGTCTCCTCGCCGCCCAGGTGGGCGATGTCCATACCCTCGATGGTCCGCGGCCGCTCGTCGAGCTTCAGCACCTTTTGCAGACCGGTGAGCCCCTTTTTCGGATCCATGTAGAACACTTCGGGCTGTTCGTGCTTGTCCAACTCGCCCCGTTCGCGTAGCGACTCGAGCATTTCGATCTCATCGCGCAGCCTGGCAGCCTGCTCGTAACGAAAACCGGCCGACGCCTCTTGCATTTCGGCACGCATCTCATTCAGAAGCGACTTGCGATTGCCTTCGAGAAACTTTTTTAGCCGGGCGATGTCGCGGCGATATTCTTCCTTGGAGATGCGCAGGTTGCAGGGGGCCGTGCATTGCTTGATCGACGCCAACAGACAAGGGCGGAACCAGCGCCAACGATCGTCGTCCGCTTCGATGTCGAGCGAACAGGTGCGAAATTGGAACACCCGCTGTAGCACCTGCATGGCCCCGCGCAGACTGCCTACGGCCGCGAACGGACCATAAAGCTTCACACCGCTGGAGCGTGGCTGGCGAGTGACCTCCACCCGAGGAAAGTCCTCGTGGGTAGTAATCTGCAGGTAGGGAAAACTCTTGTCATCGCGGAGATCACGATTGTATTTGGGCTGGATATCCTTAATCAGCCGAGCTTCCATCAACAGGGCATCGACCTCGCTCTCGGCCTCGATGAAATCGACGTCGTACGCCTCGCGGACCAGTCGCGTCGTTCGCTGGTCGTCGGCGGCCGCTTTGAGAAAGTAGCTGCCGACGCGGGCCCGTAGGCTCTTGGCCTTGCCGACGTAAAGGACCCGACCTGCTTGGTCCTGGAATAGGTAGACGCCGGGCGCATCAGGGAACTTGGCTTTGACTTTCTCGCTGGCACGTAGAAAGAAGTCGCCCTGGGTCTTGGGCGGCTTGGCGTCGTTCGCGTCGTCGGGAGTCTCGGAATCTGCGGCCATGGCGAATCAATCGTAGGCCGAAACGAGAGGAAAGACTAGACACCTGCGAAGGCGCACATGTCGGCCTCCAGGCCGTCGAGCCGCTCGGCGAGCGATTGACGGGCCGTGTCGAGGTTGGCCAGTTGCTCGGGCGGTTCGTAGGCGAACATATACAGCTTGATCTTCGGTTCGGTGCCGCTGGGACGGACCGCGACGTAATTGCCTTCGACCTCCAGATCGAGAATCACCAGATCGCCTTGCGGGCCAGCCAGCGGCTGTCGCTGGCCGTCGGGCAGGATGATTTTCTGCTGCAGGTAGTCGCGAAGCTGCCGGACTCCGCTGCCGGCCAGTTCCCACGGTGGTTTCTCTCGGAACTGCTGCATCAGTTCCTTCATGCGATCCATGCCCTCGCTGCCGGGCATCTGCACGGAGACAGTCCGCTCACAGTGCAGGCCATGTTGCCAAAACAGGGCCTCGAGTTTCTCGTGCAAGGTTTGGCCCTCGGCTTTCAGCTTGGCAGCCAGTTCGCACAGCAGCAGCGCGGCCACGGCACCGTCTTTGTCGCGAACGTGCTGGCCGGCCATGTAGCCGTACGATTCTTCCGTACCGTAGAGAAATTTGTCAGCGCCCTCGTCATCAATCACGCCGGCGATCCATTTGAAGCCGACCAGATTGTCGCCGAAGTAGCGAATGCCGTAGCTCTCGCAGATGCGACGCGTAAGTTGCGTGGTTACCAGGGTAGAGACGATGAAGTTCTCTGGCGACAGTCGACCCTGCTGCTGACGAGTTTCCAGGAGGTAGTCGGCCAGCAAGGCGCCGATCTGGTTGCCTGTCAGGATGTCCCAGGGTGCATCCTCGGCGTAGGTGAGCGGCGAAGAGCAGCCGATACGGTCGCAGTCGGGATCGCTTGCGACGGCCAGATCGGCCCCGGCGTGGCTGGCGTGGGCCACGATCGACTCGAACACTTCGGGATTCTCGGGATTCGACACATTGCCCGGCACGTTGGGGAAATCGCCGTCTGGTTTGGCGTGGAGGCTGAAAACTTCCACGTCGCCAAAGCCAGCCTTTTGCAGCACGGGGCAGACGGCCGTCGTGCCCACGCCATGCAGAGGTGAATAGACGACCTTCAGTTCGCGGGGGCCAGGCGACGATTGCAGCAACACGGCTTCGATAAACGCGGGATCGATTTCGTCTTGGCAGGCGACAATGCGACCGTCGGCCAGGGCTTCGTCGAAAGACACACGCTCGATGGTTTCCACAGACATCACGCGCTCGATGACACCCTTGTCGTGGGGCGGAAGCAGTTGGCCGCCAGTCGACCAATAGGCCTTCACCGCGTTGTCGCTGGGCGGGTTGTGGCTGGCGGTAACCATGATCCCGCAGTTGCAATTCTTGAAACGTACGGTGAAAGAGAGCTCCGGCGTACTGCGGACACCTTGCAAGAAAAAGACGCGAAAGCCGGCGGCGACCATCACTTCGGAGCAGAGTCGGGCAAAGTGTTCGCTGCGGTGGCGCGTGTCGTAGGCGATCGCACAGGCGAGCGAATCGCCACTGGCGTGCACTTTCGCGTAATCGGCGAGCCCCTGGGCGCTTTCGCCAATCGTACGATCATTGATTGCGTTGGAGCCGATCGGGTACATCCGCCCGCGACGACCACCCGTGCCGAAGGGAATGACTGTCCAAAACACGTCGTCCAGCTCCCGCCACTTGCCCTGATAGACATGCTCGGCCACCTGATCCGCATACTCGGCGTAGCGGGGCTCGGTGAGCCAACTGCGGATGTTGTCCACCGCGGAGTCAGAGATCTGACCCTCGGCGGCGGCCTGTTCGACCTGGCTCAAGATGTTTTCGTAGGACATTGTTTCTGTTTCTGGGCGGGGGATTTCGGACGGTATTCGTGCGAGAAGTACGGGCCTTTTGGAAAGTCGCCAGCCTACACCAACCTTGTGACGCAAGCTAGACTGCCGGATTGTCGCCGTGAATCTTGCCGTGATGGGTCAAGACTGGATAATACGCTCGTTCGTTTCCTCCCCAGCCCTTTTGAGCCGGCAGCATTGATATGCGAAAGCAAGTTGTCCCCGCGTTGATCGTGCTTCTGTTATATCCCCTCGACACGCGGGCTGAGACAGATGAACAGCTGCCGCTTCGCTCACGACCGCCCGAGTGGTCGGCGGACGTCGTCGAAGTGTTCTTTCTGGATGCTCGCAAGCACGTGACCGGTGTTCGGCCGCGACCCGAGTCGTCAGTTTCCCCGGCGGCTTCGGCCACCAGCGATGCGGTCGATGTTCCGGGCGATCTGAAGTGGTCCGCTCTCATCGAAGCGGACGCTCTCACCACGGAAGTGAAACGCGTTCAGAACAAGCTCATCCCGCTGTTAGCACGAGCTGGAAGTTTCAAGAGCGGCGGCAACGCCGATTGTCGACGCGAGTTCTCTCTGCTGGCCTTGCTGTTCGACGTGGTCGACAAGTACGACCACGAGATTCGTTGGCAGCAGGAAGCGGCCAGATTGCGCGGCCTCTGTTCTCTGGCGGCCCTGGCTTGCGAGGCGGCCAGCGATGAAAGTCTCGCTTTGGCTACCGACGTACACTCGCAGATTGCAGAACTGTTGAGTGGGCAGTCTGTCTCGCGGCAAGCGTCCAGCGACGGAGTGCCGATTGATCGGGGCCAGTTGATGCTGCGCATGGAAATGGCGTTGGAAGAAAACATCTCGCCCTGGCTGGCTAACCGAAAAGAGTTTCGCCGCCACAAGTCGGACGTCGCCCACGAATCGCAACTGCTGGCGGTGCTGGCGCGGACTATTGGCCACGAGGAATACGACTTTGCCGACGACGAGGGTTTTGTCGAGATTGCCCGCGAGACGGGGCGGGCCACGCGGCAGCTGACCGAGGCCAGCGAGCAGGGCGATTACGAAGCTGCCCGGCAGGCGGCGGGACGCGTGACCCAATCATGCAGCGACTGCCACGATGGCTATCGAGGCTGAAGGCGTCGAGAGGCGAGAGTCTAGAGTCCAGAGCCGGAGAGATGTCGCAACTCGTTGCAACTGCGGGGTTTGCGGCTGAATCTGGTCATTTCGAGAAATTGCCGTTTTTTCCAAGAACACCACGAACCATTTGGACGAAACCACTGTCTTAGGGGGTGTTCGCGGCTGGCAGCGGTCGCTTGCTGGGTCAACTATCGCTTGACCTAGGGGGAAATGGCTGCCAGACTCGAACAGAGGAGTGGTTCGCAAGGCTTTCGGGCAAGCCCGACCCCTGGCGGTCCACTTGTTTTTTACTGGTTCTCTCACTAGTGCTTTGTCAACATTCCGGATTGGATATTGTCAAAGCACTCGCAGCGCACCGCGCAGCGAGGGTCATCATGCGTCAGCTTCTATCGAACATCAGCGCCATTAGCAATCTCCTTGCTAACGTAGGCAATCTGCTGATTGTCCGCGCCGAAGCTACGCGATCCCGCGGCTCAAGTTCTCTATTTGCGCTGCTCTCCGGCATGTCGCGCCTCATTCATGAGATGCGCGACGCGCTACGGCATTGGCCGACGTTGACGTGGGGCACAAAAGCCCTCGTCCCCGCGGTCAGCTGTTTCGTTATGAAGCAGCGCCAGCGACAGCACACGGTAACGTGTCGTCGCGCCGTCGCCTGAAACTGGGTGAATTAGGTCTTAGCAAAACCTTCCCTTTTTCAGCACGGGCTGTGGGCCGTTCGCCGCGTTTCGTTCGCGCCGATGTTCGCCCGCTGGATCCTTGCCGCTTCCTTGCCGACTGATTGGCACCTCGCCCTGTCGGCCAACTTTCGAGAGAACCATGAGTGCCACATTAACTTTCAACGATGAAATAGAAACTCCCAACGAGGAGTTGGTCGCTTTGACCCAGGAAGGCAACACCGAAGCCTTTAGCAAACTGGTCAGTCGCTTCGAGCGGATGGTCTACGCCGTCTGCTGGCAACGGCTGCGCGATCACGCCGAGGTCCAAGATGTGGTGCAGAATGTTTTCATCAAGGCGTTTGAGAAGCTGCACCAACTGAAGGAACCTGCGGCGTTTGCCGGCTGGTTGCGATCGATCGCCATTCGGCAGTCGATCAACTACAGCACCCGACGGCCCCCGACCATCGCGGTAGAACCGCACACGATCGATCGAGCCGACATCCGGCACGAGGCGCCGTTCGAATCGCTGTTGGCCAGCGAGCGGACCACGCAACTGCACCAAGGCTTGGGGCGATTGGCATCGCTCGACCGCAGTACCCTGGTGGCGTTTTACCTCGAAGGACAGTCGCTTTTGGAAATGAGTGACGAGTTCTCCGCACCGGTGGGCACCATCAAGCGGCGACTGCACGTCGCGCGGAAGCGGCTCGCCAAAGAGTTGGAATACCTTCAAGCTGTGTAACTGAAGCACAGCCAACCCGACAGGGCCGGGGTCCCGTCACGAAGACGGGGCCTTGGCCCGTTTTCATTTCGCAAGCGTGTGCAGCGGTGATCTAGCGATTCCAAGTGGCAAAGGCCACGATCAGCCAGCCGACGATCAGTGAAACACCGCCCAGGGGGACGACCGCCCCCAGCCAGCGCCAGTTGGCCGGGGCGAGTGTCATCACGTACAGCGAACCGCTGAACAGCACGATGCCTACGACGAATGCGGCGGCGGCGAAGCGAAGTGCCTTGGAAGAACCAACGAAAGAACCTTCGCGGTTGGCAAGTACTCCCACCAGGAGCAAGCCCAGGGCGTGGTACACATGATAGCGAACGCCCGTTTCAAACCAGTCGAGCCGCTCGGTCAGGTTGGCTGCGTGGCCGACCGACTCCAGGTGCTTTTCCAGACCGTGAGCAGAATATGCGCCCAGGCCGACGGCTGTTGCGGCTAGGAGTGCCGCCAACGGGAGTATGCAGCGAATGGGCATGGCCCCGTTTTACACTGTGAGGCTGCGCTCGGCTAGCGCCTCGCGGCTTACACCTGTGCTACTCGATGCCGAGGCGGTCCTCTTCTTCTTCCTGAATGATGATGTGGGGAGTGACCATCATCATAAGGCTGTCCGTTTCGCGGCCGATGCCGACGTTGCGGAACAAGCGATCGACGTAGGGGACCTTGCTCAGTAGGGGCACACCGAATTCCGTACGGCCTTCGCTCAGGCGTTTGATCCCGCCCAGCAGCACGGTCCCGCCGTCGGGGACGCTCACCGTGGTACTCACGGTAATTACTTGGAACGTAGGCAACTGCACCGTCGTACCACTGCGGACAACTCGATTCGCGTTGCCATCCGATTCGTCGTTGCCGTCGTCGTCTTCATCGGTCGAACTGCTTGAAGAGTCGGAAGTCTCGGATCCTTCGAAAGTGAATGTCTCGACGTTGCCAATTTCGCTAAAGAATGGCACGAGGGTGAGACGCACGTAGCGGCGATCGTCGGAAACCACGGCCTGAACCGTGAGCATCGTACCTTCGGACAGAACGACGATGACTGGCTGCTGTGCCGCGGCGAACTCGCCGACCACCGGGATCACGCTGATCACGAATGGACGGAAACTGGAATCAACGACCATGGCCTGTTGACCGTTAAACAGCGTAACCTTGGGGGCACTGAGCACGTTGGAGCGGCGATCGCCCTGCGAAGCGTTGATCAGGAAAAACGCCTCGATATCGCTCAAGATGGCGAAGCCGAATTCACCCACTGCCTGGGGCGTACCGAACTGCGGCTGTGCCAGAGCAAAACTGCTGTTGCGGAATGGCACATCCAGATCAAGCGTAAAATTAGGCAGAGGATCGGAAAGAGTCGTTGGATTGCTGGAAATGCCCAAGGTAGCGCTCGAGCGAGAGGGCTCCCATACAGATCCATCTCCAAGAGGAGGGGCGTTCAATCTATTTATGCCGCTCAGTCCGCTGCCATCTTCGATGTTGAAGTCAAAGTCGATGCCGATCCGCTCGAAGAAGCTATCGGTGAGACGAATGAAGCGCACTTCGATCGTCACCTGCAGATCCTGCAATCGTCGCAACTGCTCCAACAGATCGGCGATTTGTTCGTGGACGCGTTGCGTCTGGCTGATGACTAAACTGAGGTTGGTGGGGAAGGGCTGAATCTCGCCCTCGCCGGTGCCGTTTTCCATCCAACTGTCGTGTTCGACCGTCGAGACGATCAGATCGATCAGCGAATCGAAGTCGGCGTTGGCCGCACCGCCCAGTCCGCCGGGGCCGCCGCTGGAACTCGCCGGAGAACTGCCCGACGGCGCACCGAACTGTTGTGGCAATATGCCGGGAGCCATGCCGCCAGCTCCAGCGGGCCCTGCTGCGCCGCCAGGCACCACGGCAATGGGACCGCCGTAGGATCGACTGCTCTGTGGGATCGCGGCGTAGGCGTCGTTGATCAAACCTTGCAGGCCGATATTCGAACTCGGTACAAAATTGGGAATTGGCACGACGAGATCGGCCACGTTGTACACGTCCTGGTAAACGTCGCCGTCGCGGAGTTGCTCGCTGGTGATCTTGAGCACCTCGTCCTTGATCATGTAGGTCAAGTGCAGCGGCTCGAGTATCAAGTTCAAAGCACTTTCCAGGGATATCTCCTGGCCGAGCGTGAGATGGATGGCCGTGTCGGTTTGCACGCCCTCTTGCCCCAGGCCGCGAGGATCGAGATGGATGTTCACGCCTGTGAGTTTCGACAGTTGATCGACAACCTCTGAGAGAGGTGTGCCGTCGTAGCGCGGAAGCACGTTCGTGCGCAGCTTGCGTTCGATCTCCAACTCGCGCGCCGAGCGGCGGCCGCTGCCGTCGCTGGAGCCCTTGCGGTTTCTCACCAGGTCGGCCCAGGATTTGCCGTAGGAGATGGGGTCATCGCCATGCAGCAAACCAGCCGCCGCGCTCTTTCTAACGCCAAGAAAATTCTTGACGACGCCTTCCTCAGTCATCGAGGCGATTTCTTGATTCAGCATTTCGCGGCGAATGAATTTGGCGTTCTCCCACAGTTGTTGGGCCACCGGCTCCTCGGGGGCCATGTCAAACGCCCGTTTGGCAACCACTTCCGCTTCCGCATAACGGTGTTCATCGCGCAAGGCATTGAACTGATCGACCATCTCGGCCATACGTTCTTGAACCTGCAGCTTCACGGCCCGAGAGCGGTCGATCTCTTCGAGCACTTCGCGGTTGGCCGCGTCGAGTTCCAGTTCACTTCGGTGGTCATTAATAAATCGCTCGGTCTCGGCCACACTCAGGTCAATGCGGCGGAGCAACTGTTTCTTGGCATTTTCGTCGAGTTCTGAGCTGGCCACCTGCTCGCTGGCCTCTTCCAGTAGCCGCAGTGCTTCGTCGGGATCGCTAGCGCGGACCTTGGCGGCCTCGGACTGGCGTCGGCCGACTTCCGTGGAAAGCTGACGGGCCAAAACTTTGTGCCCGCTGTTGGCCGAATCCAGCAGAGAATCGCCACTGATACGGGTGGTGTGGACTTCCGGATTCCCGGCGAGCATCTGCAAATGGCTCCGCAATTGCTCTTGGCTGATGGGGTCGAGCTGATCCTTGTGTTGGAAAGCCGTGCGGAACAGCTCAAGTGCCTGGTTGCGATCACCCGCTCGGAGGGCCCGTTCGCCCTGTTCGATCATTTCGTGGGGACTGTAAGACTCGGCTGAGAGATTATCGGAGGCCAACCCCGGCAAGGGCAGGGGGGCGCTTTCTGGAACGGCCGCCATGCGCGGAACCGCGTCTGTATTTTGATCAAAGTTGGGCAAGCGCAGATCCTGGGCGGACGTACTGGCTGTGAGTTGGATCGTTTCCGCTTCCGCTCGGGCTCGTTGCAAGTCGGCGGCAAGCCTGGCTGGGCTGTCCTGCTGGGGAGCAAACTGCGAATCGGCCACGTTCAATCGACTGGCCTGTCCGGCTAGCATCTCAGCGAGTTTTAGATCGCCCTGGGACAAGGCAGCCCGAGCCTCTGCCAACAGGGCCAAGGTCTCGTTCTTTGCCGTAGCAATCGAGTCGGCGGGGGGCGGCAACGCTGCGGGCATTTCGTTTCCGGTGCGCAAACGGGCAATCCGGTTCAGCACATCCCGAGGGGTCGTGTCCGTCGCATCGAACGCGACCTGAAGCCCTTCGGCTTCGTTGGCAACCTGCTCGGCAAGCTGTGAGTCGCCATGTTCGATCAGCACGTTGGCCTGGGAGACCAAGAACTTCGCATAACCTTGTCGCCAACTGGCAGAGTCGTCTTTGTTCGCCGCCAGTTGCTGGTACTCGCCAATCGTCTGCAAGACGCGCTGCGGTGAATCTTCGTTCGGGGCATAGGTTGTCGGCACTTGTTGGGCTTGTTGCACGTGAAGCTGCGCTTGAGCGACGTCGCCGACGACCAAGGCTTTTCGGGCGGCAAGCAATTGTGCGGTAGCAACTTCTCGCGGGCTCGGTTGGTTGGCGGCCTGGGCGGGACGTTTCCCATCAGCAGCTTTTCGCAACGCACCTGCGAAGGGATCTTGCGTGGCACGCTTCTCGGTGGAACCGAGCGCGGCTAAGGGATTGAGGATGGTCGAAACTTTTTTGGACTGCTTGGGAGCCGTTTGGTTGCCCTGACGAGTCGCCAGCAGCTTTTCCAGGTCGCTACGGACCCGGGCTGGAGTGTCGCCAAAGTGCAGAACCGGATAGCGGACTCCGGCAGCTTCAGCGCGGCGCACCAAGGCGTCGGCCTCCTGCAGCTTGTTGCCAGCCATGGCCTGGCGTGCCTGAGTCAACAGGCTCGCGACGTTGATAGGCGCGGAATGGGAAGATTCCTGCGACTGTTCGACTTGACCGAAAACATCTGCGTCCACCAGCAGTAGAACCACAGCAAACGAAAGCACTGCTAGTGCTGTGTGGCGACTAACTTTATTTCTGAACCGGCTCAACGGTATTCTCCTTCCGAAACATCTGCCGACTTTGCGGCGCGTCTCGCGACACGATTTCAGTCGTGGGCTTCGTCAGTTACGAACGAATTGACGGGTCCCACGAGGCGCAGCCTTCCCAAAATGTGTTCCTTTGGTGGACGCCTTTCTTACGAATTGTGCTCCTGCTGCTTCAGCTTTTGATGAAGAGCGGGGAGTTAAATACTGGCCCTGGGCACTATTCGTCAAGTGCAGTAGTTGCAGAATGCGGCTCTATGCAGAGCCTGCAGCTACGTGGCTCAGAAAGTGCTAGCATGGCGAGCCAAGGGGCCACGAGAAGGCGGGTCCACAATATCAGGCAGACCGTGGCCATCCGGCCATGGACAGCGGCGTAGAGAAGCCACGTCAGGCGCACAAGAAGCGTAGAAACTAGAAATCGGGCCGCCAAGGCGGGAGTCTTCAGGAGATCGGGGAGGAGAGGGAGACAGCAACTAGCGTCATCTTTCTCCTCCGTACATACCTTCCCCCCCAAACATGCCTTCTCCTCCTTCGAATCCTCCGCCGCGGCCACCGCGTCGGTTACGACTGTCCTGGCCGCCCTCGATCACGTCCTCATATTCGGCCACGGACTCGCTATCATCCATCTCGTTCTGCAGAAACATGCGGCCGGCCAGATCCATCAGCACCGCTCGAGCCGGAGCAGTGAGGTCGCGATTCTTCGAGCTGAGCTTCTCACCACCGCGGAAATCGAGGACCGTGATTCCCGTGCGGAACTCGAATTCCTCGTTCCACTTGTCTTCCTCATCTCGATCGGCACGGTCTGCCCAAATCACGCTGGCTTTGGCAGCGAAGTTGAGCACACTGCCGCGCAAGAATTTTTCATTCTTGGCTAATTCTGCGGGTAGCTCGCTGTTGAACACCTTGACGAGCATATTTGCCTCGGGTTCGTCGTCGAAGGTTGCTTCATTGGCGGGTACGGAGTCGACCAGATAGACCCGGGCCGGCAACGGTACGCTGGCAACAGGACTCGGTTCGCTCCAGTCGGTGAAAGTATACTTCTTCAGAACCTTGCTCTTGATCTTACTGCGTCGCTCGGTGACGGTTTTGTCGAGGTACTGCTCCGGAATGTTGTGGTTTACGTCGGCCAGCGCCAAGCGAACCCGATAGCGGTATTGATGGCCAGGTTTGACTGTGTTGTCAAAATATCGGAACAAAAGGTGCGAAGTTTCGCGATCCCAAGTGTACATGGTGCTGATGCCTCCGCGTCGGCCGCCCATGCCACCACGTCCTCCGTACATTTCTTCGCCTTGTCCGCCACGTCCTCCGTACATTTCTTCGCCTTGTCCGCCACGTCCACCGTACATGCCTTCGCCCATGCCGCCGGGTCCGCCGTACATTCCCTCCCCTTCTCCGCCGCGTCCGCCGTACATTCCCTCGCCATACCCACCGGCCATGCCTCTCCTACCGCCGGGACCACCAAATTGCCTGCCGTCTTGGCTATCCTCGGCACCCATGTTGAATTCATCACCTTCGTCTGCCGACGCGTTGCTGTCCTCGGAATCCTCCTGGTCGAGCTCGTCTTCTGGAACTTCCTCCGAAATCAGGGGGATCGACGAATGGGTCACGCGCTGGTCCCAATCTCGCAGGACCAACGGAGGCAGCGGATGCGTTAGCAACGGGTGCTTATAGCGTGACGAGACCAAGTCCATGGGGGCAAGCGGATAGGTCTCGACCGTCTTCTTCAGACTCTTGGTATTCACGGAAGGGAGCTTCTTCCACGGGCCATCTCCTTCGTCGGTGACTTCGGCACGCTCGACGAAGTAGCCGACGTAGATGGGGGCGTCTCTGCCATCGTCGTAGCCTGAGGTGTTAAGCAGGGCATCTTCGAAAAGCTCCGACTGCTTTTCAATGGGCACCTTGGCGACGACGGTCACCCAGGAATTCGCCGAGATCTGCTCGAACCCCTGCAACTTCGATCGTGAGTTGCCGCTCACAATAATTGGGCCATCTCTTCGGGCACCCGGGGTGTCTCGTTGGTCCTCACCGCGTCCCCGACCGAAAATTTCGCCGCCTCCGCGACCTCCGGGTTCACCACGACCCCCACGGCCCCCTTCTCGCTCATCGCGATTCTTGGCGAGTTTCTTGTCCTCTTCTTGTTTTTCCTTTTGCCTCTTCTTAAATGCTTCGAGCATCTCTTTCTTGATGGTCTCCGGATTGGCAGAGGCCCAAAGACCGGAATCGCCATGCACCTCCAGATCTTCCACCGCCAACAGCCCCGGATCGGTCCGCAGGCTCACCGGGTCGAGCACGGGACGGGTCATGGGATCGCGCAAAGGTGGAAAGTGGTTGCGGACGACCGGAGCCATCGCCTCGCCGCTGATCGGTTCTGCATGAAGCTGGTTTTCGGCGTCAAGCTCATCCCACTTGAAACCGAGCACATGCTGATTGGCGCGATTGGCCAGTTGAACGAGCTTTTCGGGCTGATTGTCCTCGCCAAGTTGCTCGCTGTTCAGCGCCGACCAGAAGAGCATCGCAGCGCAGACGACAATGGCGAGCATGCCGATCTTTTCGCCATGGACTAGCAGAATACGAACTATCACGTTGCCGCTTTTTAGATTCGCCATCGTGTATGCTCCTACCTAACGATTGGGTTGCTATTCTTCTGACGCTAAAGGCTGCTGGGTTCTCATCGCTGCACATTGGCGGCGGCGTCTGCCAATTGGTCCTCGTCCATTCCGGGGACATCAAGTACCGTCTCATCAGGTTTGTTATAGATGTAGACAATTCCTCGAATTTCCACGCTAGCTATGTTGGGGTCGTCTTCCAACGAATCCATCCCGCTTATACCGCGCGGCCTACTACTCCCGCCAGAACGACCGGAAGCCGAACCAAACGCACCGCCAGATTTTTCGGGATTCACCCGCAATTGAGTCACTTCCACGGGCAGCGCGGCGTTGGCGCATTCGATCAGCACTTGGGGTATCCAGCGCTGATCCATCATAAGTCGCATCCGTATGGGGAGTCGTCGAAATTCAGAATCTTCAGGCTCTCCCGCGTAGGGTTCACCTTCGGCGTCGAGATAGCGGTTGGCGAGCACGGTTGCGTCATCCATTGTGCCACCTTCGCCCATGCCGCCGCGACCTCCATACATTCCTTCACCACCCATGCCCATGCCTTCTCCGCGGTCGTACATTCCCTCACCACCCATGCCTTCTTCGCCACGTCCGCCATACATCCCTTCGCCGTAGCCACCTTCTCCTCCCATTCCGCCGCCTCCTCCGGCTGAGGGCATCACAAGCGAGGCCTTTTCTTGGTTGGCCGCCGCCGCATTTCTGCCCACCTGCAGGGCAACGATCATACGAACAGCCGTATTGTCGGGGCGTGTCGCTCCGCGCTCTTGGTTGGTCTTGGCAATCACGTTGAGCAATGTCTCGTAGACCCACAGGTCTTCTTGGGTCACCCAGATCTGCATGTAAGTTGGTTTCGAATTGAACTCAAGTTTCTCTCGCAAATCGTTCTGGTCTACCCACTGGACAAGGTAATCTTCTTCTTCCTCCTCATCCCTTGGAGCCCCCCGCGCACCGCGTCCCTCGCCGCCTTCGACATCGCCTCCGCCCCTAAACCGAGCGCCGCCTCGTCCTCCCTCCATCTTGAGGGCTTTGGGGATCTCCAGAAGACCGTCGAAGCGAGTTTTGATGTAGTTTCGATAGTGGCTGACCATGTTCCCGGCCGAATGTGCGGGAAAGGGGTCGCCGAACTCGAGTTGGTCAATCTCTTTGATGAATGATGCCTTCAGATTGTTGGGCCAGTAGAGAACCTCTTCGCGCTGACGATCATAGAGCTTGTTCCACACGTCAAGAACAATGTTGCGCTGGACGACAAGCTGGGCGCGATCGCCTTTGTTCACGTCATCGTTGGGATGAACCGCTTGTGAGGTCAGCGAGTTCATGTTCTTGAACGCGCCGCTGATCTCATTCTTCCGTTTGCCAAACTGCGCGTCGAGACTTGTGGAAGATAACTGCCAGCAGACCGCTGCCACGACGGTCCCCACGACACTGAGCACCCAGAATCGCTCTCTCCACACGAATTTGATAAAGGCTCGTATTTGATCCATGGTGGCGTTACTCCTCGACTCTCATTTCGGCGTCCGCGAGTTCATCGCCCTCGGCGAATTCGGCGCGTTCAGCCTCGGCTCGGCGACGCTGTTCTACAAGCAGTCGGCGTTCGGTTTTGGGCGTGAGACGCCAACAGAATTGAACCACAAAATCGTAACGTTTCAGATCGATGAGTTCTGGTTCCTCGGGGGCCTGGTCATCCTCGCGACCACCTTCTCGGCCTCCACGGCTCCGAACAGGGCTGGGACGACGCCTTGAAGAACCGTCCATAACACCTTGGTCGGGATGAATTTTCTCGTCGGTGAGTCTGGTGCCATCTACCACCCAAGGATGGCTGATGCCCACGTCGGACAGACGCACCTGCACCAATTCGTCGTTCTCGCCATCGGGAAGCCCGACGAAGCCTTCCTCCAGATTCTTGATCAACGTGTTGTTCACGAACTGGGCCATCTC
>CAXMSB010000188.1:0-13254 GCA_964195615.1 uncultured Granulosicoccus sp. | reverse complement strand
GCGATCACGATTTCCACGTACATCCCGGCCGCGCCGATTGCCGCGCGATGCCAGCGATTGGGCAGCATCCACGAGTCGGAGACGTTGCAATACAGACAAGGCGTGAGCACCAGGAACATGATGCCCATTTCGTGACATTCGCCGCCAAAATGTTTACACGACAGACCGTGGCCAAATTCGTGGATCACTTTGGTGACCCCCAACACCCCGGCGATCAAGAGCCAATTTTGCGCCGCGAAAAACGACTGGAACGAAGGCAGGCGCGACTGGAAGATGTCGAATTGCACGGTCACCAGCGTCAGCGCGCAAGTTGCCAACACGAGGCAGCAGATCATCGCGGGCACGGAGAAAAACCAGCTGACCGACGGGTATAGTGCGTTGAGAATCCGCTCAGGATCGAATCCCCGAAAGCGGAACGCCAGCACGTTGCTCACCGCGCCGATGATTTCCTTGCGGCGGCGTTCGTCGCGACGCTGTTTGAGTTGCACCCCCTGGCCCGAGGCGTCGGTGAGCACTAGTCCGCTGCGATGGAGCATTCCGACAAAGTTCTGCAGTTCTTCGACGCGAATCGTCTGCGGGGGGAACTCGGCCTCGAATTGCTCGGCGATGTCTTCCAAGCTCGATTGGCCATCGAGCATCTGCAGAATGGCAAATTCTTCTTCCTCGAACCGATAGTACTGCAGACCGACCGGCTCCTTGACTACCCAGTAAACGCGGCCTTGATAGCGTTGTCGCCGCGCTTTGAGATCGGGCCGCACGCGGATCGCGAGCTTCCGCGAAGAACTAGAAACAATGCTATCGGCCAGCGTGGGCATGGGAAGAGTTGCCAGTTGCCAGTCGCTAGTAACTAACATCTAGCAACTAACAACTTCCTATTTCAAATGAATCGTCATGCGGACGAACCGTCCGGGTTCAATGAGCCAGTTGTCGCCTTCGAGTTTGTTTTTCACCTCGGCCCGCACTCGGTAGTCTCCGTGTGGACCCACTATTTGGTCGACGTAGACAATACGGCCTTGCATGTTGATCTCGCGTCCCCGTGCCCGGGTGATCATCACAGTAACCGGCTTGCCCTGCACATCGCTCCGGTCGTACTGCTCGGCGTTGACGAACCCTTCGACGTGCAGCGTGTCGAATCGCACGAGTTTTAAGATCGGATCGCCCGGGTTGGCCCATTCCGACTGGTGTCGAAAGGTGTCGACGACTTCGCCGTCGAAGGGAGCGAGAATGGTTCGCCGCTCGAGGGCCATCTCTGTCGCTTCTAGTTCGGCCATCTTGGTTTTGGCTTCCAAGCGAGCCAGGATCTGGTCCTTTCGAGCTTTCTCGATCTGTAGCGTGGACCGCTCCAGGTCGAGTTTCTTGCGTCGGATCTCGATTTCGGGGATCGCACCGGGGTGGTCTAGGTTGGCTTTTTCGTCCTGTTCCACGTCGACTTTGGCCACTGCCTCGGCAGCCTGAGCGTATCGAATCTCGATGGTTTCATTGGCCCGTTGTACGGCCGATTGCAGCGCGTATCTTGCCACAGTAACGGCGGCCTTGGCTTCGCGATCGTCGACCGTGGCCAGCAGATCGCCTTTGGATACTCGCGAACCCTCTTTCACCGGCATCTCGATCAGTACGCCCGATTCCTGGGCGGGGATGCGGATCTCATCTTCGCCGATAAGTTCGATTCGACACCCATCGAGCACCGGATTGCCGTCTTCATCGACGTGCAACCGGTCGGCGCTGCTCACCGGTAGCAGCAGTCCCAGGGTGATTAATAATCGAATGGCACTCATTTCTTATGCTCCTTGAAGCCAGTAGCTTGGCTGCAGTAGCCCCTGGCCTAAAACCGAAACAGAATCCGCGACTGGACGAACTCGAACAAGTCGGAGAACCACACGTAGCCGATCGCCCGGCGGCCACAGAGAATTTTCGCTTTGACGTCGGCGCCCACCTTCAATTCATTGGCCGGGTCGGCGACTAGTTTCTTGAGATCCTCTTGCTCGAAGGCCACGACCATTCGTACCGTGTTGCCGCTTTCGCCTTGCACTTGGGCACTGGTGTCGATCTCGTAAACCTGCCCCTGCAACTTCTCGTCGGAATGGGTGGCGAGAATGAAGGTCAGTTCAAGCTGCGCCTCGGGATCGTCGGCCCGCAGCGTCTGCAGCCGCTCGACGACGTGTCCCATCTTGGCCTCAGGTACGTAGATTTCTAGTTCCCACTGGCTCGAGGGGTCGGCAATTTCCATCAGCCGCTGTCCTTTGCGAACCGGGCGATTCTCGACCAGCTCGCGGACTTTCCAGGTGATCACCTTACCGTCGATCGGGCTGGTGACCGTCAGGAGTTCTTCTTTCTCTTCCAACAACGCGAGCTGCTCGTCCAGAGCATATCGAGATTCTTGAAGCTGACGAATTCGGCCGATGATTTCCTCGATGTCACTCTCTTCAGACCGGCTACGATCGAACATTCTGCGCTGTCGGTCGAGCGAATTGATTTCTTTGAGTGTCTCGGCAAATTGGCCGTCGAGCTGGCTCCGTTGCTCCTCAAGTTCCACGCTGCGCTGGCGGGCGAGCACCTGGCCTTTCGTGACGAGGTCGCCATGTTTGACAGGCACTTCCTCGACCATGCCGTCGATGCCGGCGAACACGTCGCGCCGCACCTCGGGCAACAGCTTGCCGTCGGATACCACTGTAAAATCGTACTGCACGAAACAAAGGGCGAGCACCGCGGCGAGGATGGCCACCGAGGCAAGAACCGTCTTCGGCAAGTTGCGCGCCGTGACCAACACATGGGCTTTCCCCAGGAGCCGCCACAACGGCAACAGGAACAAACTCTCGTGCTCTTGGGCGTTGGTCAGCGCGGTGCTACTGTGGCGGCTCACCACGTCGATCCGCTGCAGCATGCCCTCCGGCTGCTGGCTGTCGACGAGTTGCTCGATGATTAGCGCGCCGAGGATGTTCTCGCGTTTCTTCTTTTTCGGCTCGCCTGGCTTGTCCTCTTCGTAATCAGCTTCGCGGAGCGGCAGCACGGCAATTTGTTTGGTGTGCGATTCGTCGACGTAGTCGTTGACCGCCTTTTCGACTTGCGGGGCCAGGTTGGAAGTGTCGCCGGAGAACCACAGGTCCTCGCCCGTCCGGGCCACGACCGTGGCCAGCTTGCGCAGCAGCCGCACGACGTTCGAGCGTTTGTCGAAGGTATCCTGCCCGCTGATGGCGGAGACGTCGTACTTGGTCCCTTTTCGCAGGACGACGGTCACGCGATCGCAACCAACCAGCCGACGACCTTCGTTGGCGATCGTGTAAGCTGTCTCGCGGGAGTTGAGCGCCCGATGTACGAGCGAGGTAAACGCTTCGAGCTGTTCCCAGAGAGTTTGTTTCGTGGCGAAGTGCCGCAGCCGACGCGTCTTGACGTACTCGCCGGCCAATTCGCAGACCTGAGCGAGGAATCGCAGGTAGCCGCGCTGCGTGGTCGGTCGCGCGCCGGTACGCTGAAAGACTTCGACCAGCCCATCGACGCCCCGATCGCTCTTGATTGGTGCGACGACCAGCAGAAAGTCGGTCGGGTTCGCCGCGGCATCTTCCTCGCCTTCGACGGCGGCGCCCGTGCCCGAGTGCGGCTGCACCAGCGCGGGCTCGCCTTTTTCCATCACCTGTTGCAGCAGTCGACCATGTTGGATCTGAGCTTCTTCACTCTCGGCCAATCCGGTTTGGCGGAGGTTCACCTGGTATTCCAACTTCAGCGGGGCGTCTTCCGCCTGAATCCAGACCACTCCGCCGACGGCCGCCAGGGCGGAGATTGTCTTGTCCATCAGTGCGGCATAAAACTCGGCCGGCTCGACGTCGGAGCGAGAAAGCTCGACCACCTCCTGCACCAGGCCCTGAATTTCTTGCTTGGCGCGCAGCACTGCGTCTTCGTCAGCCGAGCCAGTCGATTGCTGAGAAGGGGGGGTCTGTGAAGGATTGGAGTAGGGAGATGTGGTCACTGCAAACCGTGCTGCGTGAAAGGCCCCGGATCTGGCCGATATGCATGCAGTCTCCGCCTGGCGACGGCTGCTCTGACATGCTTCTGTTTCCCCCTAAGCATACATTGTCTTGGAATAACGAGTTACGTCAAACGGTATCGTGGTCGGGTCGCAGCAGGAATACCCCAGAAAATGGGCCGATTCGAGTGATAAATGGGGCCCAGACGGCCCCTTTGCGACTCTGGATGGCCTCGGGAGAAATGCGACGTCGCTTCTTGCCTCTCTGCCATTCCGAGGTCCTCCGAGGAATCTCCGTCGCAATCCGGATTGGCAAGGCCACCGAGATCCCTCGGCGGACCTCGGGATGACATGTGTGTTCTCCTCTGCCCGGCCTCGATTTCACTCGACGCAAGTGCCAGAATATGTTAGACTTGCGTGTTCTGGACCGATATTGAGGCCAAGCGGCACCTCCCACGAAACATCAAGCAGAAGAGTCTATGACAAAGCAAAAAGAAGAGGCCCTCGAAGTCGAAGGCGTCGTCACCCAAGCACTGGCAAACACGCGTTTTCGCGTGGAAATCGAAGGCGGACACATCGTCAACGCCCACGTGGCGGGGCGGATGCGCAAGCACTTCATCCGCATTGTCCCCGGCGACAAGGTCCGGGTCGAGCTCTCTCCCTACGATCTGACCAAGGGCCGCATCACATATCGTGAGCGCTAAAGGGCCCTCTTTGCCCTTCATTCTCGCGTTCATCCGCGTTCTAATCCTGCCGTTCGCCGATTTGCAGGTATTCCCCCCCCATTTGCCGGCAATAATCTCGTGCTGATCGGCGAATGACAGTATAACTGTCGGCTTGCCGCACCCGGTGCGCCAAGATCCGTAGGAACCCTATCGAAGTGCTTCGCGTAGAACAGACTTGCCCTCGTGGCGATGCATGAAGCCAGATCACAAGTTCGAGAGAGGAGAAATGATCGTGAGTATTTGCAAACGTCGTTGGTGGTCTTCTTTGCAGGCGTCGCTGATCGCGGCGTGCTGTTTGGTTGCCAGTTATGGATCGCTGGTGGGCTACGCCCAAGCCCAGTCGGCTGGAGAAATGAAAACTGTGGCCGTTGTTGCGCTGTCGGGGTACGACGCGCTCGTGGAAGACATCAACTTCGCCGGTAGCATGGCTGGTCAGCCCGATCTGGGCGCGATGATCGAGCCGATGATCATGGGCTACGTCCAGGGGCTCGAAACGACCAAGCCGATCGGAGTTGTGATTCAATCCAACGGCGCCGATTTCGGTGGCGCGGTCTGTCTGCCCGTGACCGATCTGAAGAAGCTACTCATGCCACTACAACTGTTCGGCCTGACCAGCGAAGACATCGGAGACGGCATTACGAAAGTGATCGCTCCCAATCAGACGATTTTCATCCGCGAGGCCAACGGCTGGGCGTTCGCCTCTCCCATGCAGCAGTTTCTTGACAATCTGCCCGAAGATCCGACGAAGTTACTCTCGGTGATTTCTGAAGAATATGACCTCGGGGCGCGTGTTCACGTGCAAAACATCCCCGAGGCCTTCCGCCAGATGGCCGTCATGCAGCTGGAAATGGGTATGCAGGCCGGTCTCCGGAAACTTCCCAACGAGACCGACGAGCAGTTTGAAGCCCGTAAGGAAATGACTGCCGTTCAGGTTGAGCAATTGAAGCAACTAATCAACGACATTGATGAGGTGACCATTGGTCTGGCGCTCGACGGCGCCGAGCAGCGCGCCTATCTCGACTTCGTCTATACGGCGGTCGCGGATACGAAGCTGGCCGAGCAGATTGCCTTGAATGGTGATGCCAAGACTAACTTCGCGGGCTTCTTCCAGCCGGACGCCGCGATGATGATGTCTTTTGCCTCGAAGATGAGTGAGGCGGATATCGCGCAGGTCGACCAGATGATCGAACCGATTCGCAATCAGATGAAGATCGCCCTGGGGCAAGAATCTGATCTGCCCAGTGCCGAAGCACGCGAGGCAGTGGAGAGCGCCATGGACGATTTTCTCGACGCCTTTCAAGCGACCTTGAAGGCGGGCATGATGGATGGCGGCGCGGTGCTCAACTTGGCGCCCGACTCCCTGACCTTTGTCGCGGGTGGTTTCATCGGTGATCCCGCCAAGGTGGAAAGCGGACTAAAGAAAATCGAGGAAGCGATCAAGCAGGAGAAAGAGTTCCCTGGCATTCAGTGGAATGCCGAGAGCCACGGCGACGTGAGCTTCCACACAATAAGTGTCCCGGTCCCCGAGCAGGAGCCAGAGCAACGAAAGCTGTTTGGCGAAACGGTCGATCTGGCCGTTGGCATCGGCAAGCAGTCGGTCTATTTCGCCGCGGGACGCGACTGCTTGGACCTTGCCAAGAGCGTGATCGACGCTTCGGTCGCCGAGCCGCAGAAATCGATACCGCCGATGGAGATGACTGTTTCGCTCAAGAAGATCATGGAAATGGCCGTCGAGTTCGCCGATCCGAGCGATAAGCCAACCGTGGAAGCGATTGCCGCCATGTTGAGCAGCGAAGCCGCGGGCCGCGATCATGTGCGCATTGTTGCGCAGACCGTCCCCAACGGCATCCGCACTCGAATCGAAGCTGAGGAAGGCGTCCTGCGAGCGATCGGCACGGCTGTCATGCAGAAGCAAATGGAAGCCGCCGGCGCAGGCCAAGGTTTCTAACCGACTCCCCGGCCGAACCTCGGCGAGGGAGGATTTGTCAATTCAGCGGGCATTGGTCGCATGTAGCGGCTGGTGCCCGCTTTGCTATACTTGGGCGTCTGGCAGAACCCGTAAAGAAGCCCGGCTTCTAGGTCCACACAAGATGACGATGCAAATGGAAAGATTTCCCACGCTTATCGATAAGATCGCCGGCTGCTCGGTTGGCGAGTTGGCCCGGGAGTTTGGTACGCCGGTGTTTGTCTATGACGCGGCAAACGTCGTCAAGCGGATCCAAGATTTGGCGGCGTTCGACACGGTGCGCTATGCCCAGAAGGCGTGCTCCAACCTGGCGATTCTCGATCTGGTGCGGCGTCACGGAGTGGTCGTCGATGCGGTGAGTGCGAACGAGATTCGCCGCGCCTTGGCGGCCGGTTTTCGTGCCGGTCCCGGCGAGCCCCCCGAGATCTTCTACACGGCCGACATTCTCGATTCCGAGACCCTCGACCTAGTGGTCGAACACGACATCCCGGTCAATTGCGGCTCGCCCGACATGATCGACCAACTCGGCCAGCGCGCCCCGGGTCGGGAAATCACGCTGCGGATCAATCCCGGCTTCGGCCACGGCCATAGCCAGAAGACGAACACCGGCGGCGAGCAGTCGAAGCACGGCATTTGGCACGATCAGTTGGGCGATTGCCTGGAACGTGCCGCGCGGCATCAGCTTACCGTTAGCGGTCTGCACATGCACATCGGCTCCGGCACCGACCTGAAACACCTGAGCCAAGTCTGCGGCGCGATGGCGAGAACCGCTTCAGCGGTCGGGCCCACGGTCACGTCGATCAGCGCCGGCGGCGGACTGCCCACGCCTTATCGCGAGGAAGACGAGGAGCTCGACGTTGCCGGTTACTTCGCCCTGTGGGACGCCAACCGGCAGCAGCTTGCCGAAGAATTCGGTCATCCGGTGAGTCTGGAGATCGAGCCGGGCCGCTACCTGGCCGCCGAAAGCGGCAGCCTGCTCACCGAAATTCGCGCCGTCAAGCAGATGGGCGACAATCTGTATTACTTGGTCGACGCCGGTTTCAATAATTTGGCCCGCCCCATCCTCTACGGCGCCTACCACCCCATGGCGGTCTGCCACGCTGCCAGCGAGCCGGCTCGTCCCCGAGCCCGGCACCAGGAGGTCGTCGTCGGCGGCCCCCTCTGCGAGTCGGGCGACATCTTCACCCAAGCCGAAGGCGGTTTCGTCAGCACCCGCTCGCTTCCCGAGGCCGCGGTCGGGGACTACCTGATAATCGGTTGCGCCGGCGCGTACGGTGCCGTGATGGGCAGCAACTACAACTCAAAACCCCTGGCCGCCGAAGTGCTCGTCGAAAACGGCAGGACGAACCTCATCCGCGCTCGGCAGACGTTTGATGATATCGTGCGGGGGGAAGTGATCCCGTAGCAGCCGTTGAGAGATTGTCATCCTGAGGTCTGCCGAAGGATCTCCTTGGTTGTGCCAGTTCGCACTGCGACAGAGATTCCTCGGCGGACCCTTCGAGAGACTCAGGGCAGGCTCTTGGAATGACACGTGGATACGAATCGATGACACGAACTGCTTCTTCCGACGACCTTTCCGCCGTGCAAGCCGGCTACGACCGCTGGGCCGAAGTCTACGATCACGACGCCAATCCGCTATTGGCCCTCGAAGAACCGATTGTCCGCGCGGCGATCGGTGACCCGTCGGGGCTCAATGCTCTCGACCTGGGTTGCGGCACGGGTCGACACACTCTGTGGTTGGCCAAGACGGGCGCTGCTGTTGTCGCGGTCGACCTTTCCGCGGGGATGCTCGCCGAGGCGCGCACCAAAGCAGGGGCGGAGGCCGTCAGTTTTCTGCAGCATGATCTCCACGACCCGCTGCCATTCGCTCCCGGGCAGTTCCATCTCATTGTCAGCGGCCTAGTGCTGGAGCACTTGCGCGACTTGGAGCTCTTCTTTGCGGATGCTTGGCGGATGCTGAGGCCGGGAGGCCGGGCGGTTGTCTCTGCGATGCATCCGGCCATGTTTCTCCGCGGCAGCCAGGCACGTTTTACCGATCCGCAGTCGGGTGAGTTGGTTCAGCCCGGCAGTATCGCCCATTCATTGAGTGATCTGTTGATGGGAGCGATTCGCGCAGGCTTGCGAATCGATGACGTCCAAGAGGTTGCTCCCGACCAAGAGTTCGCCAGCCGATATCCGCGTGCCGAGAAGTACGTCGACTGGCCCATGTTGGTGGTCATGCAGCTAGTTGCTTAGCTGGTGCTTGGGGTGCCCGGGGCAAAGCGCCAGCGTGCCCCGGTGCGCCACGTTTACCGGGGCACGCTCTTCGGGACTTAGCCCCGGCCACCCGGAATGTCGAGATTCCACCAATTCGTTTAAGCACTTGGCGGTCCGTCGGCAATCGGTAAACTGAAAAGAAACCCCATCCGGAAACTACCCATGTCGAAAACCTCGCTCGTGCTGACAATTCTCGGCCAAGACCGACCCGGGTTGGTCGATTCGCTCGCCCAGGTGGTGGCCGAGCATGGTGGGAATTGGGTGGAAAGCCGGATGGCGCACCTCGGGGGGCAGTTTGCCGGTATTTTGCGCGTGGAGGTCGCCGCCGAGCAGGCGGAGCCGCTCACCACGGCACTGAAGAACTTGGCCGGCGCTGGTTTGGAGTCGGTCGTGCATCCCAACTCGGCCACACCGGTCGAAGGCCAGCCCCCGCCCGTGCAACTGTCGCTGGTGGGCCAAGACCGCCCCGGCATCATTCGCGAGATCAGCCAGGTGTTGGCCGCTCATGGGGTGAACGTCGAAGAGCTCAACACCGAGTGTACCAACGCCCCCAACACGGGTCAGGCGTTGTTCCGCGCCAACGCTCAGCTGAGGCTGCCAGCACACATTTCGGCGGAGGCGCTCCGAGAAGCCCTGGAACAAGTCGCGGCCGACATGATGGTTGACGTCACACTGGAGTAGTTCAGAGAGAGGGGGGTTTCCCAGACGAAGTGACACGGTCACAATCTTTTCTCTATTTCCAGAAATATCGTGACATCGCCAAGAACTTCCGGCCAACGCTAATGGGGGAGGAGTGCTTCTTCAGTGAATAAGTCGCAACTCGTTATGGCTGCGAGACTTGCGGAGCGAGCGCCAGCGCAAGGCACATTTGAGTGTCTCCCGGGATGGGCCCGAAATCGAGGAGTGCAGTTCATGTCAAAACTTGCCGTTTGGTCTACAGTCATTCTGCTGGCGGGTGTGGGACCCGTCTGGTCGCAATCGCCATCGTTCGACGTCTTTTCCCGACCGGTATCCGAGGCGGAGATCGCCGGTGGAGCACCAGCGGGCACGGTTTTCGATCTGTTCGCCGACACCGAGCAAGACCTCCTGCTGATTGGCATGAACGAAATAGCCCCGTCGCTATTTCAGCACCCGCTTGGCAGCGACACCGGGGCGCCCATGCCCGACTTCGTCTCGTCGTTTCCGGCGCTTGGGGCAGATTCCTGGTTCGCTACTCCAGGTTCCACGGCGGTTGTGGGGGACGGTTTTTCCATGACCGCCGGCGGGGACACTGCCTGGTTTGACACGGAAAATCTCGGAGGCTTGTCCGACTATCATTTCGGTCGTCTAACCATTCCTTCCAACTCGTCGGCAAACTTTCAGGGCAACTTCCATTTGCGAGGCGAGAATGGTCCCAAAGTTCATCCGTTCCAGTTTGCGGTCGACTCGTCGGGCGGTTTTAACTGGTCCACTCTGGATCCGATCATTCCACCAGTAAATCGACTGCCAGAGAATCCGACGACTCTTCCGCCATCATTACCGCCAACTCTTCCTCCCGAATTGCATCCTCCGACATTGCCACCTCCGACGGGAGATCCGGTCTTGTCGTCGATCTTCAACACGACCTCGCGTCGGGTCAGCAGCGAAGAGATGGCCGCGGGTGTGCCAGGCGGTACGGTCCTTGACGTCTCCGTCAGTACGGCCAGCGATATTTTGCTCGTGGCTTTGAAGGACATTTCCTTGCCAATCTACAATCACGCCTTGGGATCGGACACTGGCCCCGTGAGTTCTGATCCCGTGCTCACCAGCCTGCTGGATCCAGCGCTTAGCGCGGATTCATGGATGACCACCCCCGGCAGCACGGCCATTGCTGGTGACGGGTTCGACTTCTTGGAAGGCCTCGATACCGCTTGGTTCGACGCGAGTAATGATGGCCCGCAAACCGATTTTCAGATCGCTCGTTTCACGATTCCAGACGGTAGCGAGGGAGTGCTAAGCGGGCACTTGGCTCGCAAGAGCGAAGGGCGATTCATTCAACAGAGTTTTGAACTCTCGGCTACCGCAGACGGCGCCTGGGAGATGTCGGTCGCCGACGCCTTCAGAAACGGCTATGAGTCCAGCGAGCCGGCGCCAAGCAACGACCCTGATTTCCTGGGACCTGTCAATGAAGATCCCGTCGCTGAGGATCCCGTTTTTGAAGAGCCGGTTGTGGAAGTATCTGTTGTTGAAGATCCAGTTGTCGAAGTGCCTGTCGCCGAAGAGTCCATCGTTCGTGACCCAGCCCTTGATGAATCTGTCGTCAGTGAACCAGTCGGGGAAGAACCTGTTCTCATAGAACTCAATGAGATATACACACGTGAGACCATTGATCTTTCCCTTCCCTTTCGCTACCGAGCGTTGACCTGGGAAGTCGTCTCTTTCGATGGAGTCTTGCAGCTTGCCTCGGAAGGGAGTTCTCTAACGCATTATGAATTGTCTAGCGTAGCTGTCGCTGATTTCGTGACTTTTGGTGATGAGTCGATCGCTCAAGGATCGTCCGTTAGAAGGCTACTCGATGCTTCCGCAACCAAGCTCGCCTTGGAATCCATGATTCTTTCACAGGCGATAGCGGACGGTTCCGCGACCGGCAACCCGCTTCCCGAACCCGGCACTTGTCTGATGGCGCTGTTGGGACTGTTGGGATCGACAATGTTGAGGTACCGCGACAAACGAGCGGTCAGCCACCTGCCTGCCAAGCCTTGAGCCACGGGATGTCGACGCAGAGCATCAAGACGTTCAGCAGCAGGCTGTCACGGATGGTCAGCAGCAGCGTGGCTTCGATTCCGAAGAACAGCAGCCAGGTGTTTCGCCAGCCCAGCTTCTGCGCCACGTGCAATCCCGCGTAACAAAAGAGAATGTCGCCCAGGCTGTTGAGAATCGAGTCGCCGTTGTAGCCCAGCGCCGCGGTGGTCTGGCGGTAGCGGTCGATGATGAGTTTTGAATTCTCCAACAGCTCCCAGCCGGCTTCGATCGCAACCGCCAGCCAGCACCGCCAGGGCCATTTCCACTTCGGAGCTGCCCAGCCCACCAGCCAGAACAGGACCAGCCCATGCTGCAGATGGGTGAGACTGTAAGGATCGGCCAGATGCTGAGAGGTGTGCGAACTGAAGGCGTCGAGCGTCCCGGGCCACCATCGGCCGCATTCGCACCACCACGGCTGGCCCTGCCGGTGGAGCTGCACCAAAGTAGCGGCAATGGTGGCCAACACGGCAAGCTCCGGCCAATTCTGTCGACGCAGCAACTTCTTCATGGGAGCGATCGGCGGATAGAACCTTGGGGAGGTGCAGACAGGTGCCCTGGGAGGCTACTCTAGCGGGTGGAGGCTCCCGCTGCGAGATCGCTTCAGAACCCTTCAGCCCCGCTTGGCTGGGGGCCGATAGTAAGGTAGTATCGTGGGACTCTGCATACTGGAGGCCGCCCCGGTGATCTGTCAGATCGCGGCTATCCTGGCGTGTCCCCTGATTTCTGACCTCTCTCATTCTGATCGTTCTCAGCTATGGCACAAAAAAAGGCTCCCCGAAAAAAGGTGCCCAAGGAGTTGGCGATCATCAACGCCGACAACTGCACGGGCTGCGAATCGTGTATCGAAGTCTGCCCGGTCGATTGCATCGAGCTGAAGACGATCAATCGCGGCGCGGTGAAGGGTACGCAGCAGTGGTGCGAAATCGATCTCGAACGGTGCGTTGGTTGCGAAGTGTGCGTACACATTCCCGGCAAGAAATCGAATCCTTACGAGCTGCTGGTCTGTCCGTGGAACGCGATCGAAATGGTGCCGACCGAAAACGCGGCCGTCGTCATGGCCCAAGTCGGCGGCCCGCCGGAGTACATCCACGAACACTGGGACCGCCTGGTCGGCACGGCCCAGCAACTGGCCGAACTACGGGCCGCGACCTAGCGGGCACTTCTTTCAGCTAGAAACTGGGAATCTAGCGCGACTGCTTGAAGGCACTGCCCAGAATCGCTACGATGACCGCAGCATGAACATGCGCCCATCGGTCTTCAATCTGCAATCCCAAATCTGAAACCCGCCATGTCACTCAAGTCAGGGAAGATCCATCAGGGCGATTGCCTTCAATTGATGCAGAAGGTGGACGCCGTCAGTGTCGATCTGGTGTTCGCCGATCCGCCATTTAACATTGGCTACGAGTACGACCAATACGACGACCGCCAGGACGACGAAAAATACATCGCGTGGTGCCAGAAGTGGATCGCCGAAGTGCATCGCGTGCTGAAACCGTACGGTACGTTCTGGCTGGCGATCGGCGACGAGTACGCGGCCGAACTAAAAGTGGCCGCCCAGCGGAAGATCGGTTTCACGACCCGTAGCTGGG
>CAXMSB010000187.1:0-3253 GCA_964195615.1 uncultured Granulosicoccus sp. | reverse complement strand
GTTTGTTGACGTCTCGGCTCTCGAAAGCGGCGCGGTGCTTCGAGCTCGCGTGTGTGTCGTTGGTTCCGGTCCTGCCGGCATGACAACCGCGGTCACTCTTGCGAAGAAAGGCTTCGACGTCATCTTGATCGAGGCAGGCGGCCGCCACTTGACAGGAGAATCACAAGCTCAGTTTGCAGGCGAAGTGGTTGGCGACCGTTACTATGACCTCTCCTTCGCCAGACTTCGAATGTTTGGCGGAAGCTCGAACCATTGGGGCGGATATTGCGCCCCTCTTGATTACCACGATTTCGAGCCTCATCCGCGCTTTCCTGAAACCGGGTGGCCGATCTCTAGAAGTGACCTGGATCCTTACTTGGAAGGTGCCTGCGAGGTACTCGAGATACCGAACCGTTTCGAGGAGGAGCTGGTTACGCCGACGCTACGGCGAATCCAATTTCAGTTCAGCCCTCCCGTGAATTTCGGTCAAAAATATGATGAATTCTGTCGGAGTAGCGATCGCTTGCGGGTTTGTCTGAATTCAGTGTTGACTGACTTGAGACTCGAGGATCACGCGATCAAGAGCGCGGTCGTAGCGACCGATGGGCCTGAGTTCTCGGTTGACGCTGAGTGTTTCGTTCTCTGCGCGGGCGGAATCGAAAACTCGAGGCTCCTACTATGGATCAATCAACGAAGCGGAGGCCGCCTAGTTCAGGATAGTCGCACGCTCGGCCGTTATTGGATGGAGCATCCACATGCGAACCTGGGCGACTTCCTTCTAGAGGGAGGGCCCGAGTTCTTCGACGATGGGCGGGCATTTTTTGCACTGACCAAACAGGCCCAATACCACCTGGGCGTGCTTAACGCTGGTGTACGCGTTGTGGAGCAGGCGTACTCGACAACCAAGGGACTAATCGCAGATTTGCTATGCTATGCGCCCGCTCTCGGTGAGCGCCTCATGGGTTTGCTGGATAAGGAGCTGGTCTGCGGTGCCCGAATTCGAAGCAGCCACTGGGAACAAGAGCCGCGTTTTGAGAACCACGTAGCGCTTGATTCCACGAAGTCGGACGGCCTCGGTATCCCTCGAGTCAAGTTGCATTGGAAGAAGAGCGAGGCTGATAGAAGGACGATCGTGCTCACGGCTAACGAGTTCGCGCGCCAGATCGCGAATAGTGAGCTAGGTAGGGTCCGTCTGATGGAATGGTTGGTCGACGACGACGTCCCGATGACGCCCCAGAAAACCATGGGAGCTTGGCACCACATGGGGGGGACTCGAATGAGCGACAGCCCCGATCAGGGCATCGTAGACCGAAACCTTCGTGTCCATGGAAACCGGAACCTCTATGTGGGTGGTTCGTCCGTCTTTCCTTCGGGCGGGTATGCCAATCCAACACTGACCATCGTGCAGTTGTCGCTGCGGCTAAGCGACGAGATCGAACGACGACTGAGCTGACCCAGCATGGCGTCCAGCATGGGACTTCTTCAATGGCTCAACTTTTGGGGGCTAGATCAGCGGCATGTGTCCCGCCCAAGAGTAACGACACCAAAGTCTCGCTTTTGCTACAGGACTCCCGCAGAGATACATTTGCCTTGACGGGTTCATCCGTCCGGAGAAGTTTCCTAGGAAGTGTATGAATCCGAATCTAGCCATACTTTCTCAGCGCGGGTTGTCTACTCACGTGTCACGGTGTTGCGGATACGAATTCGAGGATGTTCTCCGCAAGGCCTTTCCCGGAACAAGGCTCTATGCTCCTCGCCTGAGTCCGTCGATTCAGGCTGGCCTGAAAATCAAAGCTCGCGTGGCCCATACTGGTTCCTTTGGCGGAATCTTCGACAACGTCTTCGCCGTAGAACAAGTGGATGAACATGAGGTGCTGCTTGCGTCTGTGGGAAATGCACGTGATCTAGCCTTGCTTGGCGCAGTGAAAGACTGGCGACGCAAGTCGCGCTACGCGATCTGCTGGATACACGAACTCTGGATAGGAGAAATCCCTCGGCTTCGCGGAATGCTCCGTGTGCTCGAGCAGTTCGATTTGGTTCTCTGTTCGATGTACTACACCGCCGAGAAGCTGCGCGAAGAACTAAAGAGTCCTGATGTCATGTACCTGCCGCCTGGCGTTGATACGCTGGGGTTTGCGCCCGTGACGGAGCCCTCACTTCGGCCAATCGACATCACGAACCTCGGAAAGATCGCCGAGGCCACACACAAGAGCCTGTTCCAGTACGTGAAACGGATCGACGGTTTCTACTTCTTCGACACTGAGAAAGGCACCCGCGAAGCTCGTTCGCCCTCGGAGCATCGGTTTCGCTACGCCAATATTCTGAAGAGGTCGAGGTATTTCTTGTGCCACTTCGCGAAGGTGGCATTTGAGGATAGCGGGGGACAGTTGGAGTTTGGTCTGCGCTATTTCGAAGGTCTCGCAGCTGGCTGCGTCATCCTGGGGTCACGTCAATCGAGGCCTGATTTTGACGAGTATCTTGGCTGGGAGGACTCCGTCATCGAAATGCCTTTTGAATGCCCGAACGCCTCAGAGATCCTGCAAAAGCTAGACAGAGAGTCAGATCGGCTCCGAGAGATCAGTGCCCGGAACGTCAGGCGGTCTTTGGAGGGCAATGACCACGTACATCGCTGGCAAACGATTGTAGATAGACTAGGTTTGCCCGATCAGTACCACATGAGTCGAAGGCAAGAGCAAGTTGAATGCAAGCTGAACGAGTTCGAGTATCCAGCTCGACATGTGGTCTAGAGGGAACAGCAGGATGAACACCATGAAGAACGCACGCGAAGAGAGCGTCGGTTACTTTTCGACTCGGCGAGAGTTCAACGTAACGATCGCTGCGTTGCTGGTTGCCTCGTGCACTTGGTTGCCCGTCGGTTCGAGGTCTAGCTCGGATCGCGGTGGCTGGATCCTCAACGAACGAGATCACTAGCCGTGTTCGTCGACGTCTCGGCGCTTGAAAGCGGCGCGGTGCTTCGAACTCGTGTCTGTGTGATTGGTTCCGGTCCTGCCGGTATGACAACCGCAGTCGCCCTCGCAAAGAAGGGCTTCGACGTAATTTTGGTCGAGGCAGGCGGCCGCCACAGGACAGGAGAATCACAAGCTCAGTTTGCGGGCGAAGTGGTTGGCGACCCTTACTATGACCTGTCTACTGCCAGGCTCCGGATGTTTGGCGGAACTTCGAACCATTGGGGCGGGTACTGCATACCGCTCGATTACCACGACTTCGAGCCTCATCCGCACTTCCCTGATACGGGGTGGCCGATCTCCAGGAA
>CAXMSB010000186.1:0-2538 GCA_964195615.1 uncultured Granulosicoccus sp. | reverse complement strand
GAAATGCCTACGAAGAATTCAATGGAGGCGCGGGATCATTCGAGGCCATGCTTGCCGCCTCGGTCCCAGAGCCCACCACGTATTCTCTAGCCCTAGCCGCACTCTGCTTGGCAATGAGCAGACGGCGGATTGCGACTCGATAGTGCCCCGCCGCAACGTCCGTTATCGTGCGGCGGCGTGCACATCCGCCGCACTTTCCGTAACGTCCGTTTCCTACGGCGGGCAGATTCACCGCCGCACCCTAGCGTTTTGCCAGATTCGGGCGTTTGCGGCCCCCAATGCCGGTAAACTTGCTGGCATCCTCCGGCCATTTCGCGGATACTGGGGCCTGCTGTTGCAACAGGCGAGGTTCCGAGCCTGGAGTGGTTCTAGGCAATTCCAAATGCGAAATCCCAGTTTAAGCAGTCGAGAATGGCATGTCGATTCTGCACGTTATGATATTTTCTGGCCGCACCCGGGATCGCCCTGCTCGTCGGGCTTTTACGTTAGTTGAGTTGTTGGTCGTGATCGCGATCATTGGGGTTCTGGTAGCGCTGCTGTTGCCGGCGGTCCAGGCTGCTCGCGAATCGGCCCGGCGACTGCACTGTCAGAACAATCTCAAGAATGTCGCGCTGGCATGTTTGAATTACGAGTCGGCGAAAGGTGAACTGCCACCAGGGAGCGTAAACACCCGAAAGAGACAAGCAAGCGGGCTGGGCTGGCCGGTGCACATTTTACCCTACATTGAACAGAGCACTGTCAGCGAAGAAGCATTGGCGAAATACAAAGAGGAGCGCGATGCCTACGATCGTGTTATGGACGAGTTGAACTCGCTACTGCCCCCGATGTACCTTTGCCCCAGCGATCCGGATTTGGAGAACCAGCGCGAGAAGTATGGCAACGCGAACAGGAAGGCTATGAGCTACGCCGGCGTGAGCGGTTCTTATTACAGCCGAACGGGATTTTGCCCGAGAACAAAGGCCGGCGGTCACTTCTGCGTGTGGGGAAACCCATCCTCCAGCGATCTCTTGGGTCCCAACAATTACGACGGCCTCCTGATCATGGATTGGACCGTTGCTCTCAAACAAGTTACCGATGGCACGAGCCACACGTTTTTGATCGGCGAACGCAACTACCAAATTCGGACCTGGATGATCGGCGCCTATTGGGTAGGCCGAACCGATCCCCCCGCCGTTCGAGGAAAACCGGCTACCACGCCAGTGGGACCACAGCCATCCACAGCTTTTTTCGCTTGCAAGAACTTAACCGACAAAGTGCCTCTCAATCATGACCCCTACCAGGGCTGCTACATTGGCCATGACAATCGCCTGGGAGATCGACCGCAGGTACCCGATAGCACGCCCCGGACAATCTCTGTCAACGATCTTCCTTTCGCCAGTTTTCACACGGGCGGCGCAAACTTTTCCTTTGGCGACGGGAGCATCAGGTTCATCGGCGACGACATTGACACCGATCTCTATCTGGCCCTCGGCTCGCGCAATGGCGAGGAGATAGGGACTGACTGAATGGAGCCCGGCGAATCTTGATGAGTTTCACGGCATCAGCTGCAGGTCCCACTGTTTTGGCGCTGCTCGTGATCAGTGCCGCGGGTTGCGGCGGGTCTTCGGACGGCGTCCCGATTCACGGTCGCGTCTCGTATCGGGGTGAGGCCATCAGCAGCGGCACGCTGACGTTTTTCCCTACCAACGGTCGACCGATCTCCGCAACCCTCTCTCGCGGCGGAGAGTACACCAGCCGGTTGCCGGCTGGGGAATACCGTATCATTGTCACCGTCGGGGTCGACTTGCCCGCGGGATGGAAGGAGAGCGATCCGGTGCCCGCACCCAAATTCGTCTTACCCGCCCAATACACCACCCGAGCCAAAACTTCTCTGAGAAAGACGGTGGCTGAGAACCAGAATGCGCCGCTCGACTTCACGTTGGAGTGAACCAAGAGCGAGTTGAACCGAGCATCAAGGTCGCCCTCAGAAACGCCTGCTGCGGCATTTTTTCTATAGAGCATTCTCGAACCTTTTTCACTCTGCCTCCCGGGCCTCGGCTGTGGGGCGTCCGATTGTATGGATTAAGTCCGCTTAGCGGAATCACTTCGCTGAAAGGGCAAACGGCGTTCCAAACTGTTGAGTTGGGCGTCGAATCTGGAGGGGCGATCTGAGCGCAGATCATACCAGGTTGCTCGTTTCCGCTGGACGAAACCGCAAGGCGTTTACGTTCGGCGGGATTCCTGCCCGATGAGGATACTGCAACTTCCTAACTAGCGGCGGTGTGCACAGCCATCGCAATGTTTTACTCATCTGATCTCAATCCTTTTTCTACGCTAGGCTGACCGGCCCGAGGCATGGCGGATTGAGATACCATGCGACCCAGGCCGGTCCTCGGAGGGAGCTACCCCCAGCCCAGCGGTTTCTCATTTTACCGATTTCTCGGTGAACAGCCACTTGTGAACAAAGTCTGTCACCTTCTGCAAACGATCATCAGAGATTCGTTCGCGATAGGTTCCGGCCATGGAGTTATCGACGTGCCCCATGATCGCATTCACGGC
>CAXMSB010000185.1:0-4706 GCA_964195615.1 uncultured Granulosicoccus sp. | reverse complement strand
CCTTCATGTCACACCCTGGCGACGAAACTCGGCTTGCCAGCCCGGACTACCATGAGCAGCAGGCCAAGGCAGTTGTTGCCGGCCTTGAAGTGTTCTTTGCCGAAGCCCGCCGAGATTGAGTGCCTTTCCAATCGCTGGCATCAGGCTTGAGACGCGAAGGCGTGGAGGACGGGTGCGTAGCCTCCTTGGGTGCATTCTAAGAGCACTAGCTGAACGTCTTGGGTCTCACGTGCCATGGAACTCAGTGGATTGCTCTGAAGCAACGAAACACATTTGACCACGACCACTCTGCCTGCTGTTGAAGACAATGACGATTTGGCAGATGGCAGTAAGGGCGTTGGAATGTTACGATGGCTGTATGAAGAAACTCCATTGCCGAATATGTATTGCTCAGTCATCGCTAATCCTCTGTGCAGTGACCGTGCTATTGGGTTCTGCTGGTTGCGAGCAGGCGTCTAAGTCAACATCAGGCGAAATGTCTGGTTCATCGCATGAATCAAGTCGTATCAGCGACAAGAAAGCCTCTACCGACGAGGAGGTTGCGGAGTCCGATCCATCGAAGGGGCCTGCACCGAACATCGAAACCAAGGAAGTCGTCGTCGATGTTTCGGGTTTCTTGGATGTGGCACTACATGGAAGGGTCGAATCGGTGCGGCAGGCTATTGAGGCGGGGGTGGATGTCAATGCGGCAGACGAGCAGCAGCGTACAGCTTTATTATTAGCCTCGTTCAATGGCCATACGTCTGTGGTGAAGCTATTGCTTGAACATGGTGCTTTGCTGAGCCATCGTGATGCTATGGGGCGTACGGCACTGATGTTTGCCGCAACAAGTGCCAACGCGGAAACGGTAAAGTTGTTGCTTGATGAAGGCGCAGACGTCAACGTGGTCGATACCGGTGAGGGGTTCACGGCCCTAATGCATGCGGCTGCTGAAGGACAAGTAAGAGTTGTGCAGATTCTTATGCAGCACAAAGCAGATCCTACTATTCGCGACTTGGATGGTGACACTGCGCGGGATTTCGCAACTAGAAATGGCCATTCCGAGGTCGTGAAGTTGCTAGCGAACTAGGCTGTTTTGTGCCCTGTCCTGCCCGAGGTTGCCTACGCCTGGATAGCCACCGTGGTCGTCACGATCGCCGTGGCGGCCCGCCGTGGAGTTCCGATCCTCCACGCCTTCGGCCCCATCCGCGCCTACCCCGGCCTCTACGTCTCTCTGGCTCTACTGGCGATCGCCTCACTTCTCGTCTCGCTGCAATTCCTGAGCGACGTACAGCCGTTCGGCCAGCAGCCCATCACTCTCGCCACCCTTGTCGCGCTGTTATACTCGTGGATGACGATCACCTATCAACTTCGCAACCGATGAGCCCACTGCCATGCCTCAGGCTCCTGCAACCATCTCTTGACCGCAGCAAGCACTGAACAGTTCATCTCGACTGGCGTACTTCGCTAGTAACTCCTCCACCAACGCCAGCTCTTGCGCCAGTTGGCCAGCCAGCCTCACTTTTTCAGGACGAAACCGGTCCACTAATGCTGCGGACAACTCTATTTTATTCGTAGTCCAAAAGAGTGGGTATTCCCCTCGGCTCGATCGTGGTCGAGGCGGCTGCCCGCTCGGGAGCGCTGATCACGGCCCGTCATGCTTGGGAGCAGAACCGCGAAGTGTTTGCCGTACCGGGACCAATTGACAGCCGCCTGTCGTACGGCCCGCATCAACTGATTCGCGACGGTGCAAAGCTGGTCTCGTCGATCGACGACGTGCTCGAAGAGCTCGGCCCCATGGCCCACGAAACACGCCGCGACGACGGCACGACCATTCGCGTGCCGGCCGACGTGACGCTCAACGACGTCGAACAAAAGGTGCTGCAGGCGATCGACCCCAAGGGCTCGCTGATCGACGACGTCGCCCAATCGTCGGGCCTGCCGGTGCACCGAGTGCTGTCGACGATCCACGTGCTGGAGATGCGCAGCCTCATCCGGCGCGTGAGCGGCAACCGGGTGGCGCGGGTTTGACTGTGTTCCCTGCGAAACCGTAAGCGGTTGTTCCGATTGGCGGTAGGCAATTGGGACTTGATACCCCCCTGTTAGCGGTAGGGCGAGATCGCTCACTTGTAGCGGAATCGATCACAGCGATTCCAGTCTTGGGACGGTCGGACTGCCATTCTCGTGGAAGATATTGCAATAATGGCAGTCGGAAAACATCTAACGATTTGTGTGAACCAACACGTCCCCTCGTTACGTAAGGCAATAGCTTCAAAGCAGTTCGGAGACTGCTTGCACGCCGCGTGCGGCATCGGTTGGTCGAGCGTGGCACGGAACTTGCTTTTCTACACCGACATCGGCTTTGGCCGGCAACTCCGTCACCCATGGATGCGCACATGTTAAGATGCGAGGGTCGACGGATCCCAACTTGGACGGCAGGGAGAAAGGATTTTCTCCCGGTATACGTCGAACTCTCTCCACGAGGAGTTCGTAGAAATGTTGAAGCAACCCACGGAAGTACTGACTGAGGATCGAACGCCAGGGCCCCAACTGCAGAGTTTTAGCGACGAGCAGTTGCTCCTGGATTACCGCGAGAGTGAAAACTCCGCACTGTTCACCGAATTGGTCTCGCGCTACCAACGCGAACTTTATAATTACCTGAGACGTTATCTCGGCGACGGCACAATGGCCGAGGACGTTTTTCAAACTACGTTCCTGCAAGTCCACGTAAAGCGCGAGCTGTTCGAGTCGGGCCGCAAGTTTCGCCCCTGGCTCTACACGATCGCCACGAATCAGGCCATCGACGCCCAACGCCGAAATCGTCGGCACCGTCGACTAAGCCTCGATCAGGCCCATCGCTCCAGCGGCGAAGACCTGGGCACGCTCATGGATGTTGTCGCGACTGGCGACTCGACGCCGTACGAAGCGGCAGAAAGTGGCGAACGGGCCGAGTGGGTTCGCGAAGCGGTCGACAAATTGCCCGACTCGCTGCAGAGCGCAGTGAGACTGGTTTATTTTCGGGGGATGAAATACCGTGATGCTGCCAGTGAGATGTCTGTTCCCGTCGGAACCGTCAAAAGTCGCCTTCATTCGGCCATTCAACGACTGGGCCGATCGTGGCACGATCCACCGGCTCACAGTTCTCGCTAATCGAATCCTGGACTCGTTGGACACACTGGTGTCTGTTTCGAGTGCTGAACGTCGTCCCCTACCCTTGTTGGTCTTTGCGCCGTCAAAGAACCCAAGGCGACCAACGGGAGCCTGGACCACGTGGAGAAAACGTCGCCCAGGAGGCTCATTCGCCGCGCAACCATCAATAACAATTCGCAAGCCTGTCACCCCCGTGGCAGGCTTGTGTTGTTTGGCGAGCAAGGATCGGCTGTGATGAGAGACGAACTCCTGGCCTACCTGTTCAACGACGCCGACCCCGAGCAGCGGCAACGGATCGAACACCATCTCGCGCACGATCCCACCTGGCAGCACGAATTCGAACGATTGAAGAAGTGCATCGAGGCCTATAACTCCGACCCGCAGGGGACCGAGTGTCCTCCCGAAGACTTGGTGCATCGCACCTGTTCGTTCGTGCAAGGGGCCGTTTTAGAAGGCGGTTGTTCCTCTCCAGAGGGTGCGACGCCGGCTTCTCTGAGCGAATCTAGCGAGCGGAGCGCGAAATCCAGACAATGGTCGCTGGCCGATCTGGCGGTGGGGCTGGGCATCGTGCTGGTCCTCGGCACACTGCTCTTGCCGGCGCTGCACGAGAGTCGCGACGCGGCCCGCCGAGCGAAGTGTCAGGATAATCTCCGGGAGATCGGCGGCGCGCTGGTCAAATACGCTGAACGCGATCGTCGCGGATTGCCCCATATCGGCTACCACGAAAACGCGGGGATGTTTGTGGTCGAGCTCGCCAGCAGCGGGATCATCCACCCCAAAGTCTTGGCCGAACGGCTCCTCTGTCCCGGCACCCAGCTCGCCGACGACGTGTTCCACGGCAGGGTGTTGATGAAAGTGCTGACCGAGGAAGAACTGGGCCGCCTGGCCCCGGAAGCGCTCGAGGCGCTGAAGATATACATGTCGGGCAGTTTTGCCTATCAATTCGGCTTCGTCGACGAAAACGGAAAATATCGCCCGATGGAGTTCGTCGCCCGTGGCGATGCCCCCATGTTGGCCGACGCCCCCAGTTCCTCGGTGGAGGGCTTTCAAAGCGCCAACCATGGCGGCTGCGGACAGAACGTGTTGAACCAAGACCTCAGTTGCCGCTACCTGAGTCTCTGCATCCTCGGGCGGGGCGACCACGTGTTTCTCAACGAAAATGGCCAACACGCGGCAGGCCGCAGCGCCCACGATGCGGTCTTGGGCCGTAGCGAAGCTTCCCCAGCGGGGTCGCTGCATCTCACCCAGCGGTAGTTTCGCCGCAGCGGTTGTTGCTTTTTCTCCACGCCCGAGGGGTGCGGCTGTTGCGTTGGGGCTTCAAGTGGAGACCGAATAATCAGGGGCGCCGCATGCTCGAATTCGTGTAAACCGTTGCCACACAAGCGGTTCGAGACAAGCGACCGGGTGCGGCGGATGGTTTGGCATCCGAGATGCTATTTCATCCTTCGCATTCTTCAGGCACCTCCCTCCGCCGCCCACGAGGCCGCGTCGGAAAGCCTTGTCCCCTCAGGCTTTCCACGCGGTCTCGTGGCTTTTCTAGTGCAAGGTGCACACCCATGGTCCGACGATTTGCACTG
>CAXMSB010000184.1:0-4686 GCA_964195615.1 uncultured Granulosicoccus sp. | reverse complement strand
GTTCGCTCGGCGCACGAGCACGTGAGCCAGGGCGCGGGGGCCGCCGTCGTCGTGGGTGAGGAAGGGTCGGAGCGATTGGTGATCGTGCAAGAATCGGCTCGCCTGCGCGATCTTGATTTTCAGTCGATCTTCGACGCGATTCGCAAGAAGGTAGCCGGCGAACATGAGCTGGCCATCGCGGCGATCGTGTTGATCCGAGCCCGCAGCATCCCCAAGACCTCCAGCGGAAAAATACAGCGGCACGCCTGTCGCGATGGCTACGTGGCCGGCACGCTGCCGGCGCTTGCCACCTGGTCGGCGGAAACGGGCCGCGTTGAGATCGCCCCATCATTGCGACGTCGTCGCGACGTCCCGGAACCCGCCACTTGGGTGGAAGAAGGCGATCTGCGGGGAGCAATCGCCGAAGCCGAAGACCTGCCCACCGCATCGGAGTCCCTCAACGGCATTGCAGCTGAACCCGCGCAGCCCCCAACCACCGCTTCAGTGCCGGTCGGCTCTTCGCCGGAGATCGCCGAGATCGTTTACGAAAAGGTCCGCGAGATAGGCCGTGAGCGCGTGGGCCAGCTGGATTGGGACACCAACATCCTTGAGCTGGGCCTCGATTCGCTGGAACGCATCGAGATCATTGCCGCGCTGGAAGAAACCTTCGGCGGTCGTTTCCCCGAGCACGTGTTGCCCGTGATGGAAACTTGCGGAGAAGTCGTCGAGGCGATCGAAAAACACATCGGCGGCGAAATCAAGAAGCAGATTTCCCGCCCGGCGAGCTACACAGTGCCCGAGGAAGACTATGTTTTTGAGAAGGGCGCCGACTTCCTCCGCTTGCAGGAGAACAAGCAGATCGCCCAGGAGACGGGCCTGCCGCTCCCGTTCTTCAACGAGCATCAAGGCATCACCAACGATCGCGCGACCATCGGCGGCAAGGAATATGTGAACTTCTGCAGCTACAACTACCTCGGCATGTCGGGCGACCCGGCGGTTATCGAGGCTGCCCGTGAGGCGGTGTCAAAATTCGGCACCAGTGTATCTGCTAGCCGGATCGTCTCGGGACAGAAAACGATTCACGGCGAACTTGAGCAAGCCATCGCCGATTTTATTGGCACCGAAGACTCGATAGTGTTTGTCGGCGGACATTCGACCAACGAATCGACGATCGGCCATCTGTTTGGTGCGGGCGATCTCATCCTGCACGATGCCCTCTCGCACAACAGCATCTTGCAGGGCGCCATTCTCTCGGGAGCCCGCCGCCGGCCGTTTCCACACAACGACTGGCAAGAGTGCCGGCGGATTCTTGACGAGGTTCGCCACGAATACCGCCGCGTGTTGATCGTCGTGGAAGGCGTCTATAGTATGGACGGCGACTATCCCGAGTTGCCCCGGTTCGTCGAGATCAAGAAAAAGCACAAGACGTTTATGATGGTCGACGAGGCACATTCCATCGGCACGATGGGCCTGCACGGTCGCGGCATGTCGGAGCATTTTGGCATGGATCCCCGCGACGTCGACATGTGGATGGGCACCCTCAGCAAATCGTTCGGCAGTTGTGGCGGCTACATCGCCGGCAGTTCGGCACTGGTCGAATATCTGAAATTCACCGCACCGGGATTCGTCTACAGCGTCGGTTTGAGTCCGCCCAACACGGCTGCCGCGCTCGCGGCTCTGAATCTCTTGCAGGAAGAGCCGGAGCGAGTGGCCCATCTGGCGGAGAATTCGCGATTGTTCCTCCGCTTGGCCAAGCAGGCGGGGCTCGACACGGGACTGAGCAACAACACACCGGTCGTCCCCGTGATCACCGGTAACTCGGCCCACGCGTTGCGATTGTCGCACGCACTGTTTGAGCGCGGCATCAACGTGCAGCCGATTCTCTATCCGGCAGTGGAAGAAAGTGCCGCCCGACTGCGGTTCTTCATTACCAGCACGCATACCGAAGAACAGATCCGCACGACGGTGGCCGCCGTAGCCGAGGAGCTTTCTCGCATCGATCCTGCGTTTAGTCGTACCGCCACTGCTGCTCCCCATAAACGGCCAACTTCCGTGGGCGAAACCGTTTGACTGTTCGGAAAGTCCGGCATTTTCAGAGCGAATCGCGGGCGATGCCTCTCGCGGCAAGTCCAATATTGCTTTACGGGGTCTCTTGCTCGGGTTAGAATTGAAGGGTTGGGGGGACGGCAACGCCAGGCGGAATGCGCGTTCTGGTGAGTTGCACTTATCAAACGTCCTGGGAACGAGAGAATGTATAAGCGGCACGGAACAGGTCGTTTAATCTGACGGAAAACTGTTGTGGCGGCACGTCGGTGCGCGGATGCTCCGATGTGATGCCGGGAAAGACGAGGAGGCCCGTCATGTCTCAAGCCATTGTGGACCCCGCCGAACTCCGGCGCTTCGCCCATCAGCTCAACAAGTTCAACGTGGAACTCGAAGAGCGTCTCTCCACGCTTGCCAACCAGTTGCATAATCTCAATAGCACTTGGCGAGACCAGGAGCACAAGAAGTTCGCCGAGCAGTTTGAACATCACCTGAAGCTAATCGCCCGCTCGATGGAAGCGTCGAATGAATATGCCCCGTTCCTGCTGCGCAAAGCGGAGCGGATTGAAGAGTACCTGCAGCAGAAATGAAATCACTTGTGAGTGAATCCGCACAAGTTCGTTCCGTCGACGCGATCGAGGCGTTTCGCGGTGCGCTGGCGCGGTTTGAACAGCGTGCGCAAGATGCCCTGGAGGCGCTCAGCAGCGAGACTCGCCGGGCGGACGATTGGCTCAAGCACGATCGCCCTGCCTATTGGAAGGAGCAGACCCGTCTGGCCGACGAAGCGGTTCAACAGGCGAAGGTCGATCTGCAGCGCTGCCTGATGTATCCGGTGGCCGGCGAGCGACCGTCCTGCCGCGAAGAACGGGCCAACCTGAAGCAGGCGCAGACGCGATCGGACTATTGTCGTGAGAAGATCGAGCGTGTGAAACATTGGAAGCGGCAGTTACACCACGAGCTCTTCGAATACGAAGGCCGCATCGGCCATTTGCGGCGCATGCTGGAGACCGACCTGCCGCAGGCCCGAATCCGTCTACAACAAATCGTGCGTCGACTGGACGCCTACCAAGTCGAACGCCCGCCAGAATCAGTTGAACATGAAGCAAGATTAAACGCCGAGGACGCGGAGCAGCAGAGTTTCGCAGAGAAGAAAAAGTCAGAGCAATAAGAGGAATTGTCAAACTAACAAGAAACCTCCGCGGCCCTCTGCTTCTTGGCGTCCTCTGCGTTTAACACTAACGAAGAAGAAACAAAATCATGAGACAATGGGACCTCGACACCAGTGCAGCACATCTGCGTGATGCGATGGACGAGTTGCAGATCGCCTGGCAACAGACGGGTGATTATTGGCAGGATTCGGTCAGCCAGAACTATTGCGAAAAGCACCTGGAACCGATTGGCCCGGCCGTGAAGAAGTCACTCGAAGCGGTGGGTCAGATGCAGCAGCTGCTCAGTCAAGTGTACCGCGAATGCGAAAGCTAGGGTGAATGACGAAGCATCCAATTAAGAATACGAGTCATTCCGAGGTCTGCCGAGGGATCTAGTATGCCACCTCGACAGGCCTGGAACGTAGATTCCTCGGTAGACCTCGGAATGACCCGCCTTCGGATTATCGGATTGTGTCATTAGACATTTCCACGGAAGACGATCGAAGTGAATAAACCGCAACTTTCAACCCGTCGCCAGTTGGAACTCATGCAGCAATTGCAGGAGTTGGCCGACGAGCGCTCCAAGGGAGAGCGGACGAGCCAGCAGACGCGCGAGGCGGAATTGGACGCCACCGAGCAGCAGCGACACACCCGCACCGAAGAGCTCGTCAAGGACTGCAGCCAACGTCGCCGCGATCTGGAAAACGAATATTCGGAGGCCAAACGCGATGCCGATCAGCGTTTGCACGACACGACCAGCCAGCGACAGGCGCATTGCCAGCAGCAGTGCCGGCGGATCCAGGACAACAGCAAACAGTTTGCGCTGGCGATCGAACGCCGCAAAAAGGAAAGTGAATGGCAGGCCTTGGCCGTGTTCGACGCCGGCAAAGACTTGCCTGGGCAAAAGCTCGCCGAAGCGACGCACCGGCTGCAGGCCCGCGTGGGCCAGATCGACGGTCTCGAGCGCGACGCCCATACACTCATGGCGATGCGCCGCTTGGCCGGGCGTGCTGAGAACCATGAATCTTCCGACAGCACACTGCCGACGGATGAACCGGAGGACTCTCAGGAGCCGGAAACACGGCTGCAGACCGCGATCAACAGCGCGCATCAGGCGGTGCTTGATCTGCAGGCCCAGCGGCTGCCCGCGCTGATGCTGGAAGGCTGGCGATGGCTCGGCTGGTGGGCGTTGGTGAGCCTGTTGGTTGCACCCGGGGCCTTGCTGTTCGGCATGCCCTGGTGGTCGCCGTTGGTGGCCATCGTTGTGGGCGGAGCGCTGACGGGAATTATCTATGCGACCGTGGGCGGGCGAGTTCGTCAGCAATCGCTCGATCAGTTCGCAGTCGTTACGAAGCTGCTCCAGCAGGCCCGACATCGGCAGCAGGCGGCCCGCGAGCAGGCCGAAACTCGTTGTCGAGAGGAAACCGAGTCGATCACCTCGTCGCGGGATCAGGAACTTCTCGCAGCCGAGAACTTGCGTGATTCGGCCTTGGCGGAGCTCGAAGAGAAGAAGAAG
>CAXMSB010000183.1:0-42612 GCA_964195615.1 uncultured Granulosicoccus sp. | reverse complement strand
ACCTCAGATGTCTGGGCTGACATAGGACTGCCCCTTTGGGGCGTATCCGAGGTCATGATCAAAAGGATCCCTTACGGTCGACTTGAACTTGGAACCATTGAGTAGTCGTTTCGATTGCGTGGCAAACACCGAAGCTATTCTTGAGCCATCCCTAAGCTCCGTTGCGTCCGGCGGTTTCGAGATTACCTTCACGGAACGCTTGAGCCATCGCCTTGGGCACCTTGGCTTGAGCCAAAAACACGGCGGCCCGATTCTCGGCCACTTTGGCTTTCATCTCCTGCTCGAGGGCGACCGCGTTGGCCCGACGCTGCTCGGCCAAAGCCTGGGCCTTGCGCGTGTCGGCTTCGGCCTGGTCGGCTTGCAGCCGGGCGCCGATGTTCTCGCCAATGTCGATGTCCGCGATGTCGATCGACACGATTTCGAAAGCCGTGTGCGCGTCTAAGCCCCGTGCCAGCGCCGCTTTGGAAATGCGGTCCGGGTTTTCCATGACCTGAAGATGATCTTCTGCCGAACCGATCGAGGTAATGATTCCCTCGCCGACGCGAGCGATGATCGTGTCCTCGGTGGCTCCGCCGATGAGCTGCGACAGGCTGGTGCGCACGGTGACCCTGGCGCGAATCTTGAGTTCCACGCCATTCCTGGCCACGGCGCTGAGCGTGCTCTTCGGCGATTTGTCGGGATCGGGACAATCGATCACTTTGGGATGGACGCTCGTACGCACGGCGTCCAATACGTCGCGGCCTGCCAGATCGATGGCAGCGGCCCGATCGAAATCGAGATCAATATCGGCCCGCTGTGCGATGATGATCGCGTTGATCACGCGCGGCACGTCTCCGCCCGCCAAAAAGTGCGCTTCGAGACGTTGGGTGGTGATGCCCGTGTCGGGGTCGGTGCCGACGCCGGCCTGCATGGCCATGATCTTGCCATCGACGATCACGCCTGGGTTCACCTGCCTCAGTCCCATCCAGATCAAATTCAGCGGTCCCACGCTGGCATTGGACATGTAAGCCTGCAGCCACAAAGAAAAATACTTTGCGAAGAAGACCAAAAACAGAATTCCAATCAGCACGAGAATCGCGCCCAAGGCGAGCAGCAGCACATCCCGGGGGCCCAACTCCGCCAACAAGGGTGGCAACGCGGCAAGTTTGGTGATCGAGAGAAGGTCCTGAGTAATCATGACTCGTCGACTCCCTGGTGAAGATACATCGGCAACGGCGCTGGCAAGCTAACGACGCCAGCCCACGCGATCCAGGGCATGATAAACAATCCTCCACCCCGCTGTCACCTAGAAGTGGTCTTAAAAGCCCGACTTCTCCTTGGCGAGATGAGCCTTTGCCGAAAATGCCCTCTATGGACGCCATTGCCGGTGTCGTAGAATCGCAAGATCATCAGCCCATCAGCCCCGATGCGAAAGCGAGGGAAATCCAAATCGCTACATTTCTCGCCCAGATTGAAGAACCGAAGGGCCCAGATTCGGCCACCCCTCCCTCGGGCTGCAAAAACGGGTTGTCGGAGAAACGAGTTTACCCCCGTCAGTACCACAATACCTTGTGGTCCGGCAGCTATAGACCACAAGATACTGCGGTTGATGGCCTGCCGAGAGCGGGTTTTCGTCCACACGGCAGTCTGCATGTTGTGGTCCGGCGTTGGTCCGCGACCCAGATGTTGTAGTCCCCGTTAGCCAAAAAGGAATTATCCATCATGAACACCCCACTAAGAACCGCCCTGGTAGCGGTCGCCGGTAGTTTGCTCCTCGGCCAGAGTGGTTTCGGCGCGGAAACCTACGTCATTGACGACGGGCATACATCGATCATCTTCGGCGTGAGCCACATGGGCTACAGCTACACCTACGGTCGTTTCAACAAGATGAGTGGCGGGTACACGCTCGATCGCGAGGATCCCACGGCATCTCAGATTCAACTTACTATCAGCGCCGCAAGCATCGACACCAACCATCAAAAACGCGACGACCATCTCAAGGGCCCCGACTTCTTCAACGTCAAGCAGTTTCCCAACATTACCTTCCAAAGCACGGCCATCGTCGTGGAACAGGCGAAAAAGGGACCCCTCTACAACGTCACGGGCGATCTGACAATTCACGGCGTGACTCGGCGGGTAACTCTCCCCCTACAAAAACTAGGCGAGGGCAACGGCCCGGCGGGTAAGTTCCGCACCGGTTTCCACTGCGAGACTTCACTCAAGCGAAGCGAGTTTGGCATGACCAACATGATCCCCATGATTGGCGACGAGGTGGCGATCACTGTCAGCTTCGAGGGGATCTTGCAGACTGATACCACGGTCGTTCCGTAGCGCGGCGCAGATTCTGGAATGTCAAGGAAACCATGATTGATCCGGTCGGGATTCTCCTGGGAGGCGTGTTGCCGGCCGTGGCTGCCGCGGCGGCGATGCTCTGTGGATGGAAGTCGACCCGCAGCGCAGGCATCGCCTGGCTCATCGGACTGAGCGCGGGCTATCTGGCGGGTCATTGGGCCCTCGACGCACGCGGAGTCGGCCTCTCGGCAGCGGTGGCCAAGAGCTTTAGCCCGCACGAAGCGCGTGACTGGCTGCCGCTGGTCGTGATCTCCGCCGCCGCGATTGACGCCATCGGGCTGCTCGGCAAGAAGAGTGTCGCGATTGCCTGGACACTGCGCGTCGGTTGGTGCTTGTGGCTGCCGTGGCGACTGCTGACGGGGAGCATTTATCTGCCCAGCACCGCGGAAGTCGTTGGCTTCGACACGGGCGCCTGGTCGACCCTGGAGGCAACCGCCTGGCTGGGCGGCTCGGGCGGGCTATTGGCCCTCGTGTGGTTGGCCCTGCGGCACGCTCCGGAGCAGACGCTGCCTCGGCTGCGATCGTCGCTGGCCACTTTCGTTGCCCTGGGCGCTACGGCCACGATTGCCCTGTCGGGCTCACTGACCATCGGCCAACTGATGGGCGTGCTGACCGCGGCACTGATCGGCTGCGGCATCGCGGCGGGCGCATTGCGTCTGGAAAGCGGCCCCGATTCGGCTGCGGGACCGCTGCTGGCGGCCTACGGCGGGGTGCTGGTGATCGGCCGGTTTTTGTTCGATCCCGAATTGCCCCTCCACTTCGCCGGGTTGTTGCTGCTGACGCTTGTCGTCGCCGTGGGTTGGATCGCTCCCCCCAAGCTGCTCTCTGCACGCATTCATGCGTTGCTCCGCATCGTGCTCTGCCTAACGGCATTGGCACTGACGGTGATCCCCGCCGCGCGAGATTTCGCCGCCGCCCAAGCCGAGATCGAGAGCAATCCGTATCTCAACTACCAGCCGTGAGCGAAGGCTCCGGAGGGCTCTCAACTACGGCCCGTGCAAGGGGCACAGACGTATCACACTGCCGCAGCGGAGGACGGATGAACGTCGTCAGGATCGCCGCGGCAAACAACAGCCCCGCGGAGGTGTAGTAGGCGAAGTTGAAGCTCTGGGTTGAGTCGTAGACCTTGCCGGCCAGCAGCGCCAGCATGAAACCGCCGATACCCCAGGCCGTGAAGACCATCCCGTAATTCATGCCAAAGTTTTTCAGGCCGTAGTAGTCCTTGGTGAGCGCGGGGAACAAGGCAAGATTGGCGCCATAGTTGGCACCGATCAGCGCCGAGATCACGGCCAGCGCGGCTGCGCTGGCCAACAGTGAGCCTTCCGTTGCTTGAGACAGCACGATGATCAACAGAGCTTGCGAGAGGAAGCAGAATGCCAACGTCGTTTTGCGGCCGATCCTGTCCGAGGCCATTCCGGCCACGATGCGTCCGGCGCCATTGCCAATGGCTAGCGCGGCAACGAACACAAACCCCAGCGTGATGCCTGCCTGTTCGGATGCGATTTTTGCCAATTTCGAGATGATCATCAGCCCTGCGCCAGCGCCGCAGGCGTACATGAACCACAGCGCGTAGTATTGCCAGGTGCCGAGCATCTCACTCGTGGAGTACGCCGGGTCGTCTGCCGCCGATGCAGCGCCCGGATTCGTTGGCGCATCGGCAGGAACGAAGCCCGCGGGCGGGGCGGCCAGCAGTTGCGACAGCCCGACGACCACAACGAAGAAGGCGATACCGAGAACCATCACGGCCGATTGTAGGCCAAACGATCCGATGAGCCACACCGACAGGGGTGCGGCATAAACCGATGCCAAGCCGAATCCCGACACCACGAGGCCGGCAATCATGCCGGTCTTGGCCGAGGAAAACCATTTAACGGCCGGCGGCGTCGCCGAGGCGTAGGCCATGCCGATGCCTGCGCCGGCCAGTACACCAAAGGAGAGCGAGTAGCCCAAGACGGTCGTCGTGAAGCTGGCTAGCACCATCCCGAGTCCCACAAGAACGCCGCCCAATGTCGAAACAAGCCGCGGCCCGAGCCGATCCTGCATCCGTCCGGCAGGGACCATGACCAGGCAAAACACGAGGCAAGCGACAGAGTAGGGCCAGGACTTATCCGCCTGAGACCATTCCCACTCGGTGGGAACTCGCTTGCTGATGACGCTCCAGGTATAGAGGATTCCTAAAGCAAGATTGATGCCTAAACCGGCAAAAGTAACTCGCCAACCAAGGTTCTTGATCTGTAGAGACTCTACAGGGCGATCAACGCCCATGGGAAACTCCCTCCGCAAAATGCGCCTGCGAGAGAGCACCATGGATGTGCGCCGCCGGCAAGGAATTCGGGTAAGGTTTCGGGCAGGAATTCTGGCAAGTGGACCCGCATTATACTCGATTTCGCGAGAATTCGCCAGGGGGTGCAGGTCCCTGGTTTGAGAAATGCGTTCGACCTGTTTGCTTGATGACGACCGTCTTGCATGGACAGATCCGAAAGAGGTGCTTGCGTTCGGTCAATTCACTTCGCTGTTTGGCTTGTCCGCAGCGGTCCGCTGACATCTGTACGCTGCGCCGCTAAATCACCCTTTTAGCAATTGCTTGCCTCAAGTTAGAATTGCTTCCGCTCCTTTGGTTTCGCATGGGCACTGCCTGGCAAGGGCTATCGGTGGTTCTGGTTGAGGCGAAAGGGGTCTCGCGACACATCTTGGAGATGATCATGCCGAGCACACCTCAAATTGTCCGTCGCATCTGGCTACCACATTACCCTCGAGTGGCAGCACTGGTCTCGCTGGCAATCTGTTTGACAGGTGTTTCAGCAGAGCCGAGCGTGGCCGGCTCGCCCTACGGGGAGCTGGAGCATGAGGTCAGGTCGGAATACTCCCATGTCCGAATTCGACGAAATGGTAACCTCCGCAGCATGATGTTCGTGCGGGATACCCAGGAAGAGGTCGTCGAATCATCCCTGGACCTGAAGCAACCTAGCAAGCTGCTCGTGCCCTACACTCGATTCATGTTCATGAGCTACGCATTTCGACCGCAGCACGAGAAGGTGCTTATTGTAGGGCTCGGTGGGGGTTCCATGATCCACTTCCTACGACGCTACGACCCCGGTGTGATGATCGACGTCGTTGAGATCGACCCCAAGGTTGTGGAAATCGCGGACCAGTACTTCGGCGTTCGGGCATGCGATCACGTAAAGATCATCACCATGGACGGTGTCAAGTATTTGTTGAATACGGCAACGAAATACGACGTCATCTACATGGATGCCTTCCTCAAACCTTCTCCTCAGACGGATAGCACGGGCGTACCTTTATTGATGAAAACATCGCAATTCTACAGACAGCTCCAAACGGCTCTCAAGCCGGATGGATTAGTGGTTTTTAACCTGAATCCTCACGCTCGGACCAGGGAAGATGTCGCGACGATTCAGGACACGTTTCCTCACACGTATTCCTTTCGCATTCCCGGGGGCTCGGGCCACGTAGCGGTCGCATCGACGGCGTCCGATGCTCAAACAAAGTCAACGATTCTTCGCCAGTCGAGAGAACTGGATCGTCGATTCAAAACGCCTTTTTCTTTTGAGAAAATGGCACGGCGGATGTCGAAATGAAGCGGTTCGGACAGTTCCCAGCAGAGACATGATACGGCTCTAGCTGCCATTTACGGTTGCCACGCTTCTCGTTACCTTGAGTTCTTCGATGGTGGGTTGCATGCCTACCTTTCCTCAATAAGACCGCAGCGTCAGACGCAGGCCCATGGTTGTGCGTAGCGCACCGAGTGAAACATCATCATGAGCAAGAACCGCAATCCAGCAGCGAGGTCCACGAAGAAACAGGGCTCGACGGTACTCCCCGACCATGCGGCGAAACCTACTGCTGAGTCGCTCGCTTCCCATGCTGGGCTGAATCTTCTCGTGTTCGTTGCCGGCGCCGTATTGATGGGCTTGGAAATTGCCGGTAGCCGGGTTCTGGCTCCGCATTTCGGCAATTCCGTATTCATCTGGGGAAGCTTGATCTCTGTCTTCCTGACTTCCCTTGCCATTGGCTACTACGGGGGTGGTAGGCTGGCCGATCGATACCCTTCCTTGTTCCTGCTGATCACTATTTCTGTCGTGGTCTCTGCCTGGATTCTGCTGCTTGCCTCTCTCTCGCACATCGTCTGTGAAATGCTGCTCGAAAAGGGCCTTGGCGAACAGAGCGGGCCGTTGATCGCTTCGGTGATTCTCTTTCTGCCGCCAAGTGTCGGCATGGGCGTCTTGTCGCCATTCGCCGTTCGGATCGCAGCGACCTCTGTGCAATCCGTGGGCAAAGTTGCCGGAACTTTGTATGCCTTGTCAACGACGGGAAGCATTGTCGGCACATTGGTCACAACATTTGTGCTGATCCCCTGGATTGGCCTCTCGGCAATCCTGCAGGTTCTGGGCGCGGTCCTTCTGCTCGCATCGGTTGTCACTCTCTTGATAAACTCAAGATCCAAGAAGAAGGCAGCTGCCTATTCAGTATCTTGCGCAATTGTGGCGGCCTTTCTGTTGAGTGGATCTCCGCCCACGCATCTGGCATCGCACGAGACGCTGTTGCTCGACACAGACACTCCGTACCACCACATTTCAGTAGTCGATAATTCGCTTGCTGCCTCGCGAGAGATGCGATTCGATCGGTATACAGAAAGCGCCATCAGGATGGCGCCGCCCCATGCGACGCTGGCCTCTTACACGAATTACTTTCATTTGGCTTTTCTGGAGTCGCCGGAGTTGCGTCAGACCTTGTTTATTGGTGCTGGCGGTGGCGTCGGCCCCCGTGCGTTTTCTCTACACGACCCTCAGATGCAGATCGACGTTGTGGATATCGATCAGAAGGTCCTCGATATTGCCCGCGACTTCTTCTTTCTCGAAGAAAGCGAAAAGGTTCGATCGTATGCCGCCGACGGTCGGATGTTTCTCCGGACTTCGGACAATCAGTACGACTGCATTATCCTCGACGCCTTTACCATTGGCGGGCGAATTCCTTTTCACCTGGTGACGCGAGAGTTCCTGCAGCTCTGCAATAGCAGGATGCAAAGCGGCGGCGTGTTCGTCATGAATATCAACAGCGCGCTCTATGGTGGATCAAGCCAGATATTTCAGTCCATGCACAGTACCATCAAGTCGGTATTTCCACAGACCTATGTATTTGCGCTCAACCACGTTGATGGAAGCCCCTATCAGTCAACGAACGTCATCCTGCTGGCGAGCAAGAATCCTCAGCCTCGGGAACCCAAGGAGTGGAAGTCTCTGGCGCGAGGTTTCCGTTCCGATTCCCACGTCGGCAAGAAGGAAATGGTCGGCATGGTCAAGAATCTGGTCACCTCTGTTCGCGCGGATGAAGAAGCCCCAGTCTTTACCGACGATTACTCTCCCATCGAAACGATGCGGTTCTAGCTAGCGGGGCACCCTCAGATGAATTACACAAGAGTTTACAGTCGGGCACTTCTGCTCCTCTGTGCAATCGGTCTTTGCAGCAATCCGAGTCTTGCGCAACAGGAAAGACAATCTCCTGCCCAAGGACAACTTGCCCAAGAGCAATCGCCGGTAATCCTCCTGACGGGATTTGAGCCCTTTGGCGTGGGGAAACCGCCGAATCCCTCCTGGGAAGCAATCCAGGCATTGGATGGAACAACCTGGAAGGGTTACCGGCTGGTTTGCAAGCAGATGCCGGGTGTCTGGGGCAAGCCGCTTACGTTGCTTCAGGCGTGGATCGACCAGTATCAGCCAGTCTTAGTACTCTCTCTCGGGCAGGGCGGTGCCAGTTCCTTCTCGCTGGAGAGCAAAGCATCGATACATCGGGGAAGAGGGAGCGACAACCTCCAGCAACTGGCGCCCGCGGGAAACATTGTCGAAAACGGACCCGGCGAGTTCTTGGCCTCCATTGATAGCGAAGGATTGCGGCAAAGGTTGTCAGAGAAGGGCTACTTGATTCGCGTTTCGACAAACGCTGGCCGCTATCTTTGCGAGGAAACACTGTATTGTCTCGAGTACCTCAAATGGAAGGAAGGACTTGGCACCAAGGTTCTTTTTTGCCATGTGCCGCCCCTGGGATCGAAACTCAACGGCCATTCGATCGATATTCAGTACTTGCAGCGATTCGCGATCGACACGCTAGACGCCTGTTGTGACATGTACCAAATGCGAATTGCCCCAAGTTCAGTAGCAGTTACCACGCGAAAGCAAATCAGACACCCTCAAGAACAAGAGATTGAGAAGATCATTAAGGGTTATTTTCAGAGCTGGTCGGCTCAGCAGTTCTTCCGATACGATGCCTGCTTCATGCGCAACGCATGCATCCAGTTTCTGGACGACCGAGGGCGTTTGGCAACCTATCCCCGTAAGATTTTTATTGCCCAGCAGCGCCAGCTCGCTGAGTCTGCTCCCGTGAAGCGTTCGGAGACCGCGGAGACGATTAAGATTACCTTCGAAGCTGACGTCGTTCGAGTCATTGTGTTCTGGAAGCTGACCGAGGGAGCTAAGCTCACTTACGGATACGACCACTTCACGCTAGTCAAGAGTGACGGAGCTTGGAAGATCGTGAACCTCTTGTTCTACGGCGCTCCCGCGCCCGACTGACCAAGGCTCAGGAAGACTGCAGTTCCAGGCGCAGTAGAATTAGGCCGAGGCGGTTTTCGATGCTTTATCCGTCGTTGCGGCCGCGCGGCGTCCTTTGAGCCAGCGGGTGAGCCGTACGCCTTGGGCTCGCAGCGCCAGCCGGGGATAGCAAGTGAAGCGGTAGCTGGAGTCCACGTCGGTGCGCAGCCGTTGCTTGAAGGGATAGTCGCCTACGCCCAGTTCGAGCTGACGATCGTTCCGGTTGAAACTGTCTTCGAGAGTGTAGTTCAGCACGACATTGCCCAGCCCCTGTCGTGAGAAGTGCCGGTCGTAACCCATCCGCAATCCGGAGATCGTGCCGTCGTAGCAATAGTTGTATTGAAACGCGGCCGGTTGCCCGTCGATCTTGAGCAGTCCGACGTCGAGCATCCCCAGCTTGGCGGCCACTCCGTGGCAATCGCGCAAGAACGGCTCGACATGTTCGTGGCACAGCGTGTTCCCCGATTTGGATTGGGCCTGCCAACTATTACGTGATACGTCGAGGCACTCGTCGAAGAGGTCCCAACGCGGATCGTTGTCGCCACAGGCCGCCCCGGCCGGACGGTGTCTCAGGAACTTCACCTCGCTGTCGCGCTGCAGGGCACGCAGTTGGCGGCGGGTTTCGGATCGCCACTTCTTCGATCGGCCGGCGAAGTAGCTGTCCCAATCGGTGTCGGTCATCCGGATCACCGAGGACTCTTGGTAGACGCTCTTCTCGGGGTTCCACCCGGCGGCGCGCAAGGCTCGGTTCGTGGAGCTGCCGTCCGAGCGCTCAGCAGGCACCCAGCGTAGGTCCAGCATGTCCCAGTCGCGTGACGTGTCGCGGATGTGCCGCAACGCCATGAACATTGAGGCCGATTGGTTGGGTCCGATCGGCCCGTACCAGGAGCCCCAATCGCTCAGCGGATAGGTCAGCACGCGGAGGTTGCCAACCTGATACCGTTCGCGCTGAACACAGAGCGGTACAATGCCAATCGTCGTGCCCGAGGCGCGAATCACCAGCACCCGCATCTTACGCTCATGGCCAAAATGTTTCCAATACGTAGCGAACCAGTCGTAGGTATGGAAAAACGATGCCCTCGGAGTCTGCGGCAGGAGCGAGTCCCACACCAAGCGATAGGATTCAAGTTCTTCCAAGGAGCCAATTTCAATAACATCCGCCATCGACCGCACTCTCGGGGGTTTTTCGGACAGTGTGTCTATTCAGGTCGCCAGAGTCTGAGGGATCTTCTCCGCAAGGCTCGTGCCGAATGTTGCTCGCTGGGGCTCAGATGCTACGATGCACTTGAAGAAGCTGGTTTCCCGCTAATTGGCAAGCAGGAAATCGATCGCGTCATGTTGCCTGAAGACAACACGTTGAGTTTCCGCACCACCGAAAGGGCACATCCCGTGTCTGCGACTGCTTGGACCGAACTCGTGGCCGGTGTGCATTCCAGTGGGCGCCAGATGGTGATCGCGGTCACCGGTGGCGGCTCGAAGGCGATCAGCCAACTGCTGGAAGTGCCCGGCGGATCGCGGAGCTTGCTCGAAGCGATCGTCCCCTACTCGCAGGCGGCGATGACGGATTGGCTCGGCGGGCCGATCGATCAGGCTTGCAGCGAACCAACCGCCCGAGCCATGGCGATGGCCGCCTGGTTGCGAGCGCGACAGCTGGTGCCCGAGGCCGATCCGCAGCAACTCGTGGGCGTCGGCTCGACCGCCAGCCTGGCTAGCGATCGGCCCAAGCGGGGCGAGCATCGCCTGCACGTGGCCGTGCAGACCGCCACGGCGACCGCTTCGTTCTCCCTGCAACTTGCCAAGGGGGCCCGCGACCGTAAGAAGGAAGAATGGCTCGCTGCCAAGCTGGTGTTGACGGTCCTCGGCGAGGCGGCGGGAGTCGACGCTGAGGCCGCTCGGCGGGCATTGATGGCTCAACTGCACGACGACGAGCCGGTTCACCAACGTCGCCAAGAAGCGCCGGGCCCCTGGACCGAACTGTTGCTGGGCGGGCTGGCGTGTGTCGGCGAGCCGACGTCGCCCCACGCGATCTTCCCCGGTGCGTTCAACCCGCCCCATGTGGGACACCAAAGCATGACGCAAGTTGCCACCCAGCGACTTGGTCAGCCGGTGGCCTATGAATTGTCGATCACCAACGTCGACAAGCGACCGCTCGACTTCCTCGAAATCACGATCCGGCTGAACGACTTGCGACAATTGGACGACCGCGCGACCGTCGTGCTGACCGACGCCCCAACGTTTCGACAGAAGGCGGCCCTGTTTCCCGGCTGCACGTTCGTCGTGGGCGCCGACACTGTGCTGCGCATCGGCGACCCGCGCTACTACGACGGCCAGCCGAGCGACTGCGCGGCGGCCCTCGCCGAGATCGCCGACCGGGGTTGCCGCTTCTTGGTCTTCGGACGCCAAATCGACGACCGCTTCCGCGTGCTCAGCGAGCTAAAGATTCCCGACTCGCTCCGAGCCCTCTGCGACGAAGTCCCCGCGGGCGAGTTTCGTGAAGACGTGTCTTCGACGGAACTGCGAAACGAAGAGTGATGCTGCGGGTGGCACTGTCTGGCTTGCCAACAGTGCGAAGCGGGTTCATGGTTCCACTGCTGGCAAGCCAGACAGTGCCACCCAACTTGGAATGCCTGCGCTACCTGTCGAGCAACAGTACCGCGGCGATCAGCCCTCCGATGGCGAGCAGACCGATCGCGAGTCGGCCCCAGCGGATGTCGTCGTCGCTGCGAACCTTTTCCAGGGGCGGTAGGCTCTGAGTGAGTTGCGAGAGGTCCTCACCATATTCTTCGATGAGATGGTCTTTGATCACGCCCTGCACGGCTCGAGCGTTGAAGGGCCGTTTCTGCGGATCTTTCTGCAGCAACTTCATGACGAGCTCTTCCAGCCACCCGGGGCAGTCGACGCCTTGCTCGCGTAAGCCTTTGGGTTCGGCGTGAAGGTGCTGGTCCCAAATCTGGGCGAAATTGGCGCCCGTAAACGGCGGTCTGCCGGTGAGCATCTCGTAGATCACACAGCCGAGCGAATAGAGGTCGGCCTGGCCGGTTATGCTCTTGTCGGCGCAGATCTGCTCGGGCGACATGTAGGCATAGGTGCCGACCGTGATGCCGGAGTCGGTGACGTCGGCTTCGTGCGTGTCGCGGGCGATGCCGAAGTCGCCGAGGATCAAACCGCCATCTTCGCCGAAGAACAGATTGCTGGCCTTCAGATCGCGGTGAATGATGCCATGGTTGTGGGCGTGCTGCAGCGCGGAGGCGATCTGCGCGGTGTACGCGGCAGCTTGGGGCCAGGGCAGCGGGCCATGTTTCTGCAGACGATCCTTGAGGGTGCCATGGTCCAAGAGCTGCATCGCATAGAAGTACTGGCCGCCCATCAATCCTCCGCCGTAGTTGCGAACGATGTGTGGATGGTTGAGCCGTTCCATGACGACGATTTCGCGCTGGAAGCGGTCGACGATGTTCTCATCGTGAGCGATTGTCGGATGCAAGAGCTTGATCGCGACTTGCCCGTTGATGTCGGGGCTCTCGGCCCGAAAGACGGCCCCGACGGTTCCCACGCCCAGCGGGTCAAGCAACTTGAAGGTTGCCGCCGTGGGCAGGAACTTGAGCTTCTGCGGTGGGGTTGGGGGGCCGGGATCGGACATTTCTTGGGACTAACGAACGGTATGCCGGCAAGTTGCGAAGCACCCGCTCGCTGGACATCAGGTTTGCAGGGGGGCGATTTGGTAGCCAATACCATACACGACCGGGTGGGCGGTACGTAGGGCTGGTGTCTCCTGCCCGGCTCCGCAGCAGGCGGTGCATGATCTCTAGGCAAAATCAGTCGCGCCGGGCTGCCGGGCCGTGCGGACGATTGACTCTAACTGCTTACTGAAAAACTACTTACGCAAGGATGCCAGACCACCGCCGGTAATTGGCATCAGGATTGCTATTCCATTTGACGTAAGAAATCCAATCCTTCTGGGCTTCTGCACACCTTGGGCGGGTCAATCTCGATGGCGGCCGCGTCGGTCGAAGTTCAACGTTGGGCGGGAATCTACCGGTAAATAACGGTAAACGGCTCTGTTTCAGCAGTTTTCGCCCGGTCTCAGGCCATCAGTTTTTGCCTCCGATGTGCCTCCGACGCCTAGCGGGGGAGGGGTGATTTTCCTACGATGAGGGCTTGCTCGCTGCCGCACGGGGCTCACCGAGGAGTCGACCATCGCGGGGCGATCCCACCAAATTTGTGCCAATCCGTCGTCATCGTCGGCTCGCAAATCGCACGCAAGGATCGACGACGTTTTTCTCCTGTCATGGAAGCAGCAATTCACAGGGAATATTTCGGTCGAAAATCCAAGGAGCAATTGAAAAGATGAGTTACAAGTTAGAGTACATCTGGTTGGACGGTTACCTTCCCGAGCCCAGTATCCGCAGCAAAACAAAGGTCGTCGAGAGCGAGCCGGCCAATGTGGACGACTGCCCCGACTGGGCCTTCGACGGCAGCAGCACCGAGCAGGCCGAGGGCCACTCGTCAGACTGCTTGCTCAAGCCCGTGAAGATGATCCACGACCCAGCTCGCGACAGCGCATCGTTGGTGCTGTGCGAAGTGCTCGCTGCCGATGGTTCGGTTCACCCCTCCAACGGTCGCGGCACGTTTGAAGACGATTCGGATCTCTGGCTCGGCTTCGAGCAAGAGTACACGATCATGAACGGAGCCAAGCCCTTGGGCTTCCCCGCCGAAGGCTATCCCGGGCCCCAAGGTCCTTACTACTGCTCGGTGGGCTTCGACAACTGCGTCGGACGCGAAATCGTGGAAGACCATCTCGACATCTGCCTGGAAGCCGGCCTGTCGATCACCGGTATCAACGCCGAGGTGATGAAGGGCCAGTGGGAATACCAGCTGTTCGGCAAAGGCGCCAAGAACGCCTGTGACGACTTGTGGCTCTCCCGCTTCCTGATGCATCGCACTGCCGAGAAGTATGGCGTGACCATCGAACTGCATCCCAAGCCGATCAAGGGTGACTGGAACGGCAGCGGCATGCACACCAATTTCTCGAACACCCCGATCCGCGATCAGGGCGGAGAGCAAATGATCAAGGGTATCTGCGAGAAGTTCAAGAATCGCCACGATGATCACATCGCCGCCTACGGCTCGGACAACGATCAGCGCCTCACCGGCCTGCACGAAACGCAGTCGATCGACCAGTTCAGTTACGCCGTCAGCGATCGGGGCGCTTCGATTCGCATCCCGGTCGGCACGGTGCAGGCTGGCTGGAAGGGCTATCTGGAAGATCGTCGCCCGGCTTCGAACGCCGATCCCTACAAGGTGGTCCGCGAGATTCTTACCACCCTGCGATCCTAAGACGGGCAACGGGGCATTGCCTCTGTTTCCCAGCCCTCAGATTTAGGCTATCTAACCCTCTTCGCCCCTGCTGGCGAAGAGGGTTTTTCTTTTGTATGTTTGGTGGTGATCTAGCTTCCAGAGAACACCAATCCACGAGGGTGATGTTATGAAACCGCAAGATGTCTTGGCGTTGTGCCGTGAACGAGGCGTTAAAGCAGTCGACATGCGTTTCATGGATTTTCCCGGTCTTTGGCAACATTTTACTATTCCAGTGAGCAAACTGGAGGAGGAAGTGTTCGAGGATGGGCTGGGGTTCGACGGCTCCAGCATTCGCGGTTGGCAGGCGATCAACGAAAGCGACATGCTCCTGGTCCCACAGCCGGAAACGGCCTTCATCGATCCGTTTACCGAACTCTGTACCCTGGTGATGATCTGCAATATCCAGGACCCCATCACTCGGGAAGACTACACCCGCGACCCGCGGAATGTGGCCCGCAAGGCAGTGAATTATCTCAAGAGCACCGGCGTGGCCGATAGCTGCCTGATCGGTCCCGAGGCGGAGTTTTTCATCTTCGACGATATACAGTTCGATCAGACCCCTCAACACAGCTTCTTCTTCATCGACAGCATCGAAGGCCAGTGGAATCGGGGCACCAACAGCAAGGCCGCCGGAGATGGGCCGAACCTTGGTTACAAGCTCCGGCACAAGGAAGGCTATTTTCCCGTCCCGCCGTCCGATCAGCTCATGGACATCCGCAACGAGATGATGCAGGCACTGATCGACTGCGGCTTGGACGTCGAAGCCCAGCACCACGAGGTCGCCACCGCGGGCCAGTCGGAGATCGACCTGAAGTACAGCGACCTGGTACACATGGCCGACAGCATGTGCTTGTACAAGTACATCATTAAGAACGTCGCCTGGAAGCACAATAAGTCAGTAACGTTCATGCCCAAACCGATCTTCAGTGACAACGGCTCGGGGATGCACACGCACATCTCGTTTTGGAAGGGCGACCAGCCGTTGTTCGCCGGAGGCGGCTACGCGGGACTCAGCGACGAGGCACTCTACGCGATCGGCGGCATCTTGACCCACGCCCCCGCGGTGCTCGCCTTCACCAATCCCACCACCAACAGCTACAAACGCCTCGTGCCCGGCTACGAAGCGCCGGTGAACCTGGCCTACTCGCAACGCAACCGGTCGGCCGCTTGCCGCATTCCGATGTACAGCCCGAGCCCCAAGGCCAAGCGGATCGAATTCCGTTGCCCCGACCCCAGTTCCAATCCCTACTTGGCCTTCTCGGCCTTGATGATGGCGGCACTGGACGGCATTCAGAACAAGATCCACCCTGGCGAACCGCTCGACAAGGACATTTACGATCTGGAACCGGAGGAGCTTGCCAAGGTGCCCACCACGCCCGGATCGCTGGGCGACGCGCTCGACGCCCTGGCCGGCGACCATGAATTCCTGCTCCGCGGCGACGTGTTCACGCAGGACGTGATCAACACCTGGATCACCTACAAGAAGCAGAACGAAGTGGACGCCCTCGCGCTGCGACCGCATCCGTACGAGTTCTGCATGTACTACGACATGTAAACCGAAAGGCTGTAAGCCGCGAGGCGCTAGCTGAGCGCTCGGCTGGCGCCTTGCGGCTTACGCTTGTATGGATATCGACTTATTAGGCGTTGGTTGCCGCTGGATCTTCCTGCTGCACTTCACTGAGGTATTCGTCGTACTGCTGAGCGGCGGTGGCGTGTGCCTGGTCGCCCTGGACGCCAGCGTTGCGACTGTCGAGGTCCTCCATCCGTTCTAGCGGTCCGTAGATCACCAGCGTGTCGCCCGCGCAGATCAGGCTGTTGCCCGAAGGGGCGCCAATGTAGTTTCCGTTGTGGCGACCGATCCCCAGCACCAGGACCCCCTCGCGCGCGAGCCCCAGCTCGACCAAGGTCTTGCCCGCCAGCCAGTCGTTCGACTCGACCAAGAGTTCGTACACCGCAAAACCACTCGCTAGTTTGAGCAGCGATACATAGTCGCGGACGTCGAGTTGCGAAAAATGGCTCAGCGCGCGAGCAATCGGGCGATTCAGTTGGCGTTCGACCCAGACGCTCTTGGCGAGCACCCACAGCAGCAACACGCCGGAGGACAGCAGAAAGAGGCTCAACGGCAATTGCTCGCTCGTCCGCTCACTGAGCAAAGTGGCCGTCAGGGTGGCGATGACCGTCGCGATGCCGATGTTGCCCAGCATCATCAAGCCCATCGTCAAATGCCTTCGGACCGGATGATCGACGACCGACTCCGACTCCTGGGTCGTGAAGCCGACACCCGTAAAGGCGGAATGCGCCTGGAAACGGGCTGACTCGCGTGACAGCCCGGTCAGCATCAGCGCCATCGTACCCACGCGAATCACGATCAACGACAACGTGAGAGCGAGCAGAAAAATCATCACTGGCAGTAGCATGCTCATGGCGAACTCGTTCTCACACTTGATTTCAGGGTGAAAATGGGTTGGGATTGGCGAAGTCTGCCCCATCATAGGCCGACTGGTCCACCCGCGGCAAGAAAAGAAGATCGCGTTCGGAGACGGCTGTCCTAGCCGTGGCGCAGTAGTCTTGCCAGCCCTGCGGTATCGGGCCGCAATACGACGCCTCGCTCGGTGATCAGCCCCGCGATCAGCTCAGCGGGCGTGACGTCGAAGGCCGGATTGAACACTTTCACGTCGGCCGGCGCGGTGGCCGAGCCGAAACCGTGGGTGATCTCCTCCGCGGACCGCTCTTCGATCGGAATCTCCTCGCCCGAGGCCAATGCCGGGTCCAAGGTGCTGGTGGGCGCGGCAACGTAGAACGGGATGCCGTGGGCCTGAGCTAGCACGGCCACGCCGTAGGTGCCGATCTTGTTGGCGGCGTCGCCGTTGGCCGCGACGCGATCGGCTCCGGTCACCACCGCCTGCACGCGGCCCGACCGCATCACCACTCCGGCCATGCTGTCGCAAATCAGCGTGCAGTCGACGTCGCGATCGATGAGTTCCCAAGCCGTCAGCCGAGCTCCTTGCAAGAGCGGCCGGGTTTCGTCAACCCACACGTGGGGTCGGCGACCGCGACGGGCCAGTTCGAACACGACCGACAGAGCCGTGCCGTCGCCCCCCGTGGCCAAAGCGCCGGCGTTGCAGTGTGTAAGAATGCCGCTGCCCGCGGGCAACTCGGCCAAGAGGTCCGCGCCGTGGCGGCCGATGGCGGCGCAAGTCTCGCGGTCCTCCTCGTGAATGGCCCGCGCCTCGGCAAGAAGCTCCGCCGCGAAAACCCTCGGCTTAGCCGCCCCACTCTGCTTGGCGGTTTCGCCCATCCGCTCCAGCGCCCAAAACAAATTGACCGCCGTGGGCCGGCTTGTGGCGAGATACTCGCACACCTCGGCAACCCTCCCTCGCATCGACTCGATATCAGAATCAAACGCCGTCTGCACTCCGACGCACACCCCGTACGCCGCCGCACAGCCGATCGCCGGCGCGCCGCGAACACGCAGGCGCAGAATGGCCTCCCACACCTGCTCGACCGTCTGGCACTCGATCTCCCGCAGCTCGCCCGGCAGCAGCGTCTGATCCAGCAGCACTAGACGCCCATCGACGTCGCCCTGCCAGCGGAGAGTTTCCACCTTCTGGGTCATGATTCGAACTGCGGTGAATAATCCAACCCAAAAGTCTCCGCCACGGGTCGGTTGGTTACCTTGCCCTGGTGCATGTTGATCGCCCGGGCCATGGGGGGCAGGTCGTGGGCGGCCTGTTCGATGCCGCGTTCGGCGATCTGGATCACCCAGGGGAGTGTCACGTTGCAGAGGGCGTAGGTGCTGGTTCGGCCCACGGCGCCCGGCATGTTGGTCACGCAGTAGTGGACGACGTCGTGGACCGTATAGGTTGGGTCCGCGTGGGAAGTCGGTCGGCTGGTGGCGATGCAGCCTCCCTGGTCGATCGCCACGTCGATGATCACACTGCCCGGCTTCATCTGCTTGAGATCTTCCTCCTCAATCAGCATCGGAGCCCTCGCACCGGGAATCAGCACCGCACCAATCACCAGATCGGCCCGCTGGAGCTGGTCGCGGATTACATGGCGATCGCTGAACAAGACGTCGACGTTGGCCGGCATGACGTCGTCGAGATACCGCAGGCGGTCCATGTTGATATCCAACAGGCCGATGTTGGCGTTGAAGCCGGCGGCGATCTTGGCCGCGTTGGCGCCCACTACGCCGCCACCGAGGATCGTGATGTTCGCCGGCGCGACGCCCGGCACGCCGCCCAACAGGATGCCCCGGCCCATCTGCGGTCGTTCCAGAAACTTGGCGCCTTCCTGAACACTCATCCGCCCGGCGACTTCGCTCATCGGTGTCAGCAGAGGCAGTCGGCCCTGGTCGTCGGTTAGTGTTTCATAGGCTGCCGCTGTTGAGCCCGAGTTGATCACCGCTTCGGTCAGCTCCTGGTCGGCGGCGAAATGGAAGTAAGTGAACATGACCTGCCCCGGGCGCATCATGGGCCACTCGCTCGGCTGCGGTTCTTTTACTTTGACGATACAGTCGGCCCGGGCGAAGATATCCTTGGGCCCTTCGACCAATTCGGCGCCCTGGGAGAGATAGTCGTGGTCGGCCAGTCCCGAGCCGAGCCCGGCTCCCGCTTCGACGAGCACCTGATGTCCCCGACGCACTAATTCCTCGACACCCACTGGCAGCATGGCCACCCGGTACTCGTCTGGTTTGACTTCTTTGGGCACACCAACAATCATGACTCGGCTCCTGAATAGCAGAAGGAAGTTTTCGACTGGCAGGTTAGTCTAACACAAGCGAGGCCGGCCTTGTCAGCGGGCAATCCGCAGAGTTCTCGGTTCTACCGCAGCCGCAAGTTGCTAGAATAGGTTCGAGCGAGAGCAAGACCGAGTTGCTAGCGCAAAGAGAAGAGTGGCAAACGCAAAACGTAGAGCTCAGCGGGTGGCCGGGGCTAAGCGCAGCGTGCCCCGGAACGCCGGGGTCATCGTGGCACACCTGGCCGGACTCTGGCCCAACGGCCGAAATTGATTTCCTTTCAACAAGCCGAGAGCGACAACGAATCACGCCATGCCCCCAGAAAAAAACCAACAATGGCTGCCGGTGCTTCTGATTGCGGGGGCGCTGGCGGTTTGGGGAGTGCTACTGGCGGTGGGGGCCTGGCTGGCGCCCGGCAGCGACGAGGCCAGCCGCGGCGACTTCCGCAAGCTGTGGGTCGTGGCCGCCACGGTAGGCGGATTTCTGCTCCTCTGGGGCGGGGCCCTGGCGGTCCGAGCCCGAAATGTCCGCCGCCGACCGCCGGACCCGGAAAACCAGTAGCCGGGCGGCCCGAGCGGCCGGGCATTCGGCGGTTCGCGCCCTTGCCGGGTGGCCTCTGGACCGGTAGATTGGTGGATTCTCTGGCGGTACGCGTTCGTGCCCCCCAGAGGCCCAATCCGCTGGGCTGCCGCTATCGTGGAATATGAGAATCGTGCGTGGAATAAGAGACCTATGAAAACCTACATGGCCAAACAGGGCGAGCTCGAGCAGAAATGGCTGCTGGTGGACGCCACCGACAAGATCGTCGGTCGACTGGCGAGCGAGATCGCCACGATCCTCATGGGCAAGCACCGCCCGACCTACACGCCGCATGTCGACACGGGCGATTTTGTGGTTGTGGTCAACGTCGAGAACATTCGCTTCACCGGCAACAAGTGGCAGAACAAAAAGTACGCCTGGTACACCGGTTACCCGCGGCAGCGAACCATCTCCGCCGAAGTGCGTCGCGAACGCAAGCCGGAAATGATCCTTACCGAAGCCGTCCGCCGCATGTTACCCAAGAGCAAGCTGGGCCGGGCGATGCTCTCCAAACTAAAAGTCTACGCCGGCCCCAGCCATCCGCACACGGCCCAACAGCCCGAGCCGACTGAGCTGGCAATCAAAGCATAACCACACACCCCACCGTCAAGAGTAGCGAGGAAACATCTCCATGGCAGCAACCGTAGAAGAAGCTTTGGGCACCGGCCGTCGCAAGACGTCAGTCGCTCGTGTACGGATTCGCCAGGGCAGCGGTAAAATCACCGTCAACAATCGCGAAATTGACGATTTCTTTTGCGTCGAGCAAGACCGCAACGCGGTAGTTGCCGTGCTCGATCACTGCGAGGTGCGAGGCGACGTCGACGTGATCATCCGCGTCCACGGCGGCGGCACCACGGGCCAAGCCGGAGCCTGCATGCAGGGCATTGCCCGGGCGCTGCTCAAGCACGACAGCGACCTCGAGGAAAAGCTCCGCGAGAAGACCTTCCTCACCCGCGACGCCCGCATGAAAGAACGCAAGAAGCCCGGCCTGCATGGTGCACGGCGTGGGACGCAGTTCTCGAAGCGGTAGTTGCTTTCTGGCACTCGACTCAAGGTGCGGAATTTCCGCGCTGATGCTGCGCCTGAAGCAGAGTAACTGTGGGCGAAAAGCATCTTAATTACTGGGTGACGCCGTTACACGCTGCAACTCTGTTATTTCTCTGCGCAGCTGCTGATTCTCCTTACGGAGGCTCGTTGTGACAGCACCGACGAAGTAGAAACACATTGGTAAGAAGCAAATGAAAGTTATCGCACCGCCCGAAAGACTTGAGCTTGGAGAACTGACGAGGGCCGCACAAATGGAGATCAAGGATAGGGCACCGCAAAATGCCGCCGGTACCCAGTATTGAATTCTTGCTTGCATCATTACGTCCTTCGTTGGAGGGGGGGAGTCACCGTGCGTGGTTTCAGCCGACAAGCTGTCGACAAGTTTGGATTCACCGACGCCACATCGGCCAGCCAGATTGTACCCTGTTCGCCTCCCGCGGCCAAAGGTGTGGGTTTCTTGCGTCGGATACGCAGCGCCCGTACCCGCTGCTCACTGCTGGCAAGCCAGACAGTGGCATCCCAGAGTGGCCCTTGTATTGCCGTTGAACGACGGTGTCCCAACCGCCCCCCGCCGGCTATCATTGCACCATGGCTGAAACCATTCTGGAAGAAATCGTTGCCACGAAAAACACCGAGCTGGCGGCCGCCCGCGAGAAGCGGTCGGAGGCTGAGTTGCGGGCCGCGCTGGGCGATGCCCCGCCGGTGCGGGATTTCTTCGGGCCGCTCGCCGCAAAGGGGCCGATTCGGCTCATCGCCGAGGTGAAAAAGGCGAGTCCCTCGGCCGGGGTGATCCGCGAGGATTTCGATCCCGTAGCGATCGCCAAGATCTATGAAGAGCACGGGGCGACGTGCCTCAGCGTGCTCACCGATCAGTCGTATTTCCAGGGAAGCCTCGACTATCTGCGCGCGGTCCGTGAAGCCGTCGACCTGCCCGTGCTCCGCAAGGATTTCATTATCGACGGCTACCAACTGCTCGAAGCACGCGTGGTGGGGGCCGACGCCGTGCTACTGATCGCCGAATGCCTCGACGACTGCCAGTTGCGCGGCTTGCACAGCGAGGCGGTCGAGCTGGGGCTCACGCCACTGGTGGAGCTCTACGACCCGGCGAATCTACCGCGGGTGCTGGAGGCAGGCGCCACGCTCGTGGGCGTCAACAACCGCAATCTGCACACGTTTGAAGTCGATCTGGAGCACACGCTGAGCATGCGGCGCGAAATTCCCGACGACTGCGTGCTCGTCGGCGAAAGCGGCATCAAGACCCGCGCTGACGTCGAGCGATTAGAAGCGGCCGGCGTTGATGCGATCCTCGTGGGCGAATCGTTGATGCGCCAAGCCGACATCGGCGCGGCCGTCGACGCGCTGCTGCAGCGGTAATCACGCCTGGCGACGCAGTCGACCTGCACCGGCAACCACCCCAGCACACATCAGCAGCATCGCAGCCGACGGTTCGGGAACGACGATCTGGGAAAAGGAGAGATCGATCGCGCTGACGCGAGCCGGCACGATGGCGGCCCGTGCCGCCAAGGCCGAGATCAGTGCCGTCACCTGACGGCTGGTCGACGTCTCCGCGAAATCAACCCAATCGGAGAGCTGGCTGCCCGCCTCATTGCCAATGGTCGACTGAAACACTTGCAGCGTTTCACTGGCATTTTGAAAGCTCTCGTCAACACGGATCTCAGACTCGTCGGGAACGCCTGCCCCTGACATATATAAGTGGGCGTCGGAGATAACGCGCCCCTGTTGCTGACCTTCGCCACTGACCGTTACCTCAAACTGCAAAGTTGCCGTCGAGCTGTTGGGGTCTCCCGGATTGTCGAGAAACGCCCCTTGCAGGGTCAGGCCATAGTGATCGTCCGGATCCTGGAAACCAAAGACATTGATGTTCGTCGCGGCCGGCATGTCGCCGGCGCTGTTGTAGGAGAACACGCTAAAGACTTTGTCGCCTACCGTTACGGTCGGAACCTCGCCAGTGATCAGGTCGTCCAGGACCACATAGTCGTTGGAGTCTCCCGGGACAAGAATCCTGTCGTCATCCCCCGCGTGCAGTGCAGTCGTACCGAAGCAGCAGCAAAGGGAGAATCCGAAGAAGATAGCGTAGCGAATGGTGGTTTTCGTTCTGTCGTACATAGTTGGTGTTCCTGGGAGTGCCTCTCCCGATGTTCCTTAGAGAAGTTGTCAATCAGTGAAAAGATAAGTGTGTCTCACGCGTCCCCAGGGCCTCTACTTGGAATTCTCGCGAGACGTTGCCGATACATCTGTGTCAAGACCCTGAGTCGCGTCGGGGAGGACGGCGTCGTGAGGAAGCCAGCCCCAGACCGAACATGGCGAAGACCACCAAGGTGGTCGGTTCAGGCACTTCCGTTTGCGAGAACGATTGGTCGATAACGGCCACGCGTGCAGGCAGACTTGTATCGCCTGCGTAAGCGAGAATATCTTTGGTGACGCGCAGCTTGTAATAGAGATCATCAAAGTACACTTCGTCAGACAGCTTCTCTTCCAACCCTTCGCCCAACATTGTGGAGTAGCCGTTGAGTGTCTTATTGATGCCCAGAAAGGATTCGTCGACTATCAGATAGGAATTGTCACCCACGCCTACGCCTCCCAAGAAGAGGTGGGCGTCGGAGATGCGATTGCCCTGTTCCAACCCCTCGGGCGACACTTCCACGGTAAACCGAATCAGAGCGTCCGACGGCCCTCCGCCAGGCAAGTCTAGGAAGGCTCCGTGAAAACTGATCCCCAGGTTGTCGTCGAGGTCCCGGAAACCAAAGATTCGAATGTTCTCGGGAGAGGGCATGTCGTCGTTCGGCAGCGTGCTGTAGAAGAACTCCGTGAACAACTTGTCGCCGACGATGATGCCCGGCAGTGCGTCATTGGGATCACCAAGCAGGTCGCTCAGCAGGACGGATTGGTTCGGGTCGTTTGGCTCCAGATGGGGATAGCCCACCAGAGTCGCTTGGGCGCGGTCCGCGGAGGCGACAAGTGCTGCGACTCCGACACAACAGAGGGTGAGATGCTTCTTTAGATTCTGGTGCATGACATGCAATCTTTCGGTTGATTTGTTATTCTCGAACGAAGTTAGGTTCACAGTACGATCAATTCTCAGTCATCACATGGCACGCACCATGGAGGCAGTCCTTGCCCTGTGCCTGCTCCATTCGGCAATACGTGCGAGTCGCTCCACGACTCGCGGTACATCTGCTCTTGTTCTTCTGCAATCTCGGAGCTGGGGTCGACGTTTGGGCCGACCTACCAGCTAATTCGTTTGTTCGCCCGTCTGTGCATACCTTCGACCTTGGTCGTCTTCCTGTCCGCCGACCTGACCTTGCGGCGCGCGGTCGTTCGGCTGCGGGATGCTTTCACACGGACGCCGCCGCTTTGTCGTACTGGTCCCGTGGTCGCGGAATCATTTTCCATATCGAATTGGTCTTCTGTACTTCTTCTGGACATCGAATCGGCTCCATGGATGTGTGAAGGTGGAAGTCTTGCTACCGACTAACCAATCAATTGCCAACGACGTGCCTCATCTCCACCCAGTCGTTCATGTCTTCCCGTCATGGCGCAGGTGTCCTTCGGTCGTCACCTGAATTGCGTGAGAATCAACACGGGCGGTGGCTTGTTGTGCCAGGGCCTTGCGTGCTTCGACAAATATCCAATCGAGTTCTGCAGGCCGCGCGGCATCGGATACGTAGGCCCACACGCCCAACTGACGGGCCCACGTTTCTTCGTTTTTGTTCTCTTCCTCGCCGCAAATAATCAGCAGCGAATCGCTCACTTCGCGCACTTTGGCCGTAGCGCCGCACAGCTCCGCATAGCCGTCCAACTCATCGTGAGGCAGGTCGACCAGCGTCAGCGGGACCTTCTGCTGAAAGACGTGCTTCAAGAATGTCCTGGCGCCGCTACAGGCAATGACCTCCCAGGCTTCTCTTTCAGCGACTTTCTGAAGTCGCTGAGCCCGCTGGTCAGACCAGGAAAGGATCAGGCAACGCAGCAGACCGGGCGGCGCGAGAACGCGCACGGGTGCTTGCACCTTGCTTGCCGGCAATACGTGACAGGATGCAGTCGTTCGTGAAGAGGCGGATGCCACGATGTTAACTCCCCGAAAGTTTTCGTTGGTTGTGTTGTATCTTGGGCATAGCTGCGTCCCTTCAGTTTCAACAGTTGATGCTGGCCGACAGATAGGTGTTTCTTAGGGTCTCGTTACGCAATCCATTGGGCAGCCGTCAACGCGCAGGCAATACGTACCCGCGAGACGCCAGCCGCGCAATATCAAAGCCTCGCCGCCACTACGGGCGCGCAAACCTTGTCCTTCTCTGTAATTCCGTTTCCTTCAGCGCCCAGCGCATGAATCACGCTTCATGTCTGGCGCAACTACCTTGCTTTTCTGCTTTGTCACGTTCAGCAACCGACCGCTGTCGGCTCTAACAAGCCTTACAGTGGGAGTACTGCTCGCAACGAACTCGGGACCATCGAAACGGTCTACCAAGCCATCTTGCGCTTGCGTCGACGATGCATTCCGTTTACCGACTGCGGGCCCTTGCCGTGAGTTCGACCGTGTGTCGGGCGACGCGTCTTGGACGATTTGACCGGGACCGTGCGACGAAAGGTGTCCGTGCCATAGTCCGCTTCCATTGCTTCGTAGTTTTGCGAATGACTCATTGAGTTGTTCTCCTCGGATGAAAAGAAGTACGGCGACGTGCAGGCGAACTACCGCTTGCAGAGGTCGAAACAATCTCGGGCGTCGTGCGGTAGGCACACGCGCCGTGAGACGTTCGCTACTAACGCTATTGGTGTGCCGAAACTGCCGAGGAGAACTTCACTGGTGGCAAGTTGTTAAGAGCAATGCACTTGCGCAACAATCGGCGAGCGACGAGTTCCAAGGGGCCTTTCACCAACATGGTGAGCTCTTTTCAGCAGAAACTTCGCAAGCACTGCGATTGCCGAGCGAGCAAGGCACTTTCACCGAGTTGGTGAACCGTCACTAGGATGGTGAGGCCTGTCGGGGGCTAAAGAAGGGCCGTTTTGGGCGTTCCAGCTACGAGAGCCGTGGCGTCCCCGCCCACGGTTTGCCGGGCTCGGGGACGAGCCGGCTCGCTGCGGAAACTGCGCAGTGAGGGGGATTCCGCCAGGAGGGGTCGATCCAGTCTGCTGGCACAGCAGACGCTACGAGAGAGGTCCGAGGATCACTCGTCAGACGCTTGAGACAGCAGCCGAGTGAGCGTGTTGGGGTGGATCCCCAGCAACTCGGCAGCACGGCCCTTGTGGCCGCCCGTCGTCTTCAGGGCCTGCTGCACCGCCGCCTGGCGGAGTCTCCCCAAATGAGTGAAAGGCAGGTTGGCAGTTCGGGGATTGTTGGCACGTTCGCCAGGCAACATCGGCGCACATTCGAGCACATAGCTCTGCTCGATTACGAAGCTGAGTTGCCGGACGTTGCCCGGCCAACGATGCTCGCAGAACCGCCGCAACATCTCCGGATCGGGCTGCCAGACCGGCTGCTCGTACTGGGCAGCAAAGCGACGTGAGAAATAGTCGACAAACATCGGGATATCCTGGACCCGATCGCGCAGCGGCGGCATCTCGAGTTCAACCAGATTCAGCCGATAGTAGAGGTCTTCGCGGAATCGGCCCTCTTCGACGTCCCGTTCTAAGTTGCGATTGGTGGCGGCACAGACCTGGATGTCGACGAAAACCGGGTGCGACGCGCCGACCGGGGTGACTTCGCCCTCTTGCAACACGCGCAGCAGTTTAGGCTGTAATTCCGGGGGCATGTCGCCCACCTCGTCAAGAAACACAACGCCCTCGTGCGCGGATCGAAACACACCAAGACTCTTGCCGACGGCACCGGTGAATGCACCGCGCTCGTGGCCGAACAACTGGCTTTCCGCTAGTGTCGCCGTCAAAGCGGCGCAATTGACCGGCACAAAAGGCTTGTCATGTCGGGGGCCCAAGCGATGCAGAAGCCGCGCCCATACCTCTTTGCCCGTACCGGTCTCGCCGGTAATCAGCACAGTGCATTCCACTTGCGCAGCGCGCTCAGCATGATGAGCAATCCGACTGATCGTCGGATCTCGCCCGATAAGAAGGCTCGCCGGATCTTCTGGTGGTAGTGACGCCACAGAATCCAACGACACCGAAACGGTAGATGCCATATCTCGACTCCGAGGAGAGACCCTAGGCTCTCTCCCAACAACTGCCCCAGTTTCTGCAGTCGCTGTTCCAGTGCGACTCAGAAACAATTCAACTCACATCACTGGCGGCCCAGCCATTAGATTTGTGAAAGTGAAGCCCACGGACATTACGCAAGTACCGCACTGGCCAATCTTTGCCAGCCGGCAGTCCGACCTTCATTGTAATCCCCGGCCACGATTCTCTCAAACTCTGTGATTAGTTAAAGTTTCCCGGTCAGTAAAAACTTTCCGGCTACCTAAAATCGAGAAAATCATCGCAAGTGACTGCAGGATAAGAAGTTATGGTGATTTCTGGCTCTCGGCGGTCAGGGTCTCCCGGGGCCTGCGGCCGGAGATTCCGATTCACCCGCTCCAATCGACACTTTCGGGCTCCAGGGATTCAGCCCGACCACCGGCACAGACGCATCGTTTCGGGCGAAGAAAAGCACGTGCTGCCAAGGCAGTTTGTCAAACTGTCCCACCAATTTGTACCCATTGGCGGAGATTTCTTTCAGCACTTGCGCCTGACTCATCTTGTGCAGCGGCAAGATCGGCACGTTGGGGTCTTCCTCTCGAAACTCGACGAGCACCAGCCGTCCCGTTTCGCTCAAACTCCGATGAACTGCCTGCAGAATTTCCCGCGGGTGCGACAGTTCGTGGTAGACGTCCACCATCAGCACCAAGTCCAGCTCGCCCTTGGGTAACTGAGGATCGGTGGTGGTGGCCAGTATCGGCCGGACGTTTTCCAGGCCTCGAGGTTCGGCGCGGGCTTGGAGCAAGTCGAGCATTTCCTGCTGGATGTCGACCGCGTAAACCGCGCCCCCTGCGCCAACTCGTCGGGCAAGTTCCAACGAGTAATAGCCGTTGCCGCAGCCGAAGTCGCAGACTTGCTGTCCCTTCTTCAACTCCAACGCGGCCAACAACACTTGGGGTCGTTCTTCTTGCTCGCGAGAATTACGGGTGAGCCATCCTGCGCCGTCGGCCGACATGGTCGGAGCAATCTGTCGCCCCATGTAAGAGCGAGGCTCGGCAGAAGTGACAAGCTCGCCGTGAGCGCAAACAGCAACCAGTAGCAAGAATCGAAACAGGCAGAACATCCAGGATCTCCGCAGCGAGCCGGCTCGTCCCCGAGCCCGGCAACGTCGGCCCGGAAACCCTAGAATCTACCTCAAGCAGCCACTTCAACAAGACTGCTTTCTTCGAGCGCCACGACCGAAATCTTCAATCGTTCGGCCTCTCGGCAGAATTCCTGCTGGTCCAGCAGGATCGTGCGGTTCGCTTCGATCACCAGGGCGCGCCCACCGGCAGCGGCCAGCGATTGCAGAGTCTTCAGGCCGACGGTGGGGACGTCGAATCGCATATCCTGCTGCGGCTTTGCCACTTTTACCATGGTGAACCCGCCCGACCCGCAGAGCTCGCCGGCGCGGCGGATGCAGGCGTCGGTCCCTTCGATCGCCTCGACGGCAATCACGGCCTGATTCTTGACGCAAACCGTCTGGCCCACGTCGAGCCCGCCCATCTGACGTGCCAACTCCCAGCCGAAGTTCACGTCGCGTTGGAGCCTCGCACTGAGACTCTTGCCGGCAATGGACCCAGGTTTCACAAGTAGCTCCGGAACAAATAGCGTGGGGGGTTCTAAAATGATGCCGTCGCGAGCGAAAGCGTCGACAACCGTCTGCAGCAACGAGTCGTCTTTGCCGTCGCGTGTGCCAGTGAGGAAGTGAGGGGAGAAGGCGCGAATCGTTTTCCAGTCGGGCCGATGTTTGAGCCACCATCTCGGCTGAAACAACAAGACCTTGTGGATCTTGCCCGCCATCATGGCTTGGGTCACGCCCCAGCGACGAAAGCAGCGGATCGCGTGACCGATGCCACCGATTCCCATCCAGTCGAACTCGTCGCATAAGTCGGCCAACCGAGGGTCGGCGTGATCGCGAACGCCGATACCCGCCACCCGGCGACCTTGCTGGCGCAGCGCCCGGGCCACGGCAAATGGCAAGGTGCCCCATCCGGCCATCAGCCCGATTGGTTGCTCATCGGCCACTTCACTGGTGACATTTTCGTAACGTGAGAGTGCGGACATATTCTCAAGAGTGCGTGCTAGGCAGCTTGCTCGCCAGGGTCCTTGTGCGAATTGTCTTCCGCCTGCTCCATGAATTCGGCGAACTGACGCTGCATGGCGCGAAACTGCCGGCGCATCTCCGGTAGCTTAGAAATGGCGGCCATCTGGAGCTTTTGCTGACGTATGGGCGTTGCGGGCGCGCCGAGCATTACTTGCCCTTCCGCGACGTCGTTGGGAATGCCCGCCTTGGAGCAAAGCACCGCGCCGGTGCCAATGTGTACGTTATCGCGTACGCCCACCTGGCCGGCCATCACCACGTTGTCGCCGGTCGTCGTGCTGCCGGCGATGCCGACTTGCGAGCAGATCAAATTGTGTTCTCCCAAGCGACAGTTGTGGCCGATCTGCACCAGATTGTCGATCTTCGTGCCAGCACCGATGAAGGTCGAGCCATACGTGCCCCGATCGATCGTGGCGCAAGCGCCGATTTCCACGTCGCTGCCGATCTCCACATTGCCGAGTTGCGACGACAACTCGTGCCGGCCCTCGTTTTCGCTATAGCCAAAGCCATAGGCGCCGATCACTGCCCCGGCGTGGAGAATCGAGCGGTCGCCGATTCGCGTCTCTTCGTACAATACCACGTTGGGAAAGATGGTTACGTTGCTTCCAATCACGCAACCAGCCATGATCCTCGCACCCGAATGGATCGTCGAGCCCGCGCCGATTACCACGTCGTCGCCAATCAGGGCCAGCGGATGGACGTCGACGTCGGAGGCCAGCTGCGCGGTCTTGCTGATGATGGCCTGTTCGCTCAGGCCAGGGCGCTCCTGGGAGCGGCGGGGACGAAAGTGTTGGACGATCTGGGCGAACGCCTCATGGACGTCGTTGACCACGATTGTGGCCATACTGTCGCACTCGATTTCGGAAGTGACGACCGCGGCCGAGGCCCTCGACTGGGCCAGCCCCGAGGCGCGTTCCGCGCTGTCGGCCAGTGTGATTTGTCCCGGCCCGGCCACGGACAGGGTGGCCGCGTCGGAGATTTCAGTCGTCGGGTCGCCGCACAGCCGGCCGCTCACGAGTTCGGCAAGCTGTGCCAGGGAGGTCGTCATCCAAGGGTCCTTTCCTTCAAAATCGCACAGCGCCGCTGGGCCGTCTTGTGCCAGCACATCGACGAGACGAGCGAGCGAAATGGCCGCCTGCCTCGGGGCGCCGGCGGGCTGCGAAGAGGCTGGATAGTACCGCTCGGACAGCTTCTCCAGCAAGAGCAGATCGACCGCTAGCAGCGGGCAATGCAGCTCTGTGGCCCCAGGAGAACTGTGGAGTCTGCCACCTGTCATCCCGAGGTCCGCCGAGGGATCTCTGTGGCCCAGCCAAACCGCGTCACGATGGAGATTCCTCGGCGGACCTCGGAATGACAGCGAGAGCAAGAAGCGACTTCGAATTCCTCCTGGCTGTGGCCCGAGGTTCTCTCAATTCGAGGCGGTAGCCGACGCTTTGGTCTGGCACCGCACCAGGTGCAGCGCTTGCTCGAATTGTTTTTGCAGTCGCAAGAATTCCTGCAAGTCGCCACCCCGATCAGGATGCAACGCTTTCACCCGCTCGCGATAGGCCACCATCACGTCTTCTTCCGTGCAGGGCAGACGCAGATCGAACGCCGTCAGGCAACCGGGCCGTTCGCTGATTGCCCAATACGGCATCGACGACTGCACCGAGTGGGCCACGAACACCATGGCCCGCCGCAACGAACGCAGCCAGCGGCGGAAGTCGAGGTACATCAACAGATAGCCCAACAGCGGCAGGCCCAAGATCAACGCCAAGTAGGTCAGCGTCAGCGCACCATCCACGCCATCCGGCCACGGCGGGGCCTCGTTCGCAGCGGCGAGCGTTGGCAGAAGGTGCGCGATCATCACAAGACACGGGGTGCAGGGAGAACAGCAAGAGCGGACGCTGTGGACAACAGACTCCACTTTGTCGAATGGCGGGCCAGTTGTCCAGCCTGGGAGCGATGGGTTTCAAACCTCTCGACATGCCCAGTCTAACGGGCCCCCCTGGTACGCTCTCCAGGGCCCTTTTCCTGCCTAAAATGGAAAACTTATTGCCTGATGGGTGTCGCCGTGGGATAACGAAGGCAATCCATGTTCTGGTGATTCGCCGTTGCGTGTACTTATCCTTCTTTCTTTGTCTAGTCGGCTTTCTTTGTCTACTCGGTACTTCCCAGAGTTCATCGGCCCGAATCGGGCTGTTGTTTTCGGCCTTTTTCGATGTTAGCTAGGCGCGATAGCCGCTTGTGGGGCGATCGTCACGGATCGTTCCTGGGGTTCTCTGCAAACGTCAGACGCCCGTCCGTCGTCGCTGCCTGCTGCGAAAGGAGGATGGGATGACGCTTGCCAATTTGGAGATCTCGCCTGAAGAGATCGCGGAGCTGCGGAGCGAAAACTACAATGCCACGGTCATGGCGCTGCATCGCGCTAACGAGGAATTGGCGATTCTGAGAGTGGTCCCCGACGCGGGGCCCTGCCATTTCTCGCCCGGGCAATATACGACACTGGGACTCGGGTACTGGGAACCTCGCATTTCCGAAGTCCAGCTAGAAGAGATCGACGATGCGCACCTGCGAAAAATGGTCCGACGCGCCTACTCGTTCTCCTCGCCAATTCTCGACGAGCAGGGCGAACTGGTACGCCCCGATGCTTCCGGCTTTGTCGAATTCTACACCGTATTGATTCGGCAAGGGGAAGAACGTCCGCCCGGCCTGACGCCGCGGTTGTTCGCTCTCAAGCGAGGAGATCGGCTCCATCTTGGCAAGAAAGTAACGGGGCACTACACGCTCGACCCTGTGAAGCCCAACAACAACGTGATTTTCGTCGCCACCGGAACCGGCGAGGCTCCCCACAACACCATGCTGGCCGAGCTGCTCGCCAAGAAACATCGAGGCCGGATCGTGACCGTCACCTGCGTCCGCAAGCGGCATGATCTCGGTTACCTCAAGGTCTACCGGCAGTTGGAGAGTCGTTACGAGAACTTTCGGTATCTCCCGCTGACGACTCGCGAGCCCGAGAATCTCGATTCGACCTTGCCCAACTACAGACCGAAACAGCACCTGCAGGGCTACTTTGATTCGGGGAATTTTGAAGAGGACGCCCGGTTGGCGCTCGACCCGGCGACTTGCAGCGTCTTCTTGTGTGGTAATCCCGCAATGATTGGCGCCCCGGCGCGCGGATCGCACGGCCCGGAGCCGCCATCCCCCCGGGGCGTCGTGCATCTGCTCCAGCAACGAGGATTTACCATTGATGAACCGGGCCAACCAGGGAATATTCACTTTGAAAAATACTGGTAAACAATTCACAGTCCATTAAGTAAGATATAGAATGTCGACCGCCCGACAATCGGTAGGAGGTTTTTTTCATGACTGATTCAGAACTGGCTCGCGACATCATGGCCACTCGGTTGGTGACGCTGAGTCCCGAGATGCACATCTTCGCGGGAATTTCTCACTTGCTGAAGCGTAACATCACCGGTGCGCCGGTGATCGATTCCGAGAGGAATTATCTGGGTGTGTTTTCCGAAAAATGTTGCATGAGCGTGCTGACGCTGACCGCTCGCTCGGCGTGCGAAGGCGAGAAGCGATTGGTTCGCTGCTTGCACGCCAAAGACATCATGACCACGCGATTGGTCAGGCTTTCTCCGGAAATGGACGTCTTCGATGCCATCGGCCTACTGCTGAAGAACCGCATTTCCGGCGCGCCGGTCATCGACGAGCAAGGAAACTTCCTGGGTATCTTCTCGGAGAAGACCAGCATGCAAGTGCTGATCTCCTCGGCGTACGAACAGTTGCCGACCAGCCGCGTGGAAGCCTTCATGAACAAGGATCCTCAGCGCGTGATCGACGAAGGCACCAGTTTGCTCGCCGTTGCTCAGTTGTTTCTCGACACACCGTATCGTCGCCTCGAAGTGCTGCGCGACGGACGCCTGCTGGGCCAGATCAGCCGTCGAGACGTGCTCGAAGCCGAGCATCATCTGTCGATGTACGTGCGAAACCACGACGACCAGTTGGCCGAGAATAGTTGGATGATTCCGCGCAGCGACATCGAGTCGCAGCCGCACGAGGAACCGCTGCCGTCGCCCGAGGTCTCCTCCTTTATGGACCGTCAGGCCCGAACGACCGACGAAGAGGCCGATTTCCTGCAGATCGCGCGAATCTTTCTCGACACGCCCTATCGTCGGCTTCCCGTGCTGCGAGGCTCCGAGTTGGTCGGCCAGATCAGTCGCCGCGACGTGTTGCGGAAGGCCCACGACCTGATGGCGGTCCCTCCCGAAAAAAGCGACTCGACACTGCTCTATCTAAGCTCGCTCATGGATTCCCGCGACGCGCCGATTCAGTAGAACCGTGTGGCAGTCAACCTGACATGCGGTGCGTCAATGATCTCATCAACACCCTCAAGGTCCCCGCCATGCTCTGCCGTGTGCCTATTTTGCTCGCTTTCGCGTTCGTTCTGGCGGCAGCCCTGCCCGCCCAAGAAGCAAAAATAGTCGAAACTGTCAAATTGAAGCTGAAAGACAGAGGGCCGCACTTCTCTGGCCTTACCGACATGGGGGAAAAGTGGGACTCGAAGGAGCACGCCGGCAAGAAGATCTTGGTCGTCTATTTCTATCCGGCCGACATGACCCCGGGTTGCACGGCGCAGGCGTGCGCCTATCGCGACGCACTGGCCGAGCTGAAGCGCGACGACGTCGAAGTGATCGGTGTGAGCGGCGACAGTGTGGAGAACCACCAACACTTTCGCGACGAGTACAAGCTGAACTTCACGCTGCTGGCCGACCCCGAGGGGAAAATCGCCGCGGCCTTTGGCGTGAAAACCTCGCCGGGAGGCGTTTTTCAGAGAACCCTGCAGAAAAAAGAGGTCACGTTCGAGCGGGGCGTGACCGCCAGCCGGTGGACGTTCGTCCTCGACAAAAAGTGGCGCATCGCGCATGTCGACAGAAAGGTCAAAGCCGCCAAAGATAGCGACAAGGTGCTCAAGGTCGTTGAGAAACTACCGTAGCGTCGAGCCGATTGGCCCCATTCACGCTGCTGACCGGCTTGAGCACGTGCATGACGCGGGCGAACACGCGGTCGAGCAGCCGCTGGGGCATCAGCGACTTGGCCAATTGCAGGCCCCGTGCGTCGATGCCTACCAGGTAGTGCATGCGAGGCCGTTTGGTTTCGAGAGCCCGCTGCACGACGCGGGCCACCGACTCGGGCGTGGTCGACGATTGGGCTCCCCGTTCATTAAACTCGCCGGCACGGGCGTACATCACGTCGTAGCCCTCCTTCAATTCGTCCGGGATGTCGGGACGGCGGACGCTCAGGCCGTCGCGCATCTTGGAAAAGATCGAAGTTCGCACCTGACCGGGGCGGATGATAATCACCGGAATCTGCCACGGCCGGAGTTCCACTCGCAGCGTGTCGGAGAGCGCTTCCAACGCGAACTTGCTCGCCGAGTAGGCCCCCACCATCGGCATCGCCAACGTGCCGTTCATGCTCGACATGTTAATCACGCGGCCCCGGCCGACTCGCAGCAGCGGCAGACAGCTCTGGATCAACCGTAGCGGGCCCACCGTGTTCACTTCCAACAGCCGTCGCACTTCGTCGATCGTCGACAACTCCACCGCGGCCGGCAGCGCCATGCCTGCGTTGTTTACCAGCCCAAACAAACCTTGCGGGCAGGTCTGCTGAGCATGGTCGACAACGCGGCGGACGTCGTCTTCGTTGGTGACGTCCAACTGCACCGGCTCTAGCCCTGGCAGCTGCGGATCGGAGAGTCGCTCGAATTGCTCCGCGGAGCGCATCCCGGCGAGCACGCGAAAACCGTTTTCCGCCAACAGCCGAGCCGAGGCCCGTCCGATGCCGCTGGAACAACCGGTGATCAACACTGTCCGCATGGATTCGCTCATCTGTCCCGCCTTCCCTGCCGGGGCAGGTGTGATACGATCGCACTAGAAAAATGGATACGCGAGTGCGTGGCAAGAAATTTGCCAGCCAGGAGCATAGCAAATCAGGGACGAAAACGCGCGTCTCAATCGCGGGAAGAAGGCCTCGCCGCGGGGGTCCTTGTTCTCCACTGAGCACTTAGAGACAATGAAACCCGGGGATTCTGCTAGGATTGCTCCCCGTGTGATTTCTGACAGCTCCTGAAAAAGTCTTGTGGAAGGCTTCTGGGGCCCCGCTTACGAGGTACTTAACGGATATGTTTTGGCTGCCGATTAGATTGAGTCTTGCGTTGGCCCTCTGCCTCGCTTCGTTCGCCCAAGTCGCCCAAGCAGAACCGGGCTCCGGCGACCAGGAGCAGATTCAACCGCTGCTGGACAAACCGCTCTATGAATTCTCGGAAGCCGAGGTCGACCGGTATCTGCGTTACTTGCAAACCATCGAACCCGATCTGCGGAAGCGGATTGTCCATCTCGCGCGGAAGAACCTCGGCCAGCCCTACGAGTTGTACTTGCTCGGGGAAATGCCGTTTGAGACCTACGACCCACAGCCTCTTTACTGTCTGTCAAAAAGCGATTGCCTCGTTTACAGCGAACATATTTACGCGATGGCCCTGAGCCGCGACTGGCCCGGCTTCGTGACGCTGCTGCAGCGCATCCGCTACCGCGACGGACACCTCGGCGTCGTCTCCCGCAATCATTACACCGAGGCCGACTGGAATCCATCAAATCGCTGGCTCGTCGAGGACATCACCGAGCAACTCGCCGGAGAACACGCGTCGGTTTTCGAGCAACGAATCGACCGGTCCCGTTTTTTTAGAAAGCGTTATCAGCTTGAGGTAGACATTCCCGTCGAGACCCACCGCGACAAGTTTCTGCCGGTCGAGCACGTCGAGCTCGCCAAGCCGCATTTGGCCGACGGCGACTTCGTCAACATCGTGCGCGGATTCCCCGGGAAAGCGGCCGCCAAGAACGAAACCTTCGGCGGCAGCGCCTGGGTCGGTCACGTCGGACTGATCGTCCACGGACCGGACGGCGAAGTGAACCTGATCCACTCGACGAAACCTCGGGTGCGCGAGGAGCCGCTCGACGCCTACATCGGTCGTTCGCTCAAGAATGCCGAGGAGAACCCGAAAAAGGCCCGCCTGCTGGGCTTCAAGTTCTTGCGGTTACAAGAAGACCCATTGGCCAAGCTGAGAAAGATCGACGGCCCCGATGCGCCCGTGGTGACCTATCCGAAGGCGGGGCGCTAATCACCCTGTTTTGCCCGTAGGTCTTCGGGCACTTCGGCCAGGGCTTCGTCGCCCAGTACGTACGAGCGGCCGATGAGTTCCGCGTCGTGGTTGATCAGGTCGGGAAACAGGCTCCCCATGAGCAACTCGACCGCGAAGATTTCCTGCACGGCGTCTTCAAACCGGCAGAAGCCGACGGTCTGGCCGGTCTCGATGTTCAGCACCCACACGCCGCAGGTCCGTTCTTCGAGCCGCTCGACCAACGGGATGCCGCTGAACACCGCCGACTCTCTAACTTGCGACAGCCCAATAAACGCCAAGGGCCCCAGGAAACTCAAGCCCCGCGTAAATCCCGGTAGTTGGGCAATCTCTTCGTAGCGGCCCGTGTTCAAGTCGACCGTGCCGATGCCGCCCTGGCCCGATTCCAATAGCCACAGCCTGTCGCGATACCAACGGGGCGAATGGGGCATCGACAATCCGCGGAGGACGATCTCGTTCGCGTCGACGTCGATCAGCAGCCCGCCGTCGCGTTTGTTCTCGCGCCAGCCGCCGACTGAGTTGGTTTCGCCAAGCGCGGTCACGTAGCGCACGCGGCCATCCTTGGTGGCTAAGCCGTTGAGATGGCAATAGTCGCCTGGCACCAGTTCGGTGACAAATTTTGGCCGCCAACGGGGTTCAAAACTGTTGACGTCGCTGCGCGTGGCCAGGCAACTGAACGACGTGTTTACGAACCACAGCTCGTCGCCGATCCAGGCCATCTCGTGGATTTGCATGTCGCCGGTCGTATGGCTACGGCGAGGCATGAAGCAGGCGTCGTGTGTTACCCCTTTGTCCTTATACTCGTCGGTCTCGTCGAGTTTCGGACCGACGGCCGGCACATTATGGAACTCCCAAATGTCGATGTTGCAGCCAATCGCCAGCTTGCCGCCCCGCACGGCCAGCCCCATCGGCTTCATGAAATTGCGGAAGTGGGTGTTGAGCACTCCGCCGTCGTTGCGCAATACCACCAACTTTCCCGCCTGATAGGTGGTCACCAACACCGAGAATTTTCCCTCCGCCAAGATCTGCGGCAGGTTCGACGTATGCACACTGCGCAGCGGCGGCGGCTCGGCAGCAGCGGCTTCCTGGTCTTGGGCGGGTTCGTCAGTTGGTTCGCTCATGGTGGCATTGTAAACGGCAGGCCAGGTAGACCGCCAGACGGGCTGTGCCAGCCGCACCTGACGCATCGGCTAATGGAATGGACACGATTGGCCGGCCGGTTCAGAAAAGGTAGAATCGCCCTGGTCATAGGATGCGTTTCCAACAAACCCTGAAACTCAAGACACCTTCGCTGGCGTTCCTGTCGGACCGGAAGAATTGAAGAGGCGATAAGAGATGAGTACATTTCGTGAAATGTCGTTGACCCTGAAGGTGGCCCTCTTGGCCATCATGGTTTTCTGTGTTCCCACTCCGGCCCTATCTGATCCGAACGCCCCCGATCCAGTCGTCGCCACGCATTATTTCTACTGGTATCGTTGGCCGGACAAACATTTCAATCAGCCTGGAGCCCCAGGCACCGAGGGACATTTTCATCATTTGCCGAATGCCGAACAGGTCAGCTACGAGAGCCAGGATTGGCATGCCGAGCAATTCGCGGCGATGCATCACGCCGGCATCGACGTTGCTTTGCCGGTCTACTGGGGAGCACCGGGAGCCTACGAGAAGGAGAGCATTCGTTTTTCCCGCGACGGCCTGCAGCCCATGGTTGCGGCGCTGCGATCGCTCGGAGACCGGGGCGTCAAGCTGGGGCTGTTCTACGACACCTCGACGCTGCTGAACGGTGTCCGCGCCGTGTCGCCGACCGACGGTCGGGCTGATCTGACAACGCAAGACGGGCAAGACCTCTTCTGCAATACGATCATCGAGTATTTTGAGCGCATCCCAAAGGGCTTCTGGGCGCGGGTCGAGGGCCGGCCTCTGGTCGTGTTGTATGCGGCGGCGTTCGCAGCGAAATGGGACCACGATCTCGGCGATGTCCTCCGAACGCGATTCGAGAAACGATTTTCCGGCGAGCGCCCGTTTCTTGTCGCCGACGCGAGCTGGGGCGAAATCAACCAAGACCGCACGACGAGCTGGGGCGCAGCCCTGAGCGGTCCAAAACTTTACCCCGGCGTGGCTCAAATCGGACCCGGCTACAACGACACACCCGTCCCTGGCCGCCGGACCCCGATCCGCAAACGCGAGGAGGGCAACTTCTACCGCCACGGCTGGCGTGCGGCGGTCGCCCATCGCCCCCAACTCGTGCTCCTGGAAACCTGGAACGAAATGCACGAAGGCACCGAGATTTGTGAAACCATCGAAACCGGCGCCAAGTACCTCGAACTCACCGCGAAGTGGATAACCAAACTAAAGCACCAAAAGGACCCCGGTCCGGAGATTCCACTACGGTGGACGGAGCCTCAGCCGAGGGCTGATTGACTTTTGAACGTCGGGAACGATCGCAGCACAGGGTCTCCAGTACTGGGGACGAATGATGTCGAGACCTTCTGGCTCATTCTGGCTCTAGACTCTCGACCCTGGCCCCTCGACTCTCCTGCTCCGGCAAGCCACCGGCTTGGTGGATGCGCTGCAGAATGCCGCGGATGGCGGGGTCGTCGGGGCGGAGTTTGTGCATGTGACTCAAGGCTTGCAGCGCGTGGTCCCAGTCCTGCTGGTGTTCGCAGATCAGTGCAAGCGCCATCCAGTTGGCGTAGGAGTTGGGGCTGAGGCGACAGGCTTCGTCAAACGATGCGCGGGCCTCGTCCACTCGGCCCAGCAAATACTGCAGCATCCCTCGTTGGTAGAGCGGCTGCGATTGGCCGGGCAGCAGTCGGGCGTCGCGGGTCAGGAGTTCGACCTCCTCTTCCCGCAGACGGCGGACCTCGTTCGGATCGCCGCCGTCGGACTCGACGAGTCGGGCCAACTCGCTGCGTACGCCAGAGAGATAAGGCTCCAACCGAATGGCCGTTTCCAGCGACTTGCGAGCCGCGGTTGTGTTGCCCAGCTGAGTGCTCAGCACGCCGAGGTTGATGTGGGCGCCGGCCCGATCGAGCACAAGCTGCTGCGCCTCGCGGTACTCGACGATCGCTTTGTCCAACAGGTAGCGGAACTGTGGGTCGACCAGCGCGGCCGCCGCCCCGACCAACCGCCGCGCCGCGGCAAAGCGGACCAGCCGCACCGGATCGTGCAGCATCGCAGAGACTTTTTTCACACTGTGCTGAAGCGAATCGCCAGAGATCGCCCCCAACGCGGCCGACCGGACCAGCGGGTCGTCGTCGTCGATCAACTGTCGGCAGAGCGCGTCGGACTGTTTGCCGGGGTAGTTCGCCAACAGTTCGGCCGCGGTGGCCCGGATGATGCTGGGGGTCTTCTTGCGTCGCAACACCCGCTGCAACAGATCGAGCCCCTCGGGCTCACCCTGACGAGCAGCGGCCAGCGCCGGGGCGTAATGTGGATCGTCGGGCCGTTTGTCGCCGTACCAATCTCGCACGGCCTGGGCCGCCCAAGCGAAGTCTTCCTTCGGCGCCGTGTGGCAGTCGTTGCAGGCGTTGGGCGTGCCGAGCGTCACGCTCAGGTCGGGTCGAGGGATCCGCAGGCTATGATCGCGGCGGTCGTCGATCACCATGTACAAACGCGACGGCATGTGGCAGTTCACACACTGGGTCGCTGCGGCGTCTTCGTGGTGGTGGTGCGAGAGCACGTCGTACTTGCCCGGCACATGGCATTCGAGGCAGAGCCGGTTGCCCTCGAATTTCAGCTTCAACGTGTGAGGATCGTGACAATCGGTGCAGCGGACACCCTCGCCGTACATCTTGCTCTGCAAAAACGAACCGTAGACGTAAACCTCATCGAGGATCTGCCCGTCGGCATGATAGAGACCCGTGCGCACCAGCGCCGGATTGAAGTAGTCGAGAAACTCGTGGCCGGGCTGGAAGTTCGGATGCACGGGCGTCCGGCGAGAATGGCACGGGGCGCAGGTGTCGATCTGCAGCGAGGCCGTGCCCCTCTTCAAGTTGGCCAGGCCGTAGCCGTGGTGGCGATCCCAGAACAGCGAACTGCCCTCGGCCAACTCGACGTGCAAGCTTGCCGGTCCGTGGCAGGTCTCGCAGCTTACGTCGATTTCCGAGTAGGTGGTGTGATAGGTATTGGTGGCCAGATCGAAATTCTTCTGCAGATTTGTGGAATGGCACTCGGCACACATCGTGTTCCAGTTTTGGGCGATGCCGGTCCAGTGCAGCGGGTCGCCCGGTTCGATCCGTTCGTCAGTGACGTCGGCCGGGGTGACATAGAACCATTCCTCGCGGAGCGTGTCCCAAGAGTGGCGGAGCACTTGCATGCGGCCATCGGGAAACTCCACCATGTATTGCTGCAACGGCTCGATGCCGAAGGTGTACGTGATTTGGTAGTCGCGCAGCTCGCCGTCAGGGCCTTCAGTGTGGACGTAGTAGTCACCGTCGCGTGTGAAGAATCGGCTCGTGACGCCATAGCGGGTAATCTCGACGTCATGGAAATCACCGAGCACGGTCTCGTCGGTGGCCAGCTCCATGGCCCGATCGTGGTGAGAGCCGGTCCAATGGTCGAGTTCCCTCTGGTGGCAAGCGGCGCAAGTCTGGCGACCGACGTAGGACGCTTTGGCGTCGATCGGCAGCCCAGTCAGCCAGTCGGCCACGCACCAGAGGGCCCCGGCTACCAGCAGCCCCGCAAGGACTAGCAATCCGGGGGTCCGCGATTTCAGAGCAAGCGGCATGGCATCATCGTCAGGAATGGGAGTATCGATCGGGCGACTTTCCCATCGATTTCGACAGGCCCCATCCATTGTAGCCGATGGTCCACGGCAGCGGGATTCCCCTCTCCCCACCAGATCCGACCGCCGAAAGAAAGGCCACAACCTCGCCGAAAACGATCCGCCCTTGCCAAGCTACCGAATCTGGTTAACTTGGAACGATTCGGCTCGGCCGTTCGATGAAGGCAGAGCACGGCAGGCCGAGAACTAACCATCGGCCGGCCGATGGCCGATAACTGTAAGCAGGTATAAGTTTCCTGGCGGAGTAGCTCAGTTGGTTAGAGCAGCGGAATCATAATCCGCGTGTCGGGGGTTCGAATCCCTCCTCCGCTACTTGCGAATAGAGTCGCATCTTCTTGCATCCCGTCGCCTAAGTCTGAAATCTGTAAGGGCTTGGGCGATCCTTGTTGCCCCGCTTCTTTGTCAGCACTCCTGCATCGCTGCGCATCAGAGAGCACACGTTTGCGCTCCGTCTGCTGCGCCTGGCGCTGCGCGCCCGTGTCGGCAACTGCGGCCAAGTCGTCCGTGCCGGTCGCTTCGAGCGACTCTGGGGGGCCTGCCAGTAATGGCCCCAGTCGAGACACGGCGTCGGCTTCCTGTCCAGGAAACAGGTGGCCGTATGTGTCCATCGTCAGCGTGATCGTAGAGTGTCGCATCACTTGCTGCACCGTCTTGGGATGAGCACCGGTCATCGACAGCCACGCGCCACAGGTATGACGTAGACAGTGGAAATCGATCAATTCCCCTTCGTGGTTCTTGTCGACCAGGAAGTCGCTTTGTTCACGGCGGACCCGTTCCTCGGGATTGCCTTTCGCCTCAGCCAGCCACGCCTTGCGGGCCGCAGCCAGGTCGCCACGCAGCATCCGGGCTAGGTTTGTTTCGTGGGGCAGGCCGAACACGGAGGCCTTGGAAGCCTTCGTGGCGATCAGCGTTTGTAGTTCGGTCGCCAACTCAGGTTGGATGTACTGTCGCGCATCTTTCCGGTTCTTCGTCGATCCCGCCTTACAAGTGACGTAGGGCTGTGCCGGGTCCAGATACAAGTTTCCACGGGTCAGGCTCCGGAGTTCATTCGCACGCAGGCCGGTTTGGATCGCTGAACGGTAGAGCGCTAACCGTTCGGCTCCGGCCATACCGTATCGCTCGGGACCGATCAGGGTGGCGGCTTCCAACCAATACCACTCTGTGGGCAGGAGCATACGACGTTCTCGCCGACGATCGGTCTCCGGGTTTGGCTTCTTGACAGAGGTAAGAGGATCGCGCGGCAGCTTGTGGTGGTCACTCAGCCACTTGCTAAAAGCCTTGATCGCGTTGAGGTGTGCGGCAATTGTTCGTGCTGCTCGGTCTTTATCTTTGAGCATTCCTGCATAGCGGATGACGCCCTCAGCAGAAATGTCCGAGGCCAGATGAAAACCAGCATAATCGACGATTTGGCGAATGAACCCGGTTGTGCTACCAATATGCTTCTCGGTGCGCCCGGCTGCTTTCAGTTTGGCTTCGTAGTCGGCCAGGTGGTCTTCGATAGATCGCTGGGACTCTCTTCCGATTGTATCTAGCGCCGGGTCGACGACGCCCTCGCGACGGAGTGCTGCGTCAGCGTCCAGTTTCGCCGCGATACGCTCTGCCGCGGCCTTGTCAGTGGTCCGAGTGCTCTTTGTACGGCGTTTTCCTGTGTGGTCCACCCATGCCACAGAATAGTAGCCATGCCGGTTCGCTTTCCCACCGCGTTTAAAGACTGAT
>CAXMSB010000182.1:0-2036 GCA_964195615.1 uncultured Granulosicoccus sp. | reverse complement strand
GCCGTGCGTCGAGGTGTACCTCGCGAGCACCACCAGACCGCCCCCGGCATGGGTCGTTGAGGCCCTTGCATCTGCTCCGCCAGATTCCCAAGACCCAGCGAGCTAAGCGCGAGTGCGACGCCGGGCAGTGCCATGCTTCTGGCCTGAAACCAAGTTAGTACCGTCCAAAGTGAGAGATTCTCCGGTTAAGCGGCTGTCTGGGCACTGCCTTGTGGATCGGAAGGACCTTGATCGCTTCGCCCGCCTCGCCTCGATGGACTAAACGGTTGCGGCCTCCGCGCCGAAAGGGGGCTGCTTCCACATGCGAAACCCCAGTAGAACGGGCACGATCACGTAGGGTGCATTGAAAGCCCAGAAGACGAGGAAGTTACCCGGAGGCGGGCCGACGGAATACTCCCACCACATGAACTCGACGGTCCCGTGGACCATCGCACCGACATAGATGAGGGCCGGCGTGCGGATCCAATTGGCGCCACGCACGAACGCGTAGACCATGACGAGGTAGAAAGGTCCGAAGACGAGCCCCGAAACCGCGGTGGCATAGCGTACCCAGGGATGGTCGGCGAGGAAGAACTGATCCTGGGCGACTTCGGCGTACCAGCGATTTGCCCCCGCCCAGAACCCATCACCGTGGATGAGACCAAGCCCATGGAACGCGTCAGAGAAGAACGAGCTGAAGGCAAAGAACGCGAAGCAACATACGAAGAAGTAGTCGCGCTTACGCTGGGACAACTCGCTGCCCGAACCGGATCTCGTCATGCGCGTTCCTCATTGGGATTTGCATGCCCTGGCTTTTCTGGCTCTGCGGCCCATCACTGCACTCGAAGTCGCCCTTCACGATAGCAATCTGGGGATCTTCTCTGCCATCTGCCACTGATCCTCCCGGAACGGATCTCTGCCTTAGGGGTGGCTTGATTTCTGTGCGTTCTCAATATTCGTCCGGCTTGAAATTGCTCGGATTTTCCGCCCTCCCTCATTGCCCCACGTCGAGGAATATGGCGCGACTAGGGGGGATTCTGAGGCTTCCGCTGGATGCGTGAGGAACCTGCCTTGCCCCCAACGGGACTCGAACCCGTTTTGTTCGCACCCAACTCAATGGATTAAAAGCACTTTTAGTTCGAGCGGTTTGTGATTCCCGTGTGATTCAGACTAGACGGCGGCGGTAATCGAACTCGCCGCCATGCCATGATTTCGCCGTCCCACACAGGGTTGGGAACTGCGCTCTGGAAGACCCACCCTGCGAGACTCTCGCTGCGATCACTTTCGTCGGGCTCTCCTGCTATCTGCCCGCCCGGCAGGCGCTGTAGATCGACGCCGTGACCGCCATTGGAGGAAGAGTAGCGCCGGTCGTCAACGTTCCTCCAGTTCCAGTTCCATCCCTCCTTCAGGCAACACGACGCCAACCGATCTGGAGTATTCCTCCCAAAGCCCAATCAACTCCCGGAGTCTCTCCGGATTGACGGTTGCCAGATCGTCGCGCTCGGAGACATCGGCGACGAGATTGAACAACTCCCAGTCACCCCGTCCCAGCGGTTTGGGGAGCCAAGTCGCCTTCCACGGTCCCTGACGAATCGCACGGTAGCCGAGCAGCTCCCAGGAGATCGCGTCTTCATCATCGCGAACCACGACGGTATTGCCTTGCAGGTAGGGCATCATCGACCTGCCCATCACCGGATACACTTCGTGCCCTGCGTACTCGCTCGGATAGGATGCCCCGGCCACCTCAAGCAAAGTCGGCGCGATGTCCATCACGTGCGTAAACGTCGATTCGATCTGGCCGGTCCTCGCGACACCGGGTCCACTGACGATCAGCGGAGAGCGGATACCACCTTCTGAAATCAGCCCTTTGAAATAACGCAGAGGCGTATTGCTGGCGATGGCCCAGCCCATGCCTTGTGCGATACGCGATCCCCGACGCCCCATGTTCTCGAAGCGATTATCCGAATTCCGATCAACCCACTCCTGGGTCGTCTCCGGATAGGCACGCACCTCCACCGCGTTGGCACCGTTGTCCGAAAAGAACAGGATGAGTGTGT
>CAXMSB010000181.1:0-11580 GCA_964195615.1 uncultured Granulosicoccus sp. | reverse complement strand
GTGCTGGTCGTCCGCCCGGATAAGAATCACCGTCGCTCGGTAATCCGCGCGGTGGAGAGCTTCCACGAAACGGGTTGCCGAGTTCTGGGCGTCGTTGCCAACGGCGTGTCGAACGAACTGGGCGGCTACGGTTATGGCTATGGTTACGGCTATGGCTACGGAAACGGGTATGGTCACGAAGAGACCGCCCACGAGGCCACCGGCCACCAAAACTCAGAATCCTATCCGGAAAACGAAACACTCCCCGTGCCAAAATCGACAGATGGCATCCGCCCGAGGCGGGCGGCGTAATTAGTCCATGAAACCTGATCCGCGGCGGGTATCTAGCTGCCGAACAACATGGATCACCGACTACGAGTGCCAACAACATGGGCCATCGAAGAACCTCCTCCGAGAGCTGGTCGAGCCGTGACCTGCGGACTCAGTCGACCGGCGTGAGTCTGGACGACGCCTGTTTGCGGGTGGTAGATGTTGGCCTGTGGGCGGTGGTGTTTGTGGCGCCTCTGCTGTTTGGCGGTCGTCACAACCTGGGGCGTTTTGTTTTTGTGGCGTTGTGCGTCGTGATTTCGCTGGCCTGGTTCATTCGCCAGGCGGTGCTCGGCAATGGCACTTGGACCCGGTCGGCCGCTTCGGCAGTCATGTTGCTGGCGCTGGCGGTTGTCGGAGCGCAGTTGGTGCCGTTGCCCTCCGATTGGATCGAGAGCCTCTCTCCGCGAATTGCCACGTTACTGCCGCTCTGGAGCGCTGAATCGTCAGAGGCCCTTGAGTGGGGGAGATGGCAGACCCTGTCGTTGGCGCCGGAAGAAACACGTCTGGCATTGGCGACATTGGTGGCTTACGCACTGCTGTTCACGACCACTTTGCAGCGTGTCCGCACGACTGCAGACGTCCGCCGGATGTTTCGTTGGATCGCCTTGTCGGCAATCTTCATGGCCGGATTTGGTTTGTTGCAGTACTTTTCGTCCAACGGTCGCTTCTTCTGGTTTTATGATTACCCCTACAGCAGTACCACGGACAGCACCACGGGTAGCTTTTCTTGCCGCAACCATTTCGCACATTTCCTGTGCCTCGGAATAGCAGCCCTGATCGCTTGGATCGCGGAACATCTAAACGCCGGCACGACGACAGAGGAATCGCGCCTGGCGAAGCACAGACCACCATCGAAACCAGCGTTACAATCGATCTCGCAGCAAACGCGTACCACGGCGGCCTTGGTGGCGGGGCTGGCAGTGGTGGTGTGTGCAGTCTTGCTCTCGTACTCTCGTGGTGCGGCGGTGGCTCTGGCGGTGGTGGCCGTCGTCACTGCTCTGCTCTACTATCGCTCCCGATTGATTTCAGCGGGTCACTTGCTCGGTGCATTGGGCATTGTCGTGCTGGTGGTGGGGATGCTTTCCATCCACGGCTACGAGAAAGTGGCCCATCGAGTCGACGATTTCGCGACGGGATCTCTTGAATCTCTCGATGAACGGGGAGGTCGGAGGAAGATATGGCAGGCCAATGTCGAAGCGATTCAGGCGGGTTGGCAAACCGGCGCCGGGGCGGGTTCCCACAGATTCATCTACCCGGTTTACATGTCCGACCCAACGACGCGCGAGTTCACTCATGCTGAGAATGGACCGCTGCAAATCATAACCGAAAACGGTTTGCCTGGGGGCGTGCTGCTGGCTTGGTTCGCCTGTTGCTGTGGTATTTGGTGTTGGGGCGCTTTTCGCCGAGAGCGACAGTCGTCTGCTCGGATATTCGCCGGGGCGATTACGGCAGCTCTCTTGGCAAGTCTGATTCATTCGCTGTTCGACTTTATCTGGTTTGTGCCGGCCTGCGTGGCGGTGACGCTCATCATGGCGGCCTGTGCCTTGCGACTAGCCCGATTGAATCGCGCCGAAGCGGGCCACGACTCACGTGAGATCGTTCTCCCGCGACCTGCCTGGATCGGCGTTGCGGCGCTGGCTTCCGTAGCGGGCTTGTGGGCCGTGGCGACTTCGTTTGGTCCCGCGTGTGCATCTCTGCCTTGGGATCGATATCAGCGACTCGCCATCGCGGAAAACGAATTGCAGGATCAATCTACGCCCCTTTCCACGGAGAGAGCCGCTGAAATAGAGGAAACACTACATTTCTACAACCTGGCAAGGATCGATGAGCTTCGGCAAGTCGTCTCTCGTCAGCCTCGGCACAGCTCCGCTCATTTGAAGCTGGCAGGCAGCTATTTGAGGCAATTCGAGCGGAATCAAACTCGTAGCGAGAACCAGATGAGGATTGTGTCGATTCGCGACGCGGCGATGGCTTCGAGGTTTGCCAACGCCGACGAACTGCGGCAGTGGCTGGTTCGAGCGTTTGGTGAAAACAGTAAGCTGCTGTACCGAGCCTATCATCACCTCCGTTGCTCGATTCAACTGTCGCCTCTAGAAGGTGAGAGTTATCTGCTCATGGCGAATCTTTGCTTCTTGCAGGGAAAGGGTGCCGCGACCATTCAAACCTATGTCGACCAGGCACTCGCTGTTCGACCCTACGATGGGAACGTGCTGTTCCTGGCCGGCAGGCAGCAACTGTTGCTAAGTCGTGACGACGAGGCAATCCGCTATTGGACCGCCGCGTTTAAGATTGCCGGAGAGCACCAGGACGAAATCATCCGTTACCTTGCGGTTCAGGTCCCGGCGTCTTACTTCTTACAGAAGATTGAGCCCGACTGGGAAAAGCTCTACGACATTTGGACCTACTATCGCCAGGTCGGCACTCAGCAAGACTGGGAAGCGATCGAAAGCTATGCACGCGACTGCGCCGCGGCGGACTCAGAGCACCTCCCGCCCGAGCTGGCGGTTCGCACCTGGCTGCGTCTGGGCATGATGCAGAGAGAATTAGGACGCAACACCGAAGCAGTGGCGAGTCTTAGCAAAGGAAACGTCGTGCATCCCAATCACTTTCACATTCGGCACCATTTGGCGCTAGCGCTAATGGATTTGCATCAAGCAGAAGCCGCGGAACCCCATTTGCGCTGGTGCTTGTCTCGACGTCCCGACTACGGCGAGTTGCGAGACGCACTTAAACTGGCCACAAGAATACGACTGGGCCGCGAGCCTGTTACCGAGAGAAGCACAGCTTTCTGATCCGGAGCGCCTCGCCCACAACCAGCAAGTTTCCCCCACGCACAAAACGCATGAATACGCAACGAATCCTACGATTGGCTCGCGGACTGGCAATTCTATTGCCGGCGTGCGCGCTGGCTTACTACGTGGCGTTCTCGTTGCGTTTCGGTGGATCGATCGACGAGCCTACGACCGGTCTGCTGCTTGCAACACTGGGTCCGGTGCTCTTGGTCAAGTCGGTCGCCATGGTGCAGGCCAGACTCCACCTAGATTGCTCGCGCTACGTGACGTTTCGCGACATGGTGCTGTTGGCTCGGACCACCGCGGTTAGCTCGGTGGGTATCACGCTGGTCGATGCGATGGTGCTCTCGGGTTCAACGATTCCGCGCAGCGTGATCTTGCTAGACTGGGGCGTGACCCTGATTTTCCTCGCCGTGGTCCGCATCTTGCCGAGGTTGATCACCGACAGCGATTGGCGATTGCTGACTCCACAGCAAGGGGCTCGGGCGCTGATTGTCGGTGCGAACGACGCCGGCGAAGCGCTGCTGCGCAGCATCCGACTCAGCAAGCAAGCCGCCTACCAACCCATTGGTTTCGTCGATCTTGAACCGCAGGTCCAAGGTCGCCGCATCTCGGGCGTCCCCGTGTTGGGAACTCACGATCAGATTCCCGAGTTGGTGCAGCAGTATGGCGTGGAGGAACTGTTGATCACGTCGGGCTCGCTGCCGGGCAAGCAGGTGCGGGAGCTGGTCGACTTGGCCGCCCATCACGGTTTTCGCGTCAAGGTGCTGCCCAGCTACGAACAGTTGCTTGCCGGAAGCGTGGCGGTCAACCCGCGACCCGTGGCAATTGCCGACCTCCTGCGACGGCCTTCCGTGGAGCTAGACGTCGACGGTATCCGCGATTGGATCAGCGGACGCGTGGTGCTCGTAACCGGCAGCGCCGGCAGCATCGGCTCGGAAATCTGCCGACAGCTCTTAAAGCTTTCCCCCACCAAGCTGGTGCTGGTCGATCGTTCGGAGACGGGTCAGTTCTTTCTCGAACGAGAATTGCGAAGGCTCGCTCCGCAGGTCGATATCGAGGTAGCTCTGGCCGACCTGACCGATACCGGGCGGATCGAAACCGTGTTTCGCGACCATCGCCCGCAGATTATCTTCCATGCAGCCGCCTACAAACACGTGCCGTTGATGGAATCGCACGTCGGCGAGGCGGTAAAGAACATCGTGTTGTCCACCAAGAATCTGGTTGACCTGGCTGAGAAGTTTCAGGCCGAGGGGCTGGTGATGATCTCCACCGACAAAGCCGTGAACCCCACCAGCGTGATGGGCTCCTGCAAGCGGTTGGCCGAGCAGTATGTCGAATCGAAAGCGTCGACCTCGGACTGTCGGCTGGTGACGGTGCGATTCGGCAACGTGTTGGATTCAGCCGGCAGCGTGGTGCCGATCTTCCGCGAGCAAATCGCCGCGGGCGGACCGGTAACGGTGACCCATCCCGACATGGTCCGCTACTTCATGCTCATCCCCGAAGCCGCGCAACTTGTGATTCAAGCCGGCACGATGGGTCGGGGCGGCGAAATCTTTGTGCTCGACATGGGCGAACCCGTGCGGATCATTGACCTGGCTCAAGACATGATTCGGCTCTCGGGGCTGCGCGTCGGCGACGACGTCGAGATCGAAGTCACCGGTTTGCGACCCGGCGAAAAGCTATTTGAAGAACTCTACAGCGATTCCGAACTGCACCAACCGACGCAGCACGCCAAGATCATGGTTGCCGCCGGCGAGCCGCGGAAGATACTCGAAGTGCTGCACGGCATCAATCGGCTCAACGAAGTTCTCGAGGAGCCGAACGGCGCGATCCGCGAAGTGCTGCGACAGATCATTCCCGTTCAACAACCGGACCAAAGTCGGCAACCCGACATCGCCTCGCGCCGTGCAGCGTGAACATACACCCCACCACTTTCGGAGTCGACCGCTGAGCCGGTGACTGAGTGTGATGCAACTCTTATACAAGTTCTCCCAATGGTTTCGGCTGCAGAGCCTGTTTCACATGCTGGGGCTGCACGTCAGCAGAATGGTAAACGTCGTTTGCCTGGAGCCCCTCTTGTACCGACGCTTGAAAAAGAGGGGAAAGCTGTTTTTCGTGCAGATCGGGGCTAATGATGGAGTCTACCGCGACCCATTGTTTGAGTTCGTCACCAGACATCACGACAAGATCGCCGGCCTCGCCCTGGAGCCCATGCAAGAAACCTTCCAGAAACTGCAAGCCAATTATGCGAAGTATCCCCACGTGACACCAGTGAACGCGGCCATCCACACCACCGAAAAACAACTCGAAATCTACAAAGTCGACCCCGCCTACCCGGGAAAACTCCCCGAATGGGTCCGCGGAATCGCCTCGTTTGACAAGGAGCACTACAGGTCTCTCAACGTGCCGGCCGAAGCGATGATCACCGAAACCGTACGTTGTCAGACGTTCGACGAACTGGTGGATCAATACGACGTCGAGCACATCGACCTATTGCAAATCGATACAGAGGGCTACGACGCGGAGATCATCAAGTCGATTGATTTCAGCAAGATCAAACCGAGCATCATTCGCTTTGAGCACAACCTGGAGGCAGGCAGTATGGACACCGCCGAATTCACCCAGCTTGCCGATCTCTTGCGCCAGCACGGCTACGACGTCATCCTCGAAACGCAGGACGCCACAGCCTATCAACTCGATGCGGTTCTCTGAAGCCGTTCTCGAACTAGTGCTTTGACAGTTCTTAGCAATGACAAAGCACTAGGGCGACGAAGGATCATCGTCACTGTTGTTTATAGCCACGGGAATGGCGATCGCCGCGGCTACCAGGCCGCCAAAGATGAGCGGATTGGCCAGAGGATTCTTGGCACCGCAGACTCCGCTGCCACACACGGGCGAACCGCATGCGGGCGCGCCGCAGTTTTGGCCCAGCACCACGGAGTTGTCATGCACCAGCAGCAGAGATTTTGATGCCTGCGGCGGTGCGGTACCCTCGGACCAGGCGCGCACGATCTGGGTTTGTCCGACCGCTTGCACTTGGTACGTCGACCCAACGAGGCCTTCCAAACGGAAGTGTCCTTGCTCGTTGGTGTACGTTTTCCACGTTTCGTGGCCGTTGGTGACGACGATTTGTGAGATGGGCAACTGTCGGCCTTGCCGATCGAGCAGTTGTCCGGTCAGCGTACCGTTAGCCCCGAGGGCCACGTCGACGACGCGGATCGGCAGTTCGCTCGCTGTGGGCAAGTGCTCGGCTAGCAGCAGTTGCGGCTGAATAACAAAGGCCACGACGGCCATCCAGGCGGCGGTGCCGCGCATGTTTCGCAAAGACATAGAAATAACTCCTCTTATTCTGCTTCTGCCCCCAAGGCGGTTCTCACTTGGGCGTTTCGAGACGACTGCCTTCACTTGGGCGTTTCGAGACGACCGCCTTTTGATTCTGAAGAGATCAGACGATGCACTGGAAAAGCGAGTGCGTCGCACGCTAGCCGATGGATGATCGGAACGAACGTGCAGATGTCTGCCCTACTGTCGGACGTCTTATCGGCACAAGCGGCAGACTCTCTTCAGATTTCCTAACAGGAGCCAGGCGAAAAGTTTACCGCGCCAGCAGTGCAGGCGGCGGGAGACAGGGCGCAGGAACCGGGGCTGCCCCCCTAAGTTACAAATCATTGGCAAATGTTCACCTATAGCTGAACATGCTGGCGCCGCTGTCAGGTTCGTAACATGTTAGCCAGCCTGCGAATGCGACTGGTCTTCAATTCGCGTCGCACCATTGGCATGGCTTGTGCGTAGTATGGATGTGTGTCAAGTCGACACGGTCTTTTCTTTTCACGGACAGTTTGTCTTACAGATAAAGGGTCCCACCAACAAAGGGAGTGTGTCATGTTGGTTTTAACACGGAAGCAGAATGAAAAAATTCGGATTGGCGATTCGATCACCGTTACGGTGTTGCGAATGAAAGGCAAAGGGGTACGGTTGGGCATCGAAGCGCCTCGGGATGTCAACGTCATCCGAGGTGAGCTCTGCTTTGAGCTCTCCGAGGAAGAGGCCGAGGAGTCGCTGGCCGAAAGCAGCACCTCCGACGCACCGCGTGGCCGCAAGCCAGGGGCAAGAACCAGTCGCGAAACCAGCGACCACTGGCCGCGACGCGAACAACGCGATCAAGCTCGAACCGCTTGCGGAACCGTCGGCTGTAGTTCCCCGTTGGAAGCCATGGTTGATGCTCGGACGGTTTAGCCACTCTTCTCATCGAGGCGTTTTCTTTAACCACAGAGTAGCACAGAGAGCACCGAGCAAGAAATCAATCTTCTCTGTGTCCTCTGTGCACTCTGTGGTAATTCTTTTCTTCTCTGCCGCTACGGTTGGCCAAGACTTGAAAAGAGTCGTAGGGTGCGTGGAGCGATAACGAAACGCACCTTTCTTCCGGTGCGTTTCGCTGCGCTGCACACACCCTACGCCTGCTGTTGGCCCAGAGGGCCAGTATTATTGCACTAGTCAGACTCACTCTGAGCATCAAACCCCGAGTTGGCTAACTGCTTGGCAATCGCCGCGACGACCGCGTCGCCGAGGGTCGCCTCACCCTCCTGCTCAGCCAGTAGCTTGCGTTGCTTGGCGAGATAGGCCTCGCGCTCTGCCGATTGATCGGCGATCTTTTTCTGTACTTCGCTACGTGCGACAGCCATTTTCTTGACGTACGCTTCGCGCTTCTCCGGTGCCATCTCGCGTAGTACGTCAGGTAATTCATCTTCTTTTACCTTCGACAAGATCGCTTCGTCTTGTTGGAATGTGTCGACAAGACAGCGAGTCGCGTTGCTATACAATTTTCCAGACTTGACCCCCGCACGACCGACCGCCACGCCTTGTCCGGCAGCTTCCGCGTTGCGGTCTTGGGCGACCTGGTTTTCCGCGTAGCCGCTCCGTACGTCTTTCCTGCCGTACCAGAGATAGGTTCTATTCAGTTCCGCGTTAAGTTTTAGGATGATTGTGTCCTGCGGGCACTTGATGTGTACGACGGCGCGGTCCTGGTCGATATTGAAGAACTCGCCCTCAGCGAGTTGTGCTCCATGCTGCCATTGGCCGCTTACGCCTGTGGCGTGGTTGCCGCAGTGGATCGTGTTGACGACGACGCCCTGTTGAATTGCCTGACTACACGACTCGCGGTAGTCGACCGTGCCTTGGGTAAACGGCTCGTTCCCGGCAATGAAGATCGCTTTGTAGGCGTTGGGTTCTTTCGACCAATCGAGCCGTTTGATCGCTTCCTGAATGACCTGTCCACAATACTCGTCGCCGCCACTGGTCGAGAGTGCGAACAGCTCCTGCGACAATTTGTCCATGTTGTCGGTCAAGGGCACGACTTGGCGAATGAAACCTTTGGCAGCCGGCAAGCCGGTGTTGCCATACTCAAATAGCGCCACGCGCAACAGCGGCGTCTGGCCGTTCTTCTGTGCTTTGGCAAACTGCTGGATAATGGTCCACAACTGGCTCTTGGCCTGGTTGATCAGCCCGTCCATGGAGTTCGAGGTATCGAGCAAAATAGCTACGTCGACCGCAGCCCGATTGCCGGAGAAAGGCGGTTTCGACGGTACTTCAACGGTCGTCTTTTTCTCGACGGTGATAACCACCTCGGTTGTCTCGGCCCAAGACGTTGACGCAACGAGCATCAGCACGGCGAGCAGACATGTGATTGATTGTCTCATGATCGGTTCCTCCACAGTATTCCAACGGACGGTTAAGGGGTTCCAGCAAAGGGGCGCTACAGGGTCTTCGACGCTCAATCTTGGCTGAAGATTCCCCACTACATAAAGAATTATTCGCCCGCCATCACCCAGAAACAACCCGCTGTTACATACCCGTTACAATGGAGGAAACGCCACCCTTTCTAGCACCGATTGCACACCCCATGAGCCGAACGCGCTAGCGTCGGGTGAAATCATCGCCGGAGGGTGTGTGCAGCGCAGAATCTCAAGGCGACTTCGTCGGCGGGCTTAGCCAACGTCCATTTCATACGACGGGTATGCACGCCGCCGTACAATAATGAATGTAGTAAACATCCACTTATCACCATGGTCGATGAATCCTGTTCAGATTGGGAAAGTGTGTTTCACCGCTTGGAAGGGCGTCACCCGGTGTATGAAGCGATTTGCCAATCCTGCAGAGGTGAAATCCACCTCGGCCAGAACGAGGAGTTACAAACTCGCTCTGGTTTGTCCAACTTCCGCGAATCGGCGTTGATGCCAGTGCATTCGGTGTACTCACAGATGCAGGGTCGACATTGCAGTTTGCACCTGCGACTCCGTTGTGAGTCAAACTCGCCTAAGCGGAACGTGCCCCCCGGTCTTTCATTTGCTCAAGCAAGCCGCTGACGATTTGCGTCCAGCTGAATCGGGGGATGACTGCTTCGTAGGCTCTGCGAGAGCACTCATTCCACTGTTCGTCGTCCATCCGAAGATACCTCAGCACGGCGTCAGCGGCCGCCCTCGGGTCTTTGCCGGGGACGACGGTGCCGCCTCCGGCGGGCGCGATCGTGTCGGTAACCACCGGAATGTGCTCCGTACCGACCACCGGAATACCGCTGGCGGCTGCTTCGCACGCTGCCATGCCGAAGCCTTCCATGACCGACATCGTGAGGAAGACGCGGGAAGTTCTCAGCAAGGCCGGGAGGATCTCCGAGCCGGTGCCGGTTTGCGGCAGGTTCTGGGGACTAAAGATATGGATGCGATCGCGCAACCCCTCGCACTGAATAATGCCGTGGATACGTTTGGCCATCTCCGGCTCCATCTGCTCATCAAGGTTGAGGAACATGATGATGTCGTCGACCTCGCGTGCAACCAGTGCGAATGCCTCGACCGCCTGATCTTTGTCTTTGAGAGCATCGGAGCGACCGAACTCGCAGATGTGGGGTTGCATGAAGAGTTCCGCTGGAAGTCCAAGGTAGTCGGCGAACTCGCGTGCCGCCTGCCCGGTGACGGCGTCGCGGAACACGGGATAGAAGCGGTCGACATCGACTCCGGGGTAGACATCGATGATCTTGTGGGCGTAACGACCGTGGTAGCTCTCATTCAGGTCGTCGCGCACCAGCAACGAAGTGGCGCCGATGAGGTCGGCGTTCTCCGCAACCCGCGCCTCGTAACGCTCTCGGATGAATATACTGTGGCGTTCCCGCTCAGTGGAACTGAGCGGCGCCTTCTTCATTCCCACCGGCTCATGCGGAATCCAGATATGGCATACGCCGGGAAAACGCTGGCAGAGATAGTCGCCCATCAGACCGCCATCCCAGAAATGGGATATGATGAGGTCAGGGCGGTAGTCTTCCGGGAACTCTTGGACCACTCGTTCCACGGCGCCTTCGATCAGAGCGCCGGTGAGATACTCCTTGCGCACAAATGCGGGGATGTCGTCTCCGACGTGCGTGACATAAAGCTCCCGATTGGGATCCTTGGTCGTGCCCTCACGCATCCGCTCAGTGTACGGGTGGACGTAGCCGCCTCGGTTGAGGATTCGAACCCGGAAGCCTTCTCTGTCATGAATATGTTCGGCCATGTTCTGCACATAGATATTCTGGCCGCCCGTGTCGGGGAGGCCGGGAAAAATTTCCAATTCGTGAATACCGTGCCAGGTAATCTTCAGCACATCGCGCATGGATCGTCCTTCTTCGTCGCGGTTACCGTATTCATTTGGGGCGGCCTTCAACATTCGGAGAGAGGTGCCACCGCCACCCTGCATGCTCGTGGGACGGAGTTCTACGGAAATTGCAGCAGCCAAGCAACAGACGTCTACTGTTTCTCGCCCACATCAAGAAGTGCTAGCGGACCTTTCCGCACCTAGAGAGCCCCCCGCGAGAGCGTATCTGTGACAGGCAGAGCTGCCAAAGTCGTGCCGAGAAGCGGCGTCGCACCAACATTTGCGTGATTCACCAAGTCAACGGGCACAACACTTTTCGAGCCAAGTCAGAAGAAAGTACGTCCTTTGTGTGTGGTTTACAGCACCATCTACGCACTCCCTTTGCCCGGATCCGTCGGTGGCAAAACCGCTTCGGTCGCCCCCACCCCATGGAGTTGCGCTGAGATAATTTTCGCCGCTTGGAAGGGCGTCCCCCGTGCACGAAGCAAACAGCTGTTCCTGCCCGGATAGAGACTCACCTCAGTGCCAAATCGCTCCGAAACGATTCTTCCCCAAAAGCTGCCCAAGTGACAAATGACACGCCCTCCTCCGCGCCCAACGGCAGCCGACCGGATGAGTGCCAAATTCGTTCGTTTACCGAGGCGTTTCTGGGCTCAAAAAGGCCCCAAGTCTCAGTCTTGGAAAATGTAGTTCTGAGGTCCGCCGAGGAATCTAACCTGCGGTAGGATTGTTGCGGCCCACCAGGCCTGTGAGAAGGACGCGCATCAGTATGTGCGCCCGTCTTGCTTCTTCAAAAACATCCCAATTGGGCAAAAGACCCTATCCCAGGGCGAGTCCGCCACGGCGGACGCCGCCC
>CAXMSB010000180.1:0-4311 GCA_964195615.1 uncultured Granulosicoccus sp. | reverse complement strand
CTGGGTGATGGTCAGACGCGTTGGCACAACGGTCAGACCGGTGGATCACATTCGGCACTCTTCATCAATCGTGAGCTAGAATGCGCGGTCGTTGTGTTGTGCAATACGGCCGTAGGGTAACACCGCTTCAGTTGTTGTCGTTCTTGCTGAGCCGTTCCTTCCAGAGAAGAAATTGACGACACACTGGTCCGTTTTCTGACAAGTGGCTCCGACTACTTGATGGGTTCAAGTGCTTCGCTGGCCACCCAGCCGAAGATCCTTGGCGACCCCGCGACATCAACAGCCCCGTAGACAAACGTCATCGTCGGCGGAGCCTTCTCTCCCGCCTGAGGGTGGTCCTGTGGATAATAGGTGGGCATGGTGAAACGGCGAACTCCCTCAGCCGGCGTAAAGATCAACCGGCAGGACAGCAGAAAGGAGTCGAGGCCGTGACCCCCGAGCCCGAATCCCGGAACGCAGTAGATGATGTTCACGGTCCCCGCAGGCCGAGATAGGTAGTGCTCTGGCTGAGCACCGATTCTGATGTTTCGGACGATGCTCAAGGGCGTTCCGTCTTTTGTTCTATAACTAGCGGGATCGCCGCCGGTGATGATGAAGCGCTGTGACATCAACGGCAGGGCTGGCAGACGACCCGTCCCAGGGTGATAGAGTTCCAGCAACGATTCCTTCTGCAACACGTCGTCTAGCGCCAGCCAGGCCGAAACTCCTGTCTTCGGACCTGCGGTGGACCGAACCTTAGCGCCGAAGGCGTAGATGTGGATTTCGCCATTGATTATTTTGGTCATGCCGTGGTTGAAGCGAGAGGCATAGATCACATCGGTGGCCGTTTTCCTCGGCGCGATAGTACCGATCAGAGACCCGACGCCGTCGACTACCGGAGCATCTTCCTCCACGAGCCAGAGGAGCTTGTCTTGCGTCGGGGGATTAGGATTGATCACTCGATTCGAGACCGTTGCTTCGGATTTTGGTTGCCGGCTATTGAGTTCACTTCCGTAACAGACTTGGCCATCGTCTCTGACGAACTTTCGGTTGTCGGAAAACTCTCGGATCGTCTGCGGATCGATGACTGGCGACGGTTCATCGACGACTCGGACGCGAAACATCGAGACTCGCATGCCATCACCCTGGCTGACCGCCTCGATGGTGGTGATGCCCGGGCTGACTCCGAAGCAGAAGCCGTTATCAAAGACTTGCACGAGTGTGGCATCTGCCGACGTCCAGACTAGACCCGTCTCATCTGAAGCGTCCACCTTCGCGGCGAGTTGGATCGCTGATCCGATAGCGACTTCAACCCCAGATTCACCTGACCATCCCTGCGTGTTTTCGACACCCACGCTGACCACCGAAAAGAACAATACTAGCAGTACTGCTGGTGAGACGACACGACATGCTGTAGATTGCCGTAGTTTCATTGTCATAGCCGATCCTCCTGTAAATCGTTTTTGAAAACTGCAGGGCCTGGTACCGCAATAATGCCATCTATAACTCGTAGAAATTCTCAGAGTCTCGTCGTTCAAAGTGCTTGTTGTCCAAGATCTACGGAGTAAAGACATAGCGGCCCATTGCGCTGTTCGGATTGCCAGTTTGTCGGGCATGAGATTTTGCGTTGGTCAGTCCACATGGGCGCTACAGTCTAAATTCATCGGTACGAAAGCCCGAAGTGGGCAGATTCTCTTTGTTGAAAAGAGAAAAAGGGGGCAAGGCCCATACTTTGAAAGTGTTGCCCTTTCCTTTCCAACGCATCGTGACTGGCTCGGCGACCATTGTGCTCGAAACGACAAGCCCTTGCCTTTTCTTGCCGACACCGGCCCCGTCGTCGGAGAATTCCATTGATTCGACCGTGGCGTCGTAGAATGTTCCATCGGCGCCCGCGACGGTGAACCCGTCGAGATCGCCCATCTTGACGGCTTCGGCAAACCCGCCGATGCGAACGCGAGAGCAGTCTCTGATGACGCACTTGCCGTCCTCCACCCTCATGCGGTTGAAAAGGCTGTACCAACAGTAGCGTACGGCGACGGGGTGCTTGATTTCTGGGCTGGAGACGACCACGGTGTCGCCGACGATTCGTGCATCGGCTTCGACAAACAATTCGTCCGGGCCGGCGATGGCGAAGCCCGCCAGACGGCCGTCCTGCATGATTGTGGTGAGGCGTTCGCCCGGCACGCGGTCGTGTGCCATCATGCATTTTCCGTCAAACACCTCCATCACCGAGAAAGTGGTTGTCACCATCTTGCCATCGACCTTGCGCGAGTAACAAAGCGTTGTGGGGTCGTTGGCTTCTCGGTTTTTTTGGTCGGGGGTGATGACGACGGTGCCATCCTTGATCTCGACCACCTTCGGCTCATAGTAATGCCCCCAGGCATTGGCGACCTGGAAGACGGCGTCGTCAGCTATCTCGCCGCTGATTCTGTCGAGGTCGAGGGTCAGAGTTGTCTCATCGCGCACCAACTCTTCGAAGAACACCTCAAAGGTGTTCCCGTCGACCGATCCTTCGTAACGCACGATCGCCGGTTCGCGTACCTTGGGACTCGACACGACAACCTTACTCCCGACGAGCACGGCGTGGGCAGGGACAAACCTGCCGTCCTTGCCCGCCACCATGAAGCCGACCAGTTCCGTGCCGTTGCGCGCGACCAATCCGCCCCCCACATTGTCAAACGAAAGCACTATCTTGTCGCCCTCGATACGCTGCGAGTGATACGTCGGCCCGCAAGCAACGACATTCCTGCCGTAGGCGATCTTCTGCGCGGCGAGCGAAGTGTGCGGGCCCAGCGGCTCTTTGTTGGGCGGATGAATATCAAAGAACGAGCCGACCTGGAAGCCGTTGACGAGGCCCGTATTCGGTATTCGAAGCGTTTTCTGCTGTGCCTCCCAAACCTTGGGGTAGTAGTGTCCGCTTCGCTCGACAAAGGGTGGTAATTCGACGATGAGAAACGGGAAGTCACCCTGGCCCCAGTTGCGACGCCAACTGGCAATAAGCGATTCGAGCTGCTCCTGATAGGTCATGTACCTGCCAGCGTCGGACTCGCCTTGGTACCAAAGGACGCCTTTGATGGCATAAGGAATCAGGGGCGCGAGCTTGCAGTTGTAGTGCCTGGCAAACCTGGAATGTACATTTTTCGGGATTCGCGGGGGCTTCTTCTCTTCATCGTTCAGTTCCCTACTTTCGGCTTTCGCCCTGGCGCGTGTTTCCTTGTATTCGACGACCAGACGCTGGTACGTCGCCAAGTCATCGAGCGACTTTTGCATGCGAAGCAAGGCGTCGCTAAAGGCAGGGTTATTTCTTATCACGTTAAGAGGCACCCACTCTAGCATCGCTGAGCCGCCATATGACGAGTCGATGACGCCGATGGGAACACACAGATCGTCCTGTAGCTCACGCCCGAAGTAGTAAGCTGCGGCCGAAAAATTCAAAACGCAATCGGGAGCAGCCACCAACCAATTGGAAGTACCGATTTCGCGACGAGGGCTGTTCGTCTCGTTCGTCCGTAGGCCGCTGACTCTGCACAGGCGGAGCAACCTGTTGGCCGCTCGCTTGCCCGTCGCCGGTCCGGTGGTGGTTGTATTGACACGGCGTCCCATGTTGGACTGCCCACTGCAGAGCCAGACTTCGCCGACCAGAACGTTCTTAACCACGATGGTGTTCGAGGCACTAATCGTCATGTCGAGCGATTCATGGCCTTTGGTGTATTCGAGTGGATCGAGTCGCACCATCCATCTGCCATCCGCGTCGGCGACGGCTGTTTTCATCTGACCGAAGAACCTGACAAATACTGTTTCGCCAGGATCAGCGTGGCCCCACACGGGGACAGTCAAGCCTTGCTGAAGAACCATGTTATCGTTGAAGAGTCCATGCAGTCGCACGTCGGCGAAGACAGGAGCCGTAAGCAGAGGGAACAACAGCATCGCAGCACATTTAGGCAAGGGCGTCATCGTTATGCTCATCAAAAAACGTTTTCCATTCAGATTGCACTTGCAACGTTGAACTCTTCGACTGCTTCTATCATCGCCAAGATGTTCTCCCGAGGCATGCCAGGACTGGTGCCACCACCCACCGAGAGAATGATGCCTTCACCGCCCGACTTCTCCAACACCTCTAAGGTGGCTGCCCTGACCTCTTCGGGTGTTCCGCGTACGCCCACTTCCAGGGGATTCACGTTGCCCATCAGGCACATCCGATCACCAACTCGTGACTTTACGTCAGCGATGTCTTGCTGCTTGCCCCAATTAAACGTTGAACCCACAATCTGGAAGATGATCCAGAGAAGAATTAATCTCCGCGTCATTGTGATATATTTTCACCCAATCCTC
>CAXMSB010000179.1:0-8100 GCA_964195615.1 uncultured Granulosicoccus sp. | reverse complement strand
TAGTCGTCGAACTCGCGCACCAGTTCCAGCGTTCTCGTTCGCACGGCGTCCTGTTCATCGTAGCGAGTGATTGTTGAAAAAAGATCGGGGAGGTTGCTGTCGTCCATGCCGGTGGGGGCCACGACGCGCAGCTGCATGACTTCGTCGGTCGTGCCGGCGAGGGCTCCCGGGCCGCTGTTGCGCAACAGCAGAGTGTCTCCCGGATTGAACAGTGAGAAGTCCACCACGGCATCCACTCTGTCTGCCGGGACCATGCTGATGGAAGTTCGTTCGACCCTCGTACTCAGCAGCCCGCCATCGGTGCCAATCTGATGGAAGGTGACCGGATCGGTGGTCGCCGCTCCTGGTTGCGGTTCGAGCGACAGATCGTAAGACCGCGCGTTGGCGCCGTTGAGCATGCGGAAACGATACTTCCGAGGCTCGACTTCCAGATAGGGCCAAACCGTGCCGTTGACCACGTTGGCGTCCGCCAGAAACGCGGGCACTTGCGAGGAATCGCTGGGAAATTCCGGCGGAAGTCCGTCCAGGGGGTCGCCCACGCCAGGCGAATTCAGGTCTCCCGGCCCCGCGGGGTAGAACAACTGACCGTCGTCGTAAAACGATCGGTCTTGAAACACCAGGGGAATTTCGTAGTCACTCGAGGGGAGCCCGTGCGCCTGTTCCTCAGCGTCGCGAATCATATACAGACCAGCCATGCCTGCATAGACGTTCAACCGAGTGATTCCCATGGCATGGTCGTGATACCAGTTGGCCGCGGCCCGTTGGTCGTTGGTGTAGGTGGTGACAAGGCTGTTTCCCGCGGGCCCGCCCATGCCGTTTGCTGCTGCGTTGGGGTCGGCCGAGAACCAACGTTCGGGGAAACCGTCGCTGAATTCGTCGGTCACTGCTCCATGCACGTGTGCTATGGCACGCGCCTCGGGAAACATGGGGCCCGCACCGTGAACCGTGGTGTCGTACGGCAAGATGTGCTCCAGCGGTGTGCCGTTGGGGTCGGTAAGATTGTTGGTCCAGCGTATTTTGATCGTTTCACCCCGATCGACTTCAAACGTCGGTCCCGGATAGAGTTCGTTGTAACCCCAAACCGTGGTGGCCGGCAGTTCGCCGTGGAGCTGCTGCGTGAACTGGCTGATGGAAACTTCGTAGAGCGGTGCGCCGTCGAGCATGCCCGAGGGCGCAATGATTTGATCCAACGGATTGGCCAGCGGATCGATGTACTTGGTGAGCGTGCTTACGTCCAGCACGCTCTGGGCGAAGCAAACATTTGCCACGACCAGCGGCAACACATATGCGATTGCGGTCACGCGTAGATGGAAAGGTGTGTTTTTCATCGGTGGAAATATCCTGAGTGTATCTGGGTAGAACCGGACAGCCCGGAGGCGGGCCAGTAAGATATTTGCAAGGGTTCCCAAGAAAACCGGGAACAACAGCTGCAGTGAGAGAAGGGCGCGACAATCGCGTCGCTGGCAGCAGCTAGAGAGAAAGCATTAGAACGCAGGACCTAATAGTCTAGTAGTCGGTGGCCCGGAAAAGGACCTCAACACGCACTTTCAGCATGGTCACCCATCGCGGTCGGGGCAAGCAATCGCCCAAGAAACCGGTATTTCCCGCGAAAAACGTCAATATCGGCTTCGTCCCGGACGCTTGCCGCGGCCGGCTGCGGCCGATCCACCGGCTTAGGTATCCACCTCGTCGTTCTCTTCCTGCGGCACACAGACCACTGCGGCGAGCGAGTCGTCTTTGTCGAGCGTCATGATTCGCACGCCTTGCGTGTTGCGGCCGATGGCGTTGAAGTCGCTGACCTTGACGCGCTGAATCTTGCCGCGGGCGGTCATCATCATTAGCTCGTCGGTGTCGTCGACGCGCACGATGCCGATCACCGGGCCGTTGCGATCGGTGGTCTTGATGTCGCGGAGGCCTCGGCCGCCACGGTTTTGGGTGCGGTAGCGGAACGAGCTGTTGGCTTCGTCTTCGGGCTCTCCGCCTGCTGAAGCAGGCTCGCCGGGCTCGTTGGAGTCGTTGGCGTTGGGGCCGAAGGGGGTTCGCTTGCCGTAGCCGTTTTCGCAAGCGGTGAGCAGCGTGGCTTCGGGGTCGACCACGACCATGCCGACCAACTCGTCGCCCTTGCCGAGCTTGATGCCTTTGACGCCGCTCGTGTTGCGACCCATCGGCCGGGCGTCGGCTTCGCTGAATCGAATGGCCATGCCGGAGGCCGTGGCGAGGACCACTTCATCGCCCGGCTTGGTGACCACCACGTCGACCAGTTCGTCGTCTTCCTTGAGCTTGATGGCGATGATGCCGGTCTTCATCGGCCGGCTGTAGGCTTTCAGCAGCGTCTTTTTCACCAAGCCCTTGCGGGTGGCCATCATCAGCGAATGGTCGGGGAGGCTGAAGTCGCGCACCGCGCGGCAATCGGCAATCTGTTCGCCTTCGCCCAAGTTCAGCAGATTGACCACCGCACGGCCCTTCGCATCGCGGGAGAGCTGCGGCAAGTTGTACACCTTCTGCCAGTAGACTTTTCCTTTGTTGGTAAAGAACAGCAGGTAGTCGTGCGTGCTAGAGACGAAAAGATGCTCGACGGGATCGTCTTCGTCGGTTTTGGCTCCCTTGATGCCCTTGCCGCCGCGACGTTGCGCCCGGTAGACGCTTGCCGGCGTACGCTTGATGTAGCCGTTGTGCGAAATTGAGACGACCATCTGCTCTTCTTCGATGAGGTCTTCAAGGTCAACCACGCCGATTTCTTCGTCGGAAATCTCGGTGCGGCGCTTGTTGGCATGCTTGGCGATGAGCATTTCGCAATCTTCGCGGATGATCGCAAAGATCTTCTCCTGATCGGCGAGGATGGCGCTGTAGCCGGTGATTTCTTCCAGCAGCTTCGCGTGCTCGTCGGAAAGCTTGTCCTGCTCCAGGTTGACCAACTGGCCTAACGTCATCTTCAAAATGGCGTCGGCCTGCACCGGCGTCAGCGAGTATTCTTCTGCGACGCCCCGCTCTTCCTGGAACTGCACGAAGCCTTCGTCGCCCAGGGCTCGCTTCAGCAGGGCGCCGGGTGTCTTGATTTCCATCAACGCTATCTTGGCTTCGGCCTGAGTCTTCGACGCCCGGATGACGCGGATCACTTCGTCGATGTTGGCGTGGGCCAACAGCAGGCCTTGCACCGTATGCTTGCGTTTGCGCGCTTTGGCTAGCAGGAACTGCGTGCGGCGGCGGATGACGATCGCCCGATGCCGGATGAATTCCTCGAGCATTTCCTTGAGATTCAGCACCCGCGGCTTGCCGTCGACCAGGGCCAGGAAGATGATCGAAAACGAATCCTGCAGCGGCGAGAACTTGTAGAGCTGGTTGAGCACCACGTCGGGGTCGGCGTCGCGTTTGAGCTCCAGGATCAGGCGGACCGGTTCCTTGAGATCGCTCTCGTTGCGCGTGCCGGCGATGCCGGGAATCTTACCGTCGCTGGCCAGCTGGGCGATTCGTTCCTCGACGCGATCGCGGGCCTGCTGGTAGGGAATTTCGTGAATAATGATCCGCGTTCTTTTGCCACTGTCGTCGATCGACGTGCGGGCGCGCACGGTGATGGTGCTGCGACCCGTCTCGTAGCCTTTCCAGATGGCCGTCTTGCCGCAGATGATGCCGCCGGTGGGGAAGTCGGGGCCGGGGATGTGCTCCATCAATCCCTGGACGGTGATGTCGGGATTGTCCAGTAGCGCAATCACGCCCTGGCAAACTTCTCCCAAATTGTGCGGCGGGATGCTGGTCGCCATGCCTACGGCGATGCCGCCCGAACCGTTGACCAACAGGTTGGGGAATCTTGAGGGCAGAACGGTCGGCTCGGTGTGCCGTTCGTCGTAGGTGGGAACGAAGTCGACCGTGTCGAGCTTCAAGTCGTCGAGCATCAACGCCGCAAACGGCGACATCCGCGCTTCGGTGTACCGCATGGCGGCGGGGGGCAGTCCGGCGATCGAACCAAAGTTGCCCTGCTTGTCGACGAGCACGTGCCGCATGTTCCACTCTTGGGCCATGCGCACCAGCGTGGGATAGATGACACTTTCGCCGTGGGGATGGTAATTGCCGCTCGTGTCGCCGGAGATCTTGGCGCACTTCACCCGGGAGGCGCTCGGCGAGAGATTCAAGTCGTTCATCGCCACCAGGATCCGCCGCTGCGAGGGTTTTAGCCCGTCGCGCACGTCGGGCAGCGCCCGGCTGACAATCACGCTCATCGCGTAGGTGAGGTAGCTGTCTTTGAGCTCGTCCTCGATCGGCAGATCGATCAACCTGGCAGCAATGGCCTCGCTTTGTTCGTCATCGGGATCGATGGGTTCAGACGAATCGGTCGACACGGCGGGCGTCCTTTCACGACGGGGGGACGAGCGGGGGAGTCAAAAAAACAGCCGCGATCTGGCGGATCGCAGGGCCAGTTGGGGACCCCTGAATCTACCAAATTTCGTGCCCGTTCACAACGGTCTGAGACCCGCAATCGTGTAGGGTGGCAGAGCCGAAAAACTGTCATCCTGAGGTCTGCCGAAGGATCTCCCTGGCCCCGTCAACCTGCACGCGACGGAGATTCCTCGGCAGACCTCGGAATGACAATGAGGGCCTCAGCATTGGGCACTCACCGGTCGACTGCTAGAATGGCTGGTTGTCGGTTTCCGAGGGGCTACGGTGGGCGGACCGATGCCTTTAGCGAGTGTTGAAATCCTACGCATCAGCAGAGGACAGACATGCCCACCACTGGTGAAACGATCGGCCCATACATGCTAGGCGTTCGCCTGGGTGAAGGGGGCTTCGGCGCTGTTTACGAAGCCGCCCACCGAGAGACCGGCCAGCGTGTCGCGATAAAATTCCTGCACGGCACAAGGCAGCTAGAGCCCGAAGTGCAGAACCGGTTCGTGCGAGAAGTTTCCCTGATGCAGTCGCTCGACCACGAGAACATCGTGCGACATTTTGATGCCGGGCTCCACGAAGGCAGTATCTACTGTGCGATGGAGCTCGTGGAATGCGGCTCGCTGAAGGAAGTGCTCCAAGCCCGCGGCAGTTTGCCATGGCCCGAAGCGGCCGAGGTGGCGCTGCAGCTTTGCCGAGCCCTCGAACACGCCCATGAAAAGGGGTGCGTGCATCGCGACTTAAAGCCGGCAAACTTGTATCTGTCGGAAGACGGAATGGTGAAGCTGGGCGACCTGGGCTTGGCGCGCGATCTCAACAAAGATCGGCTCACCGTTCAAGGACAGACCGTCGGCACTTGGCGATACATGGCCCCCGAGCAGATCACCGGTGAGGCAGACATCGACGGGCGGCTCGATCTCTACGCGACCGGGTGCATGTTGTTCGAGATGATCGCCGGCGAAGTGCCGTTCGATGGGCCCGACTTCTGCACGATCTTCGACCAGCACTTGGATACCATGCCAGCGCGGCTCGACGTCGTGACCAACGCCTGCCCCAAAGCCCTGGCGGATCTCGTGGAGCACCTTCTGAAAAAGACCCCCGAGATGCGCCCGGAAAACGCGACCGAGGTTGCCCAGCGGTTGGAGGAGATGCTGGCGGAAGAGGCCGTGGAAAAGCCCTCGGCTGGATCGGACGACGAAAGCGCGGTTCTGGCCAGCGGCATCCGCGAGAACCGACCGAATCTCACCCAGCGCCTGCAGAGCGGTCCGAGTCGGGAAAAGGGCAACCCGAACTGGAGAGCCCTGGCTATCGCCGCTGGGGTGGTGGTGCTGGTGATCGTGGTGGTGCTGGCGCTGAAGGGCGGAATTTAGCGGGCAAGAATTCCGGCGAGGCTACGAATCTCTAGTAGGACCGGTGCCCGAGAGCTTTCCCACTTGCCCTGGGTTTTTCCGCCCCTGGGGCATAGAATACGGCATTACAACTCCCCCCCTCCCCTTCCCACCAACTACGCATGGTTACCACCGCCATCCCCAACGCCGCCGGATCGACCGCGCCAGAAGACGCGGTCGAGATCGAGTTGAGACAGCCCGTGATTGCCGCGCTGTTGGCGTGGGCGCTGCCCGGCTTGGGACACGTCTATCAAGGCCGCACTGGCAAAGGGCTGCTGTTTTTTGTCTGCGTACTGGGGACTTTTTTCTACGGTTTGTACTTGGGTGGCGGCAAGGTGGTTTACGCCGCCGTGCCCTGGGAACAGCAATATCGCTGGCAGTATTGGTGCCAGTTGGGCGTCGGTCTGCCTAGCACGCCCATGCTCGTGCAACGACGCCGAGTGCTCAATAATCAGGAGCCGCTCTTGAAAGGATTCATGGCCCCGCCAAAGAATGGTCCGAGCGATTGGAAGGACGACTCTGGCAATTGGACGACACAACCAAACGAACTTGCCAAGTGGACCGTGGAGCATCATCCGCACTTCGAGTTGGGCACCGTCTACACCGTCGTAGCCGGCCTGTTGAACGTGCTAGTGATCTGCGACGCGGCAGGCGGACCGCTGGTGATTTCACATCAGTCGGACAAGAAATCCAAGAAGAAGAACAAGCAACAGACCGACGACACCCCTGCATAGGCCCTCACTTATTGAGCCAGGGCTCAACATCCGATGATTTCCGACCTAGCCATCGCCTCTGTGCATGCCCCATTCGCCCCGCTGCTGGCAGTGGTGAGCTTATGGTATGCCGTGCCGTTGATTGTGAGCGTAAGCCTTGTGTGCGCGGCGACGCGCCACGAGCAAATGGGCCCCATCCTCAATCACGCCGTGCGATTTGGCATGTGGATCATCGTTTTCATGGCCGCGGTGATGGGCGTGCTCACTCTGCTGGAAGCAATGGCGTAGAGAGAGCCGTCGGCTATCGGCAGGAACGGCGGGACGTTCCACAAACCGAAGATGAAGGTCGCTTGTATCCCCAGTTGCGAAAACCTATGCTGATGGATCAGTTCCCACGCGTCCGTAGCTCAATTGGATAGAGCACTGGTCTTCGGAACCAGGGGTTGCAGGTTCGAGTCCTGCCGGACGTGCTTACTACGTAAGGACTTACGTCGACAGCCTCTTCGCGATATTCAAAAGTGTACCTAGGTACACTTTTGGTTCTCTGACCCACCTTTGGCGGTAGCTGACACGGTTGCCCCCTCTTCTGTGGTATGCCTGCAGGTCTCTCAATTGTGCCCGAGTGCGACATGAATATTCACTAAATCTGATCGAGTGAATATCTGGAAAATTCTTTTCCCCGTTGAATGCCCTCCGGACGTTGGGCGTTTACCCTTCGAAGCGAAAACTTCTCCAAGCGGTGTGAATAGATCTCCCTATTTACGGAGGCCTCACACATTGACGGACTCGCATCGCCGACAGCGTCGTCGGCACTCTCAACGCGTGAGATCAATGATGAAAGGAGATTGTTCCACGAAGTGAGAGCATCGGAGCCGAAGCTTCGCCGCCTTCTTTTAAACGCCAGTTTCCCCCCCTGCATACAATTAAGGAATACCATGTCTCACGTGAGCAAATGTGAATGTCCCGCTACTGACAACACCTTGTGTCCGACTGATGTTATCAACGAACTCATCAGTTTCTTTACTCTACACGGTGACCTGCAGGTCGAACTGAATACGATCCGGCTTCTTGCTGAACAGTATTCAGGCCGAGTTCGTTCTATCCAACTGCCGGATAACTACCAGAATCGGTGGGATATTATTAACGAACTTGGTGCCGAGATGGGCGAGGGAGCTTTGGGAATGCCAATCCCGAAGCCAGTGCGTGAACGTTCAAGAGCATACCACAACGCGGAACTGAAGAGGGTCGTTGCTCAGCGTCAAGAGTTTCTGGAGCAGGCAGCTAGCTTGGTCGCAACTCTAGAAGACACAGCCGGCAAGATTCTTGCCGAAGCCGGATTCAATCGCGACGAAAGTGAAGCTGGAAGGCCTAGAGAGTTGGCCAACAAAGCACTCAGCAGATTCCAGGCGTCGTCAAAGGTCCTCAAGAAGGCTCAGGAGCACAATAAGAACCTCATGAACAAGTGATTCTGGAAGGAATCGTGGTCAGATTATGCAGCAGGATTTCACTCGACTCGGTTTCCTGCTGGCGGTCTTCTGCCACTCCCAACCATAGTCTGCATTCAGTTATCACGTTCACACCATTCGAGTTTCAGCAAAAAGGAGAGTACCATGATTAGTGAC
>CAXMSB010000178.1:0-3595 GCA_964195615.1 uncultured Granulosicoccus sp. | reverse complement strand
TGCATCGCGTTCGCCGCGAGAATGGAAACGGCCCACGATCCGAATTTTTCTTGGGGAGACGAGAGCGCCTCGATGGTGACCGACGAAGAAATTCGGCACGCGATCGACCTGGCTCGGGAAAACGGACTGCGGGTGATTCTCAAACCTGTCGTGAATTGCAGCGACGGCACGTGGCGGGCGTGGATCCGATTCTTTCGCGCGACGACCGACGAAGAGCGAGCCGCCGGTGTCACGGGTGAGTTCGATCCCTGGGGCGAGAAGCCGCAGTTGCGAGAAGGGATGGTCACCGACCTCGACCAGTGGGACCAATGGTGGCAGAATTACGCCACGTTTCTTCTGCACTACGCCCAGATCGCCCAAGAAAACGACATAAAACTGTTCTGCTTGGGTTGCGAAATGAATTCCACGGAACATTTTGAAGATCGCTGGCGGGCTCTGATCGGGCAGGTGCGCGAAGCATACGACGGTGTGCTGACCTACGACATCAACCATGGTCGAGAGAAGGAACTCACCTGGTGCGACGAGCTCGACGTGATCGGCATCAGCGCTTACTACGAAGTCCCGCCTCCGACGGGCGTCGCGGAAGAGGAAGCTATCAAGACCACCACGCCGCAGAGCGAGATCAACGCGCGGCTGGAGGGCGTCCGGACCGAACTGGCCGCGGTGAGTCGGCAATGGAACAAGCCGATTCTGTTCATCGAAACCGGCGTGACCAGCGTCCGCGGTTGCTCTCGCTATCCGTGGAGTCATCCGAACGCGAAAATGGAGAGCCCGCTCGACCAACGAGAGCAAGCCAACTACTACCGCGCCTTCTTCGAGGCGTTTTGGGACGAGCCTTGGTTGCTGGGCTACACCTGGTGGGATTGGCCGGCACGGCTCTACGACCGAGAGTCGGCCGCCGAAAATCGCGGCTTCTGCATCTACGGCAAAGAGGCGGAGCAGGTCGTCCGCGAGTGGTACGCCAAGCCCAAGTGAATCGCTAGGGTTTGGGAACCTTAATCTCTAGTGGCAACGAAGCGGTGTCGACGATCAGTGGGGTCGTGGACACGTGAGTGCATTCTTTGGGAACGAGCAAGTTGCCTTTCTTGTCGGTGGCGTAGAAGATGGCCACTTTGTGCTTTCCCGGCACGAGCCCATCGCCATACTTATAGCTGGTGACGTTCTCAAATCGTCCCTGAGAGCCAACCCCCGTGGTTGCAGGCCGCGGAAAAGCGCCCTTCTTCGGCTTTACGTCGAGCGTCACAAATTGGAGTCGCATCCCGCCAGCGGGGATCGTTGATCCATCTTCGTAGGTCAGTTGTCCCTCGACGGGAATGTACTGAAACGGAGTGCCGTCACCACACCCAACGAGCATGGCGAAGAGGGATAACATAACGACTTGTTTTAGCATGATTCCACTTTCGAGCGAAACACGATCACTTCCAGCCAGGCCCAGAGACACCCACCCTAGAACTCGGATAGGTCCAAGAGCATGGAGTCAGCGGAGACGTTGAGTCGCTGCCAGACGCCGAAATTCTCCGGGTCGATGTCAGTGAGCACCTTGCCGAGGTAGGAGGCATAGCCGACGTTGCCTGGCTGAATAAAGTCGCTGATGAAGCGGACACTTCCATCGGCCAGAGCAGCGAAGACGCCACCCGGATGAACGCTACGGACGACGGATTGGCCGCTATCAACCTTGGCCGCATCCATGCACTCGGCACGCATCGTAGCCAGTCCCACATCCTCTATGATCCACTCTGCTTTGTCGACGTCGTCTTCTCCAGTGCCACAGCTATTCGGGCCGTTGACGCCGTTGGAAGCTTGACGACAGACATAATTCGATCCGCACAGGCCCATGGCCCAGACGCCACGGCGATCGCGGGCCGATAGCCCGACCCGCATTTCGGCAAGAAGAATGGTATTGGTCGTGCCGTCAGTGATTTTCTTGATCGACATGTTCGGCTTGGCCACGCCTTTGATGGCAAAAGGCCCCATTCCGATGTTGTATTCAAGGTAGGGAGACATCAGCTCCGAGGTTCCACCGGCTGACAGGCCCAGGGCGACCTTGTTGAGGCCGCTGTTTGGCCAGTATTGAAACGCATTCAGGCCATAGTTTCCACGGGCCCAGTCGCCGCCGTCTTCGGAGAAAGGTTCAGCATTGCCCACGTCGCTAGGACAGAGCATGACGTTCAGTTGAGTACTGCGAGCTTCCCGGTTCACGTCGTCGGAGACACGAACAACATTGCTGATCGTAAAGAGGTCGTGAAGCGATGGCTGTTCGACGTACGGCAGAATATCAATCGCCCACGATCCGAAAACGCGCGTGCCGTATTGAGGGTTCACCCTTTCATCGTACACAGTTGCCGGGGCAGGAAAGTATCCCATCGCGTCGTGGTAATTCAACACGCCCAGGGCAAGATTGCGTAGATTATTGGTGCATTGCATGCGACGGGCAGCTTCGCGAGCGGCTTGGACGGCTGGCAGCAGTAGCGCGACCAACACGCCAATGATGGCAATCACCACAAGCAACTCGACAAGCGTGAATGCGCCGCGTTGCCGCTTCTCTGGCAAGCGTTCCATCTCTTCCGTTCCTTGTTTAGAGTACTAGCTGACGTGCATCCTGCCGAGCAGATTCCCGCGTCTGCCAGTCAATGTTGCCATCGCAACCAGCAGGGTCAGCAGGGCAGTCGACGGCTCGGGCACTGCTGCCACGGCCGCCTGCAACGGATTTGTGCCGTACTGAACTTCCCAAATGTCCAAGTCAAGGCCATTGACCGCGCCATCGTTGTTAGCATCTCCCTGAGCTGGAGTTGCCCCCGAAGCGATGCCAGAACCGATCTGCCAGGCCATGAAATCCTTTCCGTCGACAACGCCGTCGCCATTGAAATCTGCCGATTCCACAAATACCTCCGAAATCAGGCGAAGATTGTCCAACTGATAGATCGCTCCGCCGTCGGTGCTTGTACCCATTACAATTCCAAACGCATTGCTACCCTCCAGGAGACCATCTCCAGCAAGGCTCAAGCCATTAGGGTCCCCATTGTCGAAGAACTCCTCGATATCAAAAGTGAGGGTCTGCGTCGTCCCCGGGTCGGCGTTGTTGATTTCGAAACCTGCAGATCCTTCCTGATACCACACCCCCGTTTCGTCGGTGAAAGCAAGATAGATCTGGGAGTAGCTCGGGTTGATGGGGAACTGATCTTCATAGGTAATGTCGACTGCTACCTGCGAGGCGCCATTGATACGAGTGATGAAGTCGTCGATCTCAGCCTGGACCGTTGGGTCGACCCCCGCGCCGTTCGGATCGGACTCCAGTCCAAACGCACTGCCCCAGGTAAAACCGCTTGGCAGAGGTGTCCGATCAAGTTGCATGGCAGAAAGACCATCGGTTGCACCGGTAGAGCTGATGGAGAGGATCTGCTTGTTCGGGTCCGTCTCCCAACCTTCGAGCTGCTCGTTGATCGCGGTGTTCGGGTCGTCGGGAGTCTCCCAAGAGAACAGCGTGTGCTCTTCAAACTGTGGAACGCCGCTAAAGAAGATATTGTCCATAGAAAAATTGACGGTCCCCGTATAACCACCTTTCGACTGGAAGCCGAGTCTGTAAAACGACGAGGGA
>CAXMSB010000177.1:0-25659 GCA_964195615.1 uncultured Granulosicoccus sp. | reverse complement strand
GGCGGCCGTTTGCCGGGGACGATGTTCTCATAAGGATTGTCGACCGCCACGACGATCCGCACAGTGCGGGTCCGCGTATCGAGCTGCTCTCGCACACGATCGAAACGGGCGGGCCAAGCGACCTGAAAGTCGCCGCTCTGCAGCCGGACGATGGCGTTGATGTCGAAGACCCTGCGCATTGTTTGCATGTTAAGCGACATCCGATCGATCGGCTCGTCGGTGGGGGCCAACAACGTGAGAGCTTGGTTGATCGGGATCTGCGCCTCCACTTCCGTCAGATCGGTGCCATAGGCCTCGAACAGAACCTGTCCGGTGGAAAGGAACTGTCCGATTTCGATATTCAAGTCGCCCACCCGGCAGTCGAATGGCGCAGTGATGGTTGCGTGGTCCAAGTTGAGCTGCGCCAGTTGGAGATTTGCCTCCTTGGCCGCCAGCGTCGCGGCGAGTGAATCCTTTTGTGCGGGGAGAACGTTCAGCGAATTAGCAAGTGTCTGCACGCTCTGTTGTTGGGCTAACACCTCGCGGTGCTTTCGATCGACTTCCGTTTGGGTGACCGAACTGGTATCGGTCAGCTTTTCGAGCCTGGCCAGATCTCGCTTGGCAAGCGTGAGCGACTCCTGTTCAATCTCTTGCGAAGCATGAAGATTCTCTTCCTCCGCGGTGAGTCGATCTTGCTGCGATTTGATCTCGGCGATCTCGGCCCCAAGTTGGGAAATACGGAGTTGATACTCGACGGGATCGACCTGCAGAACCTCCACGCCAGCGTGGAAAATCGCGCCCGGTTTGAGCTCGGGGTGCACCCGCACGACGCGGCCCTTCACCTCGGCCACAGCCAACCAAACGTCTCCCGCCTGCGCGATGCCATGGCCCACCACCCGCGGCACCAGCGACACCTGGGGCACCTCGATCACGCGCAGCGGCCGCGCCACTTTGGCGATTGGCTGCCGCCGCTCGGGCGCTTCGTACCCGCCCTTCATCAGCCAAAAAATCCCGACGCCCAAAAGCACCGGCGGGATCACCAGCAGGCGACGGTCGATCCGCCCAACGAACTGTTTGACTTTATCCATGGTTCAATGAATCGAATGGCAGGCCGGGGATGGACTCGCAGAACTCGCCCCGAGGCGCGCAACACTCCCCGGGGCTGACCTACAATTGTAGGTCAGCGGTGGCCGCCGGGGGGCGGGCGAATCGCCTTACCCCTCGATTTCCAGCAGTTCGTCGACTTCGCCCGCAGGGGCCAGAAAGCGGCCGATTAGGCACTCGCTAGACAAATTGTGCCCCAGCAAGGTCCGGTTGGCCTTCGCGGCGAGCGACCGATAGATGAGCCACTGATCTCTGCCGCATTGGGCCCGATAGCCGACCGCTACGTCGTGCGGTTGGATCTCCAACGACTGGGCCACGGTCAGCTGACGCCAGGTACAGGGCTTGCCCGCTCGCGACTTCTTCAGGTCGATCAACAGCGGACAGGCGAGATTCTTGCCGGGGCGTTGTTGTTCAAGCTGCAGATGACCCTTGTCGACCGCGAGTTCGCCGATGCGGGGGTCGACCCGCCACTCGGGCAGCGCCAGCGGCAACACGCGCGCCACCGTCTTGCCCGCGGCGAGCAATCCCTCGCGGGTCTCCTTCTCAGGTTGAAACTTGACGGCCGCATCCAAGGGCAGACGCAGCCGATGGCAGACTTCGCCGCCGCCGGTTTCGTGAATGTTGTCGGCCAAGAGCAGGAACATCTCGTCGCGGGCGAGCATGATCTGACGCTCCAGCCGAGCGCCGGCGGATAGTTCGATCGACAGTTCCAGGTAGTCGGCGTCCTCGTCGCTGAACCAACACGACTCTTCCCAATTGCCAACCGGCTCCAAGAGTTTGCCGTCGACGGCCGTGTTCCAGTCCCAAACGCCGCTAATCAGCCTCTGTGTTCCCGACCAAATCTCCAGCCGCAAGTCGGGCGACGAGTAGTCGACCACCACGGTTGGGGCAGTGCGTTCCCAGTCGGTGCGCATCGTGGCAACGCCGGCCCATTCGCAGTTGTCGGAAGCCTCCGGGATTCCGTCGTCTTCTTTGCCTTTGACCAGCCGAGTGAGTTTCTTGCCGAAAATCGCATTCGCGGCGGAGAGGTCCGACCGATCGCCGCCCAGTTCCAAAACACTGGCCAGAAACTCGGGCGACCAACTCGACTGGTTCGGCTTGCCCAACAGCGAACTGCCGTCGGCTGCCGAGAGGCACAACGACTGAGTCACCGTCCACTCGAATTGCTCCTGAGCCTTGCGGTTCCAGTTGCCCTTTTTCAGTTGTTGGCCGAGCGCGCGGCTGCGGGTCCAGCATGCCAATAACGGTCGGAACACGGCGAGATACGCTCCCCGCACTTGGCCTTGGCCGTTGGTTAGCTCGACCAATCCTTCGGCGAGTGCGTCGCGAGCATCTTCGCGCAACTTGTAGAGCGGACGAATCTCTTGCAACAAGTAAGCCAGCGTCAGCGGCAGTTCGCCCACCAACAACTGCTGGGCCAATCCCTGCTCGGGCGGCATTTCCGAATCGATTCCCCAATCGGCGGACGACTGTGCGACTTGCCACAGCTCGTCGACCAACTGCCACCACACTTCTTCCGACGCCTCGTCGGCCACCGCCGGCAACAGATGCGCCACCGCCAGACATTCCACCGCAAAACCAACCGACTGCGGCAGCGCCCGAGTTCCTTTGAGCCAGACACTCAAGCTCTTGACTGCCTGGGCCGCGTCGAAGCGCGACTTGCCCTTGGGCTTCGTCTCTAGTTCGTCGACCAGCGAAAGCAGATCCGCGGCCTGCGCGGTCAAACCGTCATCCGCCAGGCCCCAACGCAGCGGCGACTTGCTCGCTCCGCAGAGATCAGCCAGTGGCTTCGGCGTCCGGCGCTTGCTCAGATGGCGCGACCAGAGGGGCCATTGATCGTCTTTAGCAATGTTCGCGGGCGCCGTGTTTCGCCAGAACTGAGCTTGGCGTCGCTCGGCAGCCAAACTGGCGGAATCATCGGCAGAGGTCGTCGGTTCTAAAGTCGTGGCCATTTCGCTCCTTCAAGATGGTGATCGTCAGACAAGTCGCGCAAGCAGACATTCTAGGGTCTCGGCTTGCATTATTCACGGGGGTACGGGCGGTTTTCCTTGTGATTCTTCGGCACGACGGTTTGCCGCGGAAGTGATACAATAGGCCGCCGGCTGGTTGACGCAGCGTATTCGTTCAGTTTGGTTCGAGTCCAGGGAGGCGAAATGTTGAGATTCACGCCCAATAGTTGGCTGTTTACTGGTGTAACGCTGGCGATCTGTTGCGTTGTCGGGTGCAGCAGCGACGCGGAGCCGGCGACCGACCAGGCTGACGAGACCGTGGCAGCCGAGCCGCAAGCCACGGCCGAAACTCCCGCAGCCACGGAGCAAGAGCCCGTCGAGCGGCAAGACGACGCTGGGGATAGCGAAGTGGTCGAGCCATCCGACGGCCTGCCCGAGCCGCCCAAGCTGCCGCCGCCCGAGGGGGCCAAGGCAATGCCCAAGCCGAATCGCACCTGGGTCGACGCCGAGCGGGGCGTCGTCATTGTCGACGGCTACATTGCGCTCCGCGAAGGGATGCTCGAGATGTTCGCCTGCCCGGTCGGCACGAAAGAACACGAATCGATCGTGGCGGTCTACAGTTGGGCCCAAGTGGTGCATGCCGCCCTGCTGGCCGTCGGCGCCGAGACCGGTTCGCCCGTGCAATTCAATCCTGAGTTCCAACCCCCCACCGGCACGCAAATCGACATCGAAGTCCGCTGGCTCGACGAAGCTGGCAAGTGGCAATCGATCACAGCCCAACAGTGGATCAGAGACCTCACCACCGACAAACCGATGGCACACCCCTGGGTCTTCGCCGGCAGCGGGTTTTGGAAAGACGAACGAACCGGCGACGAACACTACCTCGCCGAAGCGGGCGATTTTATTTGCGTCTCGAATTTTTCAACCGCTACGCTCGACATTCCCGCCGAAAGCAGCCAGGTGAATGACGGACTGTTGTTCGAAGCGTTTACTGAAAAGATCCCGCCGCTGGGGACGCCGGTTCGGCTGGTGTTGAAGCCGCGGTTGGAGGAAGAGGTAGGCGAAGAGTAGGCAGGAACAAGCGGAGCGCGTTACCTCGTTCTACTGCGAGACGTCAAAGCAATAGAGAAGATCCTGATCGCGGAGGTAGAGCCGACCGCCGGTGATCACCGGGTGGGTCCAGATGCGGCCCTTCGGTTTGCGGAGCTCGGTTTGCGGTTCGAGCGTGAACCGGCCTTGCTCTTGCCAGCCCTCGGGCGACGCCCCGATGAGCACCACTTCGCCTTCGTCTTCACTGATACAGTAAAAGTGGTCGTCGGCGTAGGCGATGGCGCCTTTGCCGAGGGCGTTTTTTTCGTGCCACGCTTTGACGCCCGTGGCAAACTCCTGGCAAGTCCAGCCCTTGCCGTCGGAATGGCCGTAGACGTGGTCGGCGAGCAGGATCGCTCCGCCATGTTGGTTCGTCATCCGTTTGTTTTCGTAAACGACCTCGACGTTGTGCTGATCGTCAACGGTGATCAGTTTGCATCCAGCGCCGTAGCCCGCGGTGACGTAGACCTGATTGCCCCGCACGATGGGGGTCGGTATCACCGCTACAGCGCCCGGCCAGGGGGTCGACCAGAGCAGTGCGCCGTTGGCCACGTCGACTCCCACCAGCTGTTTCCCCAATAGTTGCACGGCCACCGTCTTGCCGGCGTGTTGCATCAGGACGATCGATGCATAGTGGGCACCGTCGGTAAGCTCTTCCGACTGCCAGACGACTTCGCCCGACTGACGGTCGAGCGCGGCAATCGTGCCTCGGCTGCCGCCAGGGGTGCAGAGGACTCTTCCTTGATAGACCAGCGGCGACTCGGCATAACCCCAGTTGGGGACGTCGCCGCCCAGATCCTGCATGGCCGTCGTCCAGACCACCGCGCCGTCCGCGGCACGCACAGCCACCAGGTTGCCATTTGCCGCTAACGCGTAGATCATTTTGCCGTCGACCGTCGGTGTGGAGCGCGGGCCGTCGCCCCAGCTGTTTTCTAACAGCGGCCCCAAGGGGGTGGACCACAGCTCGTGGCCGTTATTGGCGTCGATGCAGATGAGTTGCTCCACGCCGTCGCGGCCTCCCATCGTATAGAGCCGCGTTCCCACCACGGCCGGGCCAGAGTAGCCGACGCCGCAGTCCTCGAACATCCACAGCCGCGTCGGGCCGCCCTCGGGCCAAGTTTTCAGCAGTCCGGCTTCTTCAGAAATGTCGTCGCGAAGGATTCCCCGCCATTGGGGCCAGTTGCCCTCAGCGGACAGCGACGTAGCGAGACACGATTTCAGCAGGAGAGTGAGGACGACAATTTGGTTCAAACGCATGGATCATCTCAGTGTTGGGCAGGAGTCGGCTGGATTCATGCCGTGGGGCCGATCAGTTTCAAGAACAGTCCGTACGTCACGAGCCACGCGTCGGTCGACCGGGGCTCGTAGAGCTGCAGTTCAAACGAATTGGACACGACGGTGCGCAATTCGTCTAGGTCAGCAAGATCGCCTGCGCGAGCGTGTTGCCAATTGTGGAGGCGAATTCCGTCTCCCTTTTTCGCGTGGTACATGCACAAGTTTTGCGTCTCGATGCAACATTTGTGCGTGTTACATCCCTTCTCGGTTCGGTAATAATGCAACCCGGCATTACTTCTCAGGAGCCCGTTTTCAGAAGGGTTTGGGATGATTCGAGTTGTTGCCCGCAAAGCCAGTCTTCGCGAAGACTGGTAGTCGGCGGTAGATCATTGCTCAACGAACTCAAGAACAGGAGAAAGAAATGACCGTGAATGCAAAGAATCGCGTTGAGAGTTGGCTCGACGAACTTGGCGACCCTGGACTACCCGTTCCGGGATTTGAAATTGAAGCCGGACGCACGGCAGTTGTCGTTACCGATCCACAGAACGACTTCCTCCACCCGGACGGAGTTGCCTGGGGAGTCTGCGGAGAAAGCGCAACGGAAAACGATACCGTTGCCAACTTGAAAGCTCTGATGGAGACAGCAGTCAGTACCGGAATGCAGTTGGTGATCAGTCCGCACTACTACTATCCCACCGACCACGGCTGGAAATTTGAAGGCACACTCGAAAAGCTGATGCACGACATTCACATGTTCGACCGCCAGGGAGCACTCAACCTTGACGACTTTGAAGGCAGCGGGGCCGACTGGATGGAAGAATTCAAGCCATCCATCAACGACAAAAGAACGATCATCTGTAGCCCGCACAAAGTCTATGGCCCGGAAAACAATGACTTAATTTTGCAGCTTCAAAAGCAGAAGATCGAGAAGGTCATTCTAGCCGGAATGTCAGCCAATCTGTGCGTTGAATCACACCTTCGCGAACTGCTGGAACGCGGCTTTGAGGTCGTTGTCGCTGCAGACGCAACCGCTGCTGCCAAGCTGCCAGGGCTCGACGGAATGCTTGCGGCCCTGACGAACTTCACGATGCTTGCCAGTGACGTGTGGACGACGAGCACGGCCGTTGAGAACATGACCGCTGCAGCTACTGAGTTGTCTTGCACAGCATGACGAACAAAAGGGGGGGGCAGGAGTCGGATTCCCGCGATTAGGACTCTAGTTGCAGGCTGGCCGGAACAAGAGAAACGACGCATGTCCTCCCGTTCTCTACGTTGGCTTACGAATCCGCGGGGCCTTGGATTTGGTCCTCTTTATTGAGAGGTCTTTCTCCGGAACCTGCAGCTCTTCGCGAAGTCGGGCGAGCTCGCCCTCGAGTCGGCGGCGTGTGCCGGCGTAGGTTGGATTCTCGAAGACGTTGTGCGTCTCGTTGCGGTCGAGCATTAGGTCGTAGAGCTCCCAGTCGTCGACGTCCTCCTCATAGAAATGGATCAGCTTGAAACGACCGTCGGTGACGCCGTAGTGGCGGCGGACGTAGTGCCAGCCGGGGTATTCGTAGTAGTGGTAGTAAAACGTCGAACGCCAATCTGCCGGCGTGTTTCCTTCCAGCAGCGGAACTAGCGAATGACCCTGTAGATCGCCGGGGAGATCGGCGCCGGCGATCTCCAAGAACGTGGAAGCAAAATCAACCGGCGAGACGATCTTGTCGTTCAGTGAGCCGGCTTGTACGTGTCCGGGCCAGCGGACCAGTAGCGGTGTTCGCAGCGACTCTTCATACATCCAACGCTTATCGAACCAGCCATGCTCGCCCAGATAAAAACCTTGGTCCGAGGAGTAGACGACAATCGTGTTTTCGGCCAGCCCCGTTTCGTCGAGCCAATCGAGGACGCGGCCGACCTGGTCGTCGACCGAGGCGACGCAGCGTAGATAGTCTTTCACGTAACGTTGATACTTCCAACGCACGAGTGCGGCGCCCGTCAGCTTTGCCTTCTCGAACGCTTCGTTCCTCGGACCGTAGACGGCGTTCCACGCTTCGAGTTGCTCGGGGTTGAGCTCACGGGGCGCCGTGAACTTGAGATCTCGATCGTTCATCGTTTCGGCAATCGTCATGTCCTGTTGACGCACGGCCGGGCCTCGTTGAGAGTAATCTTCAAACAGAGTGAAGGGCTCTGGAATGGTTTCGTTCGCATAGAGATCGAGCTGTTTTGGGCCGGGGTCCCAGGGGCGATGCGGCGCTTTGTGTTGGCACATCAACAGGAATGGCTTGTCGGGATCACGATCTTTCGCCAGCCAGTCGAGCGTGAGATCGGTGATGACCTCGGTCGTGTAGCCGGTGTATTGGGTCGGTTGGCCATCGCGAATCATCGGCGGGTTGTAGTAGCGGCCCTGGCCGGGCAGGACTTCCCAATGATCAAAACCCGTCGGGTCGGATGACAAGTGCCACTTGCCGATCAGCGCCGTCTGATAGCCGGCCTGCCGAAGCAGCTTGGGAAACGTCTGTTGCGAGCCGTCGAAACGGTCGCCGTTCATGCGAAAGCCATTTAGGTGGCTGTACTTGCCGGTGAGGATCGTCGCGCGGCAGGGACCGCAGATCGAATTCGTAACGTAGCAGTTGTCAAAACGCATCCCCTCGTGCGCCAACCGATCGAGGTGAGGCGTGGAGTTGATCTGCGACCCGTAGGCGCTGATCGATTGGTAGGCGTGATCGTCGGTGAAGATGAACAGGATGTTCGGGCGCGAGTCGGCTGCACGAGCCAGATCGAAACCGGCCGCGATCAATAGGACAAGCGATAGCGTCGTAAGCAGCGGCTGTTTCATGGAACCCTCTTGCGGAAAAGAACGAGTCATATTTGTTTCCATCTGGTCCGCTATTTCTACCCTGCTGGCCGTGCTGTTGCCACTCTTGGTGGGGATTTTTTTCAAGATTGCGGTGCCCACTCCCAGGAAAAAGGGCCTGGCGACTCGCCGATCGATCGTGGCGGCGGAATTCTCGGCCCCGACCGGACACTCGTCGCTCAGCATTCTGCACACGTTGTCGTCTTCCGCGATCAAGCTCGACCGCAGCTTTGTCAGCAATCTCGCCACGGATTCGGAGTTCACGACCACGGTGCAAGCCATCGTTATGCTGGCTCAGGTCAGGCAGGTAAGAATTGTGTCGGAAGGGATCGTTTCGCACGAGCAGATGGTTTTGCTGAGGAATGTCTCAATCTTCTTCAGGCTAGCGTGCGGAATCGCACATCTGCCTGTTGGGAGGGGCATCTGGTACGGCTCTCGGTGTGGATCGTTCTCTGGCAGCGGCGCATGCTATTTTTGATCTTCATGCTCCCCTTGCTCCGAAGACGATGAGAATTCAACTTGTCTTGCCCGGGCGATGTCCTATCCGTGGCGTGCGGCTTGGCCTCCGACCTCTCCCTCATCCATAAGGCGTCACGTTATGAACATGAATCCAAAGGTTCGTCCTCTGTGGAAACGTCTGCTGCTCATGTTCGGCACGTCGGGGCTACTGGTCTACAAAGCCTTGCACTTGCCGCGTTTCATTCTTACGACGAAAGCTCTACCGTGCGTTTCGACCGGGCACTTTCGATGGCCGCATCGACCACCTGCTGACCGATGCGGCTGATTTCAATCGAGAGGGGCCCTTCAATCGGACGATCATTCTCCAGGCAATCCACCAGGTACTGGATCGGGTTCTGGTAAGGCGACTGGAGATCATCACAACGCTGGTCGAACCCTTCCGGACATTCCTCTGTTTGCACGTGAATCGTCGGCTGGTAATCGTAGCTGCTGATCGTCCCCTTCGTACCAACCAGCACAAATCCGCAGCGCGGTTGCGGCTGATGAATCCAAGGATCGGTGAAGCTTCCCCACCGCGTTTCAAATCTTGACAGCCCCGTTTCATAGCGGGCAACAGTAATGCTGTGCTCGTCCACTTCCAGGCCGCGGGGCTGATCCACCGTGCAGGTCACTTCAAGCGGCTTGCGACCGTTCATGAACCAGGTGCCCAGCGTCGTGCCATATCCCAGATAATCGAGTAGCGATCCGCCTCCCAGTGCCTGGCGATAGAACCAGCTATCGTTTTTCTGAGCAACCAGGTCATCTTGGTTGGTGGCGACCTTGTCAGCAGTATGCCAGAGCGGTCCCCGATTGCCATCATAGTAGTGGACTTCAACCACGTCGCCGATCGTCGCTTCGTTGACCAGTCGATGTGTCGTACGATGCGAAGCCACCCATGCCAACGGCCAATTGATCGCTAGCGTTTTGCCTGTCGGCTCCATGGCCGCGATCATCGAATCCGCCTCCTGCAAGGACGCAGCAAACGGTTTTTCCATGAGAATATGTGTGCCAAAAGGCGCGACCAGCTTTGTCCAGTGCCCGTGCCTGGCAGTTGCGGGGCAGAGCAATATCAGATTCGGTTTCGTCTGCTCGATGCACCGCAGATAATTCGTGAACACGCGACCATCAGGAATGTCACAACTCGCGATCGACGGGGCCATGCGCTCGCGGTCGTCGTCACAAATGCCAACGATCTCGCAACGTGGATGATCGAAAGCCATGCGCAGGTTGTCACCCATGTGCATGTGGTCGAAACAGATTCCAGCAACACGCCAGGGAGCCATCGAATAAATCGTCCTATTCTGTAATTCGATCGGAAGTTTGCTTTCGACCCGATTTGAACGAGCCGCCTTCTTGCGATTCGTTCCCAAAACCTTTTGGGCCAATACGCCGGATCGCATCGTCGTCCACTTTTGAAAGCGGCGTATACCCTGGATGCGGCCCTTCCCGAATGGGACTGTTGCTCTTGGCGTTGTAGCAGCAGACCAACGACCATCGGTCGTGCTCCGAGCAGTTCTGGTCGCTGCGGTGCAACAGGTTGCTGTGGAAGAAAACCGAATCGCCGGGGTCCATCTCGCAGTAGATCAGTTCATAGTGTTCCAGGACCGCCTCCACTCGCTCGGGGTCGGCTCCTGTCTGATCACCGACCTTCACGTGAGTTACCCGGCCCAGGTTGTGCGAGGAACGAATCACCTGCAGGCAGCCGTTCTCCTTGGTGGCTCGATCGACCGCGGTAAACACACTGCACAAGTCGGGCCGAAGTACGCCGTTTTCGTACCAGTATCCATAATCTTGATGCCACGCCCACGCACCACCGGTCTTGGCCTGCTTCATAATCATCTTGGAATGATAGTGATAGACTTCTTCTTCCAGGAGTTGCTCGACGACGTCGACCATGCGCGCCGAGCGCGAAAACATGCCGTAGACGTTCTCCCCCGGGTGATTCCAAAGCGACAGGCGAACCTTGCCACCTTCGCCGTCATCGCGATCGTAGGCGTTCTGCGCCATCGCCTGATCGGCCTTGGCTGTCGACCGAAGCGTGGCGATTTCTTCGGCATCAAACAGGCCGCGGACGATGAAAAAGCCATCGCGATGGTAGGCCTGAACCTGTTCGTCACTGAGAGCTTCGCGAGACATGATTCAGTCTTGTCGTTGAACGCTGTTCGAGGGGCGGTCGATCCGCAGCTCGAGGATCGCCCCTGTTTGAGTCCGGTATTCCCCAGCCATTGTCTCTGACTGGTAAGGCTAGGCAACCCGTTTGGGTTCTGGGGCAGAATAAGGGGAATTGTCTCCTAAACAAGGCGGCGAAGCTTTGATTTCCTCAAATCTTTCCATAAAATTGGAAAGATACGCGCCCGGCGTGTGTGTTTATTGATGAGGAGAGCATATTGCCGTGACTTCGCCCGTTCCCGATACCCGTGAGAGCCTGATTCTGCGACTGCCCGATAGGCAGGACGTCGAAGCCTGGGACGAATTTACGGCCATCTATCAACCGCTCGTGTATCGCCTGGCCCGGGTGAAGGGCTTGCAGCATGCCGATGCCCAGGAGTTGGTTCAGGAGGTGATGCTGGCCGTGTCGCGGGCGGTCGATCGCTGGGAGCCCGATGCCCAGCGGGGCAGGTTCCGCGATTGGCTGTTCTGTATCAGCCGAAACCTGATGATCAACTTTCTTACGCGCAAAAAACATCGTCCGCTCGGCAGCGGCGATTCAGGCATCGAGCGGCTACTCCGTGACCAATGCGATCCGGCGAGCGAGCAGTCCCAACTCTACGATCTGGAATATCAGCGAGAAGTGTTTCGACAGGTCGCGGCCCAGGTCCGCACGGAGGTCAACGAAAAAGCGTGGCAAGCCTTTTGGCGGAGCAGCGTGGAGAATCAAGCGATCGAAGCGGTTGCCGGGCAACTGGGGATGTCGGTCGGGGCGGTTTACATCGCACGCAGTCGCATCCTGGCTCGCTTGCGTCGCTCAGCCGCGAAGTATCTGGCGGCTGATCATTCCGAGTCCGATGGGCTCGTCAGGGGGAACCGATGAACGACAAGGTCGTCCACTGCGAAGATTCACGGCTCGAAGTTCTGCTCTCGGGCGGCGAAGCGAGCGATCTGTTTCTTCAGTCGTCCGAGCACATCCAATCGTGTGAACGCTGCCAGAAACGTCTGACCGAGCTGGCGGGCCCTGAGAAGTCGTGGCGACAGATTGGCAAGCTGCTCAACAGTGTTTCGGAATATGAAACGACCAAAGAAACAGAATCCATGCCCGACTACCGCGCCGACCTGGAGGGAATTCTCGACGCGCCCAGTCACCCAGAACTGCTTGGCCGGTTGGGGCGGTATGAGATCGAGCGTGTGATTGGTTCCGGCGGTATGGGAATCGTTTTGCGAGGTTTCGATTCCGACTTGAATCGGCCCGTGGCGATCAAGATTTTGGCTCGTCACCTGGCCCACAGCGGCGCGGCTCGACAGCGGTTCGCTCGGGAGTCGCGGGCCGCGGCGGCGGTGGTACACGAGCATGTCGTGGCGATTCACAACGTCGAGACCGGCGGCCCGACGCCTTTCTTGGTGATGCAATACGTCGCGGGCGAATCGCTCCAGGCGCGCGTCGACCAGAGCGGGCCGCTCGATGCCAAGGAAGTGTTGCGCATCGGCATTCAGGCCGCGGCCGGGTTGCACGCCGCCCACGAGCAGGGCGTCATTCATCGCGACATCAAGCCGGCGAATATCCTGTTGGAGCATGGCGTCGATCGGGCGCTGGTCACCGATTTTGGCTTGGCCCGTACGGTCGACGACGCGACGCTCACGCAGACGGGCATCATCGCGGGCACACCGCATTACATGTCGCCCGAACAGGCGAACGGCGGCGCGACGGACGAACGAACTGATCTCTTCAGCCTCGGAGCGGTGCTCTATTTCATGGCGACGGGCCGACCGCCGTTTCGAGCTGAGCACGCCCTCGGTGTGCTGAACCGCATTTGCAACGGGCCGCACAAACCTCTCTGGCGAGTGAATCCGGACGTTCCCGACGAACTCTCCGAAATTGTTGATCGCCTGCTAGAGAAAAAACCGAAACGGCGTTTTGCCGGCGCTGCCGATGTGCAGAACGCGCTGACGCAATGCCTGGCCCGACTCCAGCAACGCGGCCCACGTCGCTACGGACGGCTGATCCGTTTGTGGCGGCGCCATCGAAAGGTTGTAGCGACGATCGCGTTAGCCGTGGCGGCCGTGGTCGGTCTAGTTCTGCTGTTCCCCGCTACCGATGGCGATCAGTCTTCGGGCACGGCTCCCGCAATCGAGTTGCCCGAGTTCTCAGTCGAAATCTGGCAGCAAGCGTCGGAGGACGAAGAGCGTCAGTGGCAACAGTCGCTGCAGGAGGTCGACCAGATGCTAACCCGTCTGGAAGCCGAATCGGCCCGCAGCGACACCGGGACGTCTCAGCATTGGGATGCACAAGTCGAAAGTATTGAAAAACAACTGAATCAATTGCAGGACGACGATTTTCTTCAACCCTAGAGTTTTCAACTGAAAGGAATTCCCATGTTACGCCTAACAACTGTTTTCTGCATTGCTGCTTTGATGGTGTTGTCCGCGGTTTCCAGCTCGCGGGCCGAAGACGAGAATCCTGACCAACCTGTGTCAGACCAGGACCTGCCGAACCCACAACCGTCTGTAAATTCCGGGCGCCGTGGTGGAGAGATGTATGGTGGCCGTGGGGGAGAAGGAGAGGGAATGTACGGGGGCCGCAGTGGCATGGGCGAAGGAATGTATGGTGGGGAAGGTGGATATGGCATGGGGCGCAGTAGAGGCCGCCAGTTCGGCCCAGAACGAGAAGCCAGGAATCGACTGCTTAAGGCACAACAGCTGCTGGCCAAGGCGGAAGGTGAAAAAGCCAAGCAGGAGGCCATCACCGAGATGCGCGAAGCGCTCGGCGCCTACTTCGATGCGGATTTGGATCGGCGACAGTCCGAGCTGGACGCGATCAGAAAACGGGTCGCCGAGATGGAATTCAAATTGCAGAAACGGGTCGACGGCCGAGAGAAGATCATTGCCCTGCGGCTGCAGGTCATTCTGAATGATGCGGATGGGTTGGGCTGGTCGGGCGACGCTCAGAGAAGTCCAAGGGGAATGGGAATGGGAATGGGAATGGAAGCCCCAGGAGGATTGATAGTGGCCCCCGAGACGAGGCCAAAAGACGCCAGGAGATAATATTTCTTGAAGAGAAAGCCAGGCAAGAAAGGGCCGAACGCCACTAACTGAACAACAGCAGTCCAAGCACTTCCCACGAGCGATAGCGGTGAGACAGTGAACTAGCGGCCTTCCGGTCATCAGGCGAGTACGATCCCCGGGTCGTGCTCGTCTGTTTCTATGCGCGGCTCGATTGAGAACCGCCAAGGACGCCAAGAGCGCCAAGTGGGTGTCATCGGAAGACAGGCTGTTACTCTAATCCCCCTGCGTTCTTCTTGGCGCACTTGGCGGTTCAAAAAAGGACCTTGCAGTCCTCATACTTCCCCACCCAGACAGGGCACTCAACGAGGGCACGTCCCTCGTGCTCTGTAGCGCACTTCACAGACTTCTCCCCACTGGTGGTGTCTGATGGACTACCGTGGCTTTCCGTCCACGCTTGTCCAAAAAATGGGCCCCACACCATCTTCTGGAGGGTAGTTCCGTGAATCAGTACCAACTTGTCCGGATGGCGACAGTTCTGTTGGTCGTCGGTTGCTGCATGGCGTCGAAACCGGTGGAGGCGTCGTTTCACTTTATGCAGATCGAGCAAGTCATCGGCGGCGTGAACGGCGATACGACCGCCCAGGCGATTCAGCTCAGGACTCGTTTCCCCGGGCAGAATTTTGTAGGGAATCAGTCAGAGATCAACGTCCGTGATGCGACCGGAGCGAACCCGGTGCAATTGATCGATTTTCTGACGAACGTAGCCAACGGCAGTGCTGGCGCCAGGATTCTGATTACCACGCCCAATTTCGCCAACTATACCGACATCCCGCTGGTAAGCGATTTTACGATGAATCCGATTCCCGCCCCCTATCTGGCGGCGGGGCAAATCTCCTTTGAAAACAACATCGGCGGTAAACTGTGGAACATCAATTATGGCGGCGCGAGCTACACGGGAACGACCACCGGTTTGACCACCAACGACGGCAATGGCGATTTCGGGCCGGCATTTGGCGGACCACTGCCGACCAGTTCCCTCAGCGCTCTGTTGTTTCCAGGAGCAGCTTCCGCGGCGAGCACCACGAATTTGGCGGACTATGCGCTGACCTCGGGTGCCGCGACGTTTTTCAATAATGCCGGTACCCAGTTTACGCTCGTCGCCGCCGCGGCAGATTCGGCCAATTTTGATGAAGACAACGACGTCGACGGCGAGGACTTCTTGATTTGGCAACGCTTCGCTGGCGGCGCCGGGGGACTCTCTCAGGGCGATGCCAACAGCGACGGCAACGTCGATGACGACGATCTCGCGATCTGGGAAACCCAGTACGGCTTGCCCGTGCCCCTTGTCGGCATTGCGGCGGTTCCGGAGCCGCAGTCTGTCTGTCTACTGATTTGCGGGTTGTTGGCGTTCTGTTGTAGACGCGCGACGTGAGCCGCCAGCACTGCTGTCATCCGTGTCGTCCGATCCCCTATTGGCGGTACGACATCTCACGCTCGCTCGGTCCTTTTTGGCTTCTCCGGCGAATCGGCTCATCGTCAAACTCTGCCTAACCGACAATCCTTTCAGGGGATGCGGGGGGGCGATAGGCTTGCCCTGGGAGAAAGACCGATCTGGGTTCGCGCCGCGGACCGATCGGCGACACGATGTACTCTCGTCGGACCAAGCAATTCGTCTTGGCGACGGTCGCCCTGCTGGCGCTGTCGCGGTGCGCCTCGGCCCAATGGTCGGAAGGCGTCGTCACAGCCAGCGACGAAGGCGCGTTCCTCCAGGCGATCAAGAACCAGCTAGCGGTTTATCAGGAAGATCTCGATGCGGCTGATTCGCACGAGTCCATGCGTTCAGATAGCCGTGAGCAGAACGCCGAAGAAGACCAACGCCAAAGCCGATTCGACGCGGCGACGGTCCGTCGGGGCGAGCAGTTCTTCGACGTCAGTTGCACGCAATGCCACGATGCCGAGCGGGCCACGTCCAAACGCAAGAGCTACGGCGGCTGGCTGGCGACGGTGCGACGCATGGCGGCCAAGGAAGACGCCGACATCCCGGCCAACGAGCAGGTGCCGATCGCCACCTACCTGGCATCGCTCAACCCGGCGAATCAGCGTTCGCAGTCCGGCGGCGACTCCAGTGGCGACGCTGCTGCGGAAGCTCAGCTTCCTCCCTTCACGCTCAACGGAACCGTCTCAACCGTCTGGCGGGGTACCGACAACACCTTGGAGAACAGAGGGTTCTTCCCCGACGCGTGGTTGGGCGTCGAGTGGCGAACGCCGGAGAATCCGGTCTCGGGACGCGTGGTCTCCTGCACCAGTTGCCATGGCGACAATCATGGGCTGGCCGTGGAACTGGTCGAAGCCAGCGCCACGCTCGACTTGGTCCACTGCTTCACGCGCTGCCCGCCTGGCAAGCGTTGCCCGGGCGGCCTCGAAGCCAACCTCAAGGCGGGACGGTTTATCGTGCCTTTTGGTGCGTTCTCGGGACGCGTTCATCCGGGGGCGCTGCGTACCGTGAGCCTGCCGCTGATGTACAACATGGGCCGCCGTGCCGGACCAACCGTCCTGCTGCAGCCAGTGATCAACATGCCCTATTCCGACGAAGGGGCCAATCTGCACCTCCGCTACCCGCTGCCCGGCTGTTGCGACTGGTCGGCCACCTTTGATGTTTACGGCGTGAACGGCCTGCAAGTGGGCGGTCCCGACGTCTTTTCATTTAGCCGCAGCTACCGGGACAACAATTCCAACACGGCCGTCGGCGGCCGCGCCACGATCGGCAGCCCCAAGCTGCGCTTTGGCGGATCGGTCGCCTCGGGCGAACTGCAGAATGAACTTTCGGCAAACCAGATTTACAAATTGGTCGGCGCCGACGTGACGTTACGTTGGAACGACTTGCTGCGCGCCTACTACGAATACGCCATCCGCGACGAAGCGCCCTTTCCATCCGCCACGAACACGGTTTACGGAAATCTCTTCGAAGGCGAGCTGTTCCTGCTCGACGATCCGAAGATCAGTCTCATGGCCCGCTTCGACACGCTCGACCACAGCGGCGATTTGGGCGAGCAGTATATCGAGCGTTTCACCTGGGGTGTAAACCTCGGCCTCTACGGCGGCAGTCTGCTGATCGCCAACCACGAGCACTGGCGTTTCTCGAATCGCCCCAGCATCGACATCATGGGCCTACGCTGGACCGTGGCGTTTTGATGATCGTGCGTGAGACGGCAGCCTTGCTGATGCCTGCGAGGGCGGGCACGCTCTGCCGCCGCGGCGTGGCCAACTCTCACGGGGCTCTTCCGCCGGAATGAAGAAATACGTGCTTTCCTTGGCGTCAGCAGTTATAATCGGGCTCCGCGCGCACCTATGTCGAGGAGACCGAGAGAATGCTGAATTGCAGAACGCCGGCGTCGCCGACGAGTACCCGCTCCCAACGCCGTCTCCGCGTGGAACTGCTGGAGTCACGGCTGTTGCTCGCCGGCGATACGTTCTTGATCAACTTCCAGCTTGACGGCACATTGGAGCCGACGCGATACGCACCCGATACTGGCGAGCTGTTTGGCGACCGGGGCGGCAGTCTCTTTTACGGTTGGTCGAGCGATCACACCGACGTCTCCCGCGACCGAGATTTTGATGCCGATCAAAGGCTCGACACGCTGATTCATTTTCACCTGGGACAGAGCTGGGAATTGGCGCTGCCGAACGGCCTGTACGAAGTCACCGTGTCGATCGGCGACGCAGAATTCGGCAGCACGCACACGCTCAACGTGGAAGGGACGAACTACTGGAATGCGGTAGTGCTGCCGACGGGCGATTTTCTTGCCGACACGCAGCAAGTCACGGTCAGCGATGGTCGGCTAACCTTGGATCAAGGAGCGGCCATTGAGAAGGCCACACGCATCAACTACTTCCAGATCGTCGGTCTCCCGAACGGTCCCAATCAGGCTCCCGCCACGGCCACGATCACCGAACCTGCCGTCAACGGTCAGATTGTCAATCCCTCGGACGTCCACCTCGAGGCGGTCGGGTATTCCGATCCCGACGGCGACTCGCATCTGTCGAGCGATTGGGAGATTTGGACCGTCGGTCCAGGCGCCGAACGAGTTTGGCAAACGCTGGGCATTACGGGCGTCGAACTGCTGCACACGCACCTGGGCGACGGCATCTTCGAAAACTCCCATGCCGGTCGACTCGACCTGATCGCTGATACCGACTTCGACCTCCAGGTGCGATTTCGCGACGACGCTGGCTCGGTGAGCGCGTACGCCACGCGGAGCTTCCATACGGGAGCTGCCTCGACAATTTTTCCGTTGGAGCTGATCGACGTTCTTGCCTCGCCCATTCCCACGTGGGTCAACTCCGCGAACAACGATCTCATTCTACCCCCTGTGGCCCCGGACCAATCGGAGTTACGGCTGGAATCGGCCGGCGGCGCGCTGCTTCTGTCGATCAAGGGTTTGAACGGAGTGACCAACAGCGTCACCAATCCCCCGCCGCTCACCGATCATGCGGATCTTCGCATCGTTCTAACTGCCGGCTCAAGTGGGCTGAACTTGGGGGACACCGATCTCGCTTTCCACGACGATCATGGCCAAGAGCGTACTGTCTTTCTGCCAGCGGTGTCGCTCGCCGCGGGCCAGAGACTTGATCTGTGGGTCGCCTCCGATGGCGCGACCTATTTTGGCAATGCGGGACAGACCGAGCCAGATTTCTCCAGTTTGGCCAGGCAAGTTGGTCTACCAGTGCCTTTCGTGGCTTTGGAAGCCGGTTTTGAGATCGACGTTGTTGCCGACGGCTTGCAACTTCCGGTAAACATCGCCTTCGTACCCAACCCCGGCCCCAATCCGAGCGATCCTCTGTTCTATGTCAATGAGTTGTACGGCACGATCAAAGTGGTGACCAACAACTTCGCCGTGAGCGACTATGCGACGGGGCTACTGAATTTCAATCCGACGGGCAACTTCCCCGGTTCGGGCGAGCAGGGACTTACTGGGATTGTCGTCGACTCGGGCACGGGCGATGTGATTGTCACGCGTGTTACCGACACCGACGGCCTGCCTGGCGGCGAGCACCATCCCCAGGTGGTCCGTTTCGCCAGCATCGACGGTGGCTTGACCGCTGCCAGCGAAACGGTACTGCTCGACATGGTTGGCGAGAGCCAGGGCCAGTCGCATCAGATTTCCAACATCTCGATTGGTCCCGACGGTAAGCTTTACGTCCACAACGGCGACGGTTTTTTCGCCAGCACGGCGCAGAATCTCGATTCGTATCGCGGCAAGATTCTGCGGATGAATCTCGACGGCTCAGCCCCGATCGACAACGTTTTCTATAACGCGGGCGACGGCATCAACTCGCGCGACTACGTGTACGCCTACGGAGTTCGCAACCCGTTTGGCGGAGCGTGGCGGGCTGCCGACGGTAAGCACTACGAGGTGGAGAATGGGCCGAGCGTCGACCGGTTCGCTCAAGTCAATGAGGGCGTCGACTACGGCTGGACCGGATCGAACAACGACATGTTCATCAACGCCATCTATAATTGGGACCCAGCCCACGCGCCGGTGAATATCACTTTTGTCGAACCCGAAACTTTTGGCGGAAGCGAATTTCCGACGTCGATGATGGATCGGGCCTTCGTCAGCGAGTCGGGCCCCACCTACGCGGCGGGGCCACAGACTCGCGGCAAGCGGATTGTACAGTTCGAGCTTGACGCGAGTGGAAATGTCCTGGAAGGTCCGACCACGCTCGTGGAATACGTGGGCACGGGTCGGGCAACGGTCGTCGGCCTCGCCACCGGGCCCGACGGGCTCTACTTCACGGATCTCTACAAAGACCTTGATGCGACGTCGCCGATTGACGCGGGCGCACGCGTCTACCGAGTTCGTTACACAGCGGGTGGCGACGCCGATTTTGATTTGGACGGCGACGTCGACGGCCGCGATTTCCTGGCTTGGCAACGCGGCTTTGGTCTCAACGGCACAGCCAGCCGTAGCGACGGAGATGCGAACAAAGACGCCAACGTAGACGCAGCCGATCTCGACATCTGGGAGCAGGAATATAGCGTGGTGGGACCGATCTCTGCTCCACTGGTCGCAGTTGCCGAGAAAAGTGAAACTGTCGAGCGCGCCCAAGCGTCAATTAGTAGCTACGACCTGGTCGACATAGCCCTGGCTGTGGCCCTGGCCGAGGAAGCGATCGAGGTTGTCGTCACAAGCGAAGTGGCTGCTGACTCTCAAGTCTTCTCGGCAGGGCCAGCTCGATCGAGTGTTTCACGAGCTGTCTCCACCACTTCTCATCAAGCCGATACCGGTTCGACGCGTGACGACGAGCGAGAGTCTTCCGGAGAGTCAGAGTTGTGGGAGGACATGGTCGACGAAGTGTTTTCATCCGTTTTCAGGTAAGGTGCTTGCGCGTAGTCTCGATTCCCATCACAGAATCAGCAGCCGGATGAGTTCGCGGCCGTAGGCGTCGGTGATTTGGGTGAGCACCGCGGCTAGCGTGGCGCTTGCCAGAAGCAAGATGAAAATTTGGCTGCCCAGGATTCGGGCGATTGCGAACCGGGAGCAGCCGAGTTTGGACATCGTTGTGATTTCGGCGCGTCGGAGTCGGATCGAGAGCACGATCACCAGGGCCATGGTCACGAGCGTCACCAGCGACACGACGGCGACGATCGCGACGATGTAACTGCGCACCATGAGCACCTTTTTCAGTAGGGCGTCCATCACGTCACTCGGCCGTACGATCTGGACCGTCTCTTCCGGCGACAGGTACTGCCCCAACAGCAGCGTTTCGGCTTTCTGGTTGGTCGGCGTGACGATGATCGCGGTTAGCGGAAACGTGGCATCGTCTCCGTGGAAATGAAAACTGTCGGCATTCTCTGCTGTGATGTCGGTGAATGTTGCCGCTGCGGTCGACCCGTGTTGGGCGCCGCTCGCGTGGCCATGGCCGAGGCCGGCGATGATCCAGGTCGTCTTGAGATCGACAAACATTGCCTCGTCGTCGGCCGTCTCGGTGGCGGCGAGGATGCCGACGACGTTCAGCCGTAGCGGTGCGCCGTCGAGAACAAACGCCGTTGCCGAGGAGACGGGGATCTTGCTGCCGACGCGCAGCTCCAGCCGTTCGGCAACGCGTGCGCCGACCACGCATTCCCCCATCAGATTCCAGATTCGTCCTTGGGCTACCCGGAAGTTTCGCAGTTGGGCGTAGCCGGTCGTCGTGCCGACGATGGCGCAGTTGCGTGCTTGGAACCGGGTGTCGAGCGGAATCGCCTGGCCCAGCTCTTGCTTCTCGACCCGGTGGAGCTGCTCCATTCGCAGGACGTCGTCGTACGGCTCGTCGAAATAGAGGCTGGCCAGTACGAGTTCGAGCGGGTTGCCCCGGGAGCCGATCACCAGGGGCGTCGATGCGGCCCGAGAACGAAAATGCTCTTCCGCATTGTCGACGATCACGTCCAAGGCGGCTGGCAGATACATGATGAGAGTGATCGACGCGACGAGCACCGCCGTCGTCGCGCGGTGGTGGCACAGGTATTGCCAGGCCAGATAGAGGTTACCCTTCATCGTCGGCACCTCCCACGTTGCTCGCCTGCAGCCGATTGCAGAAGGACGAAACGTCGATCGTGCGATCGAACCTGGACAGCAGTTTTTCATCGTGCGTCACCACAACGAGCGTCGCACCCCGCTCTGTGGCGTGTTGATCGAGCGCGTCGAGGACACGCGACCCGTTGTCGGCATCGAGATTCGCCGTCGGTTCGTCGGCGAGCACCAAGCGGGGATCCGCAACCAGAGCCCGACAGACGGCAACCCGTTGGCGCTCGCCATGCGACAGTCGCGTTGGCCGCCGCAACAGGAGTTCCGCCAGCCCCAGTTCCGTGGCGAGCTGTTCCGCGCGTGCCCGCGCCGCAGCGTCGAGACGCAGCGAGCCATTGATCCGATAGGGAAGGAGAATGTTGTCGAGCACGCTCAGGTAGTCGAGCAGTGCGAAATCCTGGAACACCAGTCCGACGTTGGCGATGCGAAAATCGCGTCGCGCCGCATCGGGCAGGCCGGTCAGTTCCACGCCGCAGCTTTCGACCCGGCCAGCCGCAGGAGCCGTGATACCAGCAACCAGTTGCAGGAGCGTCGTCTTCCCTGAACCGCTGGGCCCCGTCCAGGCGACGCGCTCGCCGCCGGCAATCGACAACGCGTCGACCCGCAGGCCAAAGCCGTCGCGTTCGTAGTTGAAGCGGAGATCGCGGATGTTGATCATGGTTGATTGAACCTACGGAGCCGTTGTTGCCACCCGGGGCGTTTCGATCGGTTGCTCGTCCAACATCTCGATGGCGGTGATTTTCCAGCGGCCCTCGAGCGGGGCGATGGTGAGATTGGCTAGGTGCTCGTTCACTCGGCTATGGATGTGCCCCCAGTGGCCAATCCAACCGGCGACGCGCCACCGGCAACGAAAACCAAGGGCCGATTCGTCCTGTGGAGTAATCGGTTCCAGTTCGCTCACCGAGATCTCCTTGACGGTAATCCGCAAGCCTCCCTGGTTCTTGACCTCCATGCTCCGGCGAGTTTCCAGGTAGACCTCCGCCAAAAGGTCGCCGGCAATGCTGTGGGCAAGCCGATCGTAAATGAGGCTCTCGTCATGGTGATCGAAAGCACGGTAGACATTATGCAACAAGCCGGTGACAAGTTCACGTGCCTCGGCCCCCGAAATTCCGGGCGACGAGGCGAACGGACTGGTAACCGGCAGCTTCGCATACGGCATCGCCAACACTCCACAAACAAAAAGAGCCAGGGTTGCGGCAAACGCTTTGGCGGAGCCGTCGCTGCTTGTTTTCCAGGACTTCAGCAGTAGAACTACAATCACGCCGCCGCAAATAACGGTAACAATCGGCACGCGAAACTCTCGCTGCGAGGGGGGCGGAGCAATCGACGCCAATTGCGGAACCGTGGGGTTCGTGAGATAGTTTCGCCAGGTGAGCACGGGTTCGTCGGGCGTTACTCGCGATGGCAATCCACCCGCTTCGTCCGAGGCCACTGCGGGGACCACTTGAATCGCGGGAGAGAACAATTCCCAAGTCATCGAAACTTCTTCCGGCAGCCGATCGATCGGATAGACGAAGATCACGCCCAGCGTGGCCGACGTGGCGTCCAACTCCTCGGGCGGCTCGATGATGCCCGTTCTGCGAAGCGTGCGACGAATGAAGTGGATTCGATCAAGTCGACCTTCCGCGGGTCGCCCATCGATCGTCACCGGGTTTTTTTCCGCCAGAAACTCCGCGACCCTTTCTTTGAGCTCGCCCTGAGCATCGACCGGAATCACGCGGCTGTCGCCAATGCCGAGATCGAGCCACGCCTGCAAGTCCCGCGGTCGCACGATGATCTCTTGCCGAACTTCATACGGCTCGACGTAAAGAAAGGCCGCCAGCGGCGCGTCGAACTGGCGGCGGAGGTTGGGATGCCGAAATCGCGAATACCAGGGGTCCCGCCAGTCGAGATCGAGCGTGATCTCTTCCGAGAGATAGCGAAAATCGTTGACCGGCAGTCCGTGATGGTAGCAAACAAATCCGATGTTCGCCGCGACGCTTGCATTGATAAACGACTGGAAGGTGAGACTCTTCGGCTGCCCCTGAAATTCGTACACGAGCGTGGCGAACACGATCGGCTCGGCGTCGGCTGGTTGCACGGGCAACGGTTCGCCGGTGATTTCGTCGCGGAAAATCCGTCGCCGAGCGGCCACCGACTCGACGCGACCAACTAACGACGCCCCAGCTTCATCCCGAACCACCAGACCGTCGCGGAAAAAACGCGACAGACGCTCCGGAAGGGGGGCCTTGCCGACATTGAGCGCGGCGTGTATCTCATCGGGCAGCAAGTCCGCAAACGCCTTCAGATCCGCAACGCCGATCTCCAGTTCGACGCGCACCGAGGATGCCGTAACATGAATCTCGGCAACCGTTGTCGCCTGCATTGCCTTGGTGACAACCAGGGCATCGCCACGGGCTCGGGCAACGAAAATAGAGCAGCCCACCAGCAAGACCAGCAGCAGATGTCGTGGGTGCAGCGGCGGTGGCAGGAGCAGCATCATAATTTCGCCAGTGTCTCGTGCTGGAACTTCAGAAGCCAGTATATTGACCTTACCACTTCACGCGCCCATACTCAACGCGATGCCCTTTCCCCGTCCGAACAAGGAGCTTCTCATGTCGACTATAAGGCAAGCCGGGCCACCCGTGTTGGTTGTGACTCTGATCGCCGGACTGATCGGTTACATCCTTGGCTGCACGCGTGAACAGCGCGAGAGCAACGCCCAAGCCGCGGCAGAAGCGGCGGCGGATACGCAGTATTCACCAGTCAAGGCGCGAGCCCGTGACTTCTACTCGCCCAACAGCGAGGATCTCGGGCCGAACGAAATGCGGCTGATTGCCTGTGGCACCGGGATGCCCACGGCGCGTCCGAAACAAGCGGCATCATGCTGGCTGTTGGAGCTCGGCAACGGCGACAAATTCATCTTCGACGTTGGCACTGGATCGAACGAGCGCATCTCGGCCACTCAGATTCCCTACAATTATCTTGACAAAGTCTTCCTGAGCCACCTGCATACCGATCACTTTGGTGACTTGGACGCCCTGTTTATCAGTGGCGCCTTGGGCGGGCGCCAGAAACCGCTACGCGTTTGGGGACCGAGCGGCGACACGCCGGAACTAGGCACGAAGTACGCGCTCGATCATCTGCTCAAAGCGCTAACCTGGGACCTCGCTGGCCGCAAGGGCCTCACCGATCCTCGGGGATACCATATGGACGTCACTGAGTTCGACTACAAGGGCGTGAACCAGATCGTCTATCAGGAAAACGGCGTCACGATTCGGTCTTGGCCCGCCATTCACGCCCTCGACGGCGCGGTGAGTTACAGTCTCGAATGGAATGGCCTAAAGTTCGTGTTTGGCGGCGATACCTACCCGAACCGATGGTACGATGAGTATGCAAAGGACGCCGATCTGGCGATTCACGAGTGTTTTATTGCCGTGCCCGACATGATCAACAAGTTCAAATTCACGCCACAGAGCGCTCTGCAGGTTGGCACCCAGATTCACACCGCACCCGAAGCGTTTGGCAAGGTGATGTCGCGTATCAAGCCGCGGATGGCGGTGGCTTATCACTTTTTCAAAGACTTCGACACCACGGCATCGATCAATGATCGTGTCCGGACAACCTATGACGGTCCGTTGAGTCTCGCCGTGGATTACATGGTGTGGAACATAACCAAAGACGACATTCGCGTGCGGATGGCGGTTGTCGATGAAGATGTCTGGCCGCCCCCGGCAACCGAGAAGCCGCAGCTGCCCGATGCGAGTACCAGAATCCCGTATTCGAAAGAGATCGCGGGCGGCAAGCTTGACATGCACGACGTGCTCCAGCCCACGTACGACGAGATCAACAAGGAATACGGCCTCAGCGAGAAACAGGACTGAACGGCAAAAAAAGGGGGGACGGGAGTCGTTTCGTGGGTCGAAAATCGACCATTCAACCCAACACCACAGAACCACACAATCACGCACGCACTACAATAACAGGGGTTTCGCACTGTTGCCCGTAGGCTGTTTTTCTTCCGTGTGACTCTGTGGCAGCGTGTGCTGTGCGCAAAAGTGCGCCGCTTTTGCGTAGTCGTCGTCGGTCGTTTGCAGGTAGTGGCGTCGTGCTACCGATTCCGAATTTCCAAGCCAGTAGCAGACCTTGTGCGTATCAAACACGGCCTCTAGCTCAGTCTGCCGCGTTGACCTCATGCTGTGGAACGTCCGTTTCCACTGGTCGATGC
>CAXMSB010000176.1:0-3300 GCA_964195615.1 uncultured Granulosicoccus sp. | reverse complement strand
CCAACCGCCTGATTCACCATCCACACAAGGTCCATTGTTCCGAGATTCGAGTGGATTGATTATATTCCATTTGTGGAATGGGAGTTAGGGGCCGTGCCGATTGATTTACATGCCCGGACAAATGGCGATGGTGGCGTGGTTGGACCCCGCATCCTAGAAAGCAGGAGAAATAGGGCTTTTGGGCGTCTCTTTTTTTGTCTCCATTTGTCCTTGCATGTAAATATAGTTGTGGTATAATGAATGGTGGTTTTACATAGGAGGACGACCATGGAACTTACCGGAACCGAATCCCAAATCGTCAGGCAACTCCGGCGGGACCGTATCGCCAATTGGCGAGCGCTCGCCGAACAACTCGAGTGTTCGACGAAAACCGTCCAGAGGGCGCTCGCCAAAGTCGGTTACTTCAGCAGCATCAATTGCAATGCCACCTTCGTTACGCTCGAAGATGTGCCACGCTTCGATCAGCACGGCCTGTGGACGTATGAGACGGTCCACTTCTCCAAACATGGTAATCTGCCACAAACGCTCCGTCAGATTGTCGAGCAGGCACCCGCCGGTTGCACTGTGGAAGAGCTCGAACAACTCGTTGGCACCCGAGTGCATAACCACGTCAGCCGGCTGCTACGCGAAGGAAAACTGAGCCGCTTCCTTCAGGGCCGAAAGGTCGTCTATCTGGCAGCCGGTCTCCGCCGACAGGAAGCTCAGCAGCAAGTCCGTTGCCAAGCGGAACCGGACCAGGCCCCGGCGGTTCACGACATGGACTTGCCTCCCGGGTTGGACGCCGTGACCGTCATTCGCGTGTTGGTTCGACTGTTGGACGCACCTCAGGCCAGTGTGGCATCCATCGCCCGCTGGTTGCAGGCTCACAATGTCGCGGTCCGCGCCGACCAGATCCGCCAGATCCTCCACTTCTACGGGCTAAAAAAAACGACACGCTGAAGATGGCGGAACGATTCTGCCAATTGCACAAGGTCTTTCAATGGGAACTTCAGGCAATTTGCATTCCGGAGGGGCTGATCCACCACTTCGACATAGAGGCAGCTGGCGGTCATGTTCAGAGAACGACGCGACGCCATGTCATCACGCTCCAGTTGGGTCGCTTCGAAGCGGTCGAAGTCCATCGGACCGCAACGACTGCCGACTCGCCGTGTTCCTCGCCGCTAGCTCGCCTCGTTCCCAAAGGCAGCGCCTACGGATACGACTTGATCGCCCATGTCGGTTGCGAAACGTTCCTCCGTCACCGAACGCTCGAAAGCGTGGCCCTCGAGTTTCCTCGGATCCCTTTCAGCAGCCTGTACGACATGCAACACAAATTCCTATTCTACTTCGGCCATCTACACCGGCAGTCGGCACCGATTCTCGCTGCCCGACCCCAACAGCGGGGCGGTGGAACTTGGCTGATCGACGGCACCATTGAACCCGGCACGCCCATGTATTTTGGGATCTATGAAGCCGAGGACAACATCCTGTTGGACGCTTGTCGCATCCCCAGCGAAAATGCCGATGCCATTACCCCGTGTCTGCAGCAAGCCGCCGTGCGGTTCGGCAAGCCACGTCGAGTGCTGCACGATCTGAGCGAGGCCATGGCAGCGGCCTGCGAGCGGGCCTTTGAAGGTGTCTCGCACACAGTGTGTAACTTCCATCTGTTGCGCGATATCGGCGAAGACCTGTACGCAACGCCACAGACCCGTTTACGCGAGCGGTTGCGGCAGCTGAAGCTGCAATGGCGATTGAAAGAACAACGTCGAGGGCAAACCGAGTGGCTGCGTGAGCATATCGAGCACACCAACGTGTTGGCCGACGTCTTGGCGGGCAAGCGAGCCGAAGTGTCCCAGGCGACGGCAGGCCGCGAAGTGCTGATGGCTTTTCATCAATGGCTGCTCGACTATCCGCGGGACGGCCGCCGCCAGGGCTTTCCATTCGATCCTTACCTGCTCTACTTTCATCGCCGTGTCGTCCGGGGATCGGCGGCAGTGGAGCGGTTGCTCAACAACGCTCGAGTGCAGGCACAAGCCCCGCTGGTACTGAAAAATTTCGCGAGCATGTTGCGGCAGTACCTTGACGACTCGACGGTAATCGAAGCGGCTGGCCAATACGAAGCGACCTTTACATTATTCCACCGCTTGCGCGCGGTGTTACGGATGGCGGCGCAGGGAGACAATCCACTGCACGATCGGTACCTGCTGGACAGGTCAGAAGTGGCGGGCGTCGAACAATCGCTGGAATCGTTTCGCGAGGAGTGTCGTCAGCGGAGTGAGGAGGAAACGGATGAGGCCTCGCGTCAGCGGCATCAGATCGTTTGCGAACACTTGGACCGCTACTGGGGGCACCTCTTCGCTTCGCCGGACGATCCATGCCGGGAGCGGACCACCAATACCCTGGAAGCACTGTGGGGCGGGATTAAGCGTCGTTGCCGGCAGCGTCAGGGTCGAAAGAAGCTGACGCGAGAATTCCGCAGTCTTCCGGCGGAGTTTATGCTGATATCGAACCTGGAAAGTCCAAAGTATGTAGAGGTGGTGCTGGATGGCGAATTGGGTAAGCTGGCAGAGAAACTGGCCGAGGCAGGTGCGACTGCCGGTCCGTGGACCACGTGGCGTTCCGCCCAGCAGCCGCTCAACGCAGGCCGCCTACCGCAGCGATTGATTCGGAAGGACAACTTCCTCGACGAGTTGACTGCGGTTTATGATGCCCACTGCCAAGAAAAAGCCGCCTGAAACCAACTAACACGCCCCCTGCCCGTTCGAGCAAATCCCGCGCCAACCGAATCTCGGAACAATGGAGCTTGTCTGGATGGTGAATCAGGCGGTTGGCTAGACACAATCGTTGCCCTCGCCCAGACCCCATCCAGCTTGCCTGGATGGTGAATCAGGCGGTTGGCTAGAGCGGCGCTCAACCGCTTAGCCAACAGATCTGCTTCACCCACGTGACAAGCACGTGGGGGTCGGCTACCCTACCGAAGGTGTGCTAGCTCACCGCCTGATTCACCATCCGGACAAGCCGGATGGGGTCTTTTTGATCGGTGCCGCTACGTCTAGCTCACCGCCTGATTCACCCACGAGGCGAGCCCGTGGGGGTCTTTCACTCCCGGTCTTAGCGTAGACATAGCGATCTTATCTCGTCGTGCCGGCAAACCCTACCTACGGTCGCACGGCCGGAGGCGGTGGGTTTAGAACGAACTAAGAAAAACGAGCCCGTTCCTGCACCCCAACGTTACGATCAAGGCCCTTCCCCCTTGTCGGTCCGTGACGTTAGCCTTATGATAGCGGGCTATCGATTGGGAACTGACCGAGGCCCGGTGCC
>CAXMSB010000175.1:0-4989 GCA_964195615.1 uncultured Granulosicoccus sp. | reverse complement strand
AAAGCCGACCAGCCAGGGGCTGACGAGCGACAGGCCGGTCCGAAGCTGGGCAAACTGGGAACGATTCAAGGCACACGCACCTGGCCGAACAAGGGAGAAGGACAGGGGACCGCCGGCCGAGGCACGGCGACCAGACGTTGCCCATTGTAGCAATCCCCCGCCCGTGCGCCCTCAGCAATGGCGATACACATTGCACTGGCCCAGGAGTTTTCTACACTCAATCCATGGAACCCATTGCCATCAATTCTTCGCGAGTCGATTTCCAGGCGGAACGCGACGCCGGCGGCACGGCACACGTCACGGCTGACACCTGGCACGATGCGCTCTACGCCTTGGGCTATCTGCACGCCAGCGACCGGCCGACGCAAATCTTCTTTTCCCGAGCCGTCGCCAGCGGGCAGGCGGCCGAGCGAATTGCCAACAAGCCGGAACTGGTCGAAACCGATCGCTTCTTCCGCCGCGCCGGTTTGCACCAGAACCTCGATCACGAAGTCGAGAACATGCGCCCGACCACACGCGAGCAGCTCGAGTGCTACTGCGACGGTGTGAACGACGGGCTACAAGACGCGGGACGGTCTCTGCCGATGTGGGTCACCGGTTTTCATCCCCGCCCATGGCACCCGACGGCCGTGCTGTCGATCGGCAATCTGCTGAGCTTCGCCGGCCTGGCCGTGGCTGCGCAAGAGAACGAGCGGATATTGTTGGAGCTGGTGAAGTCGGGCGTACGCGGCGACTTGCTCCGAGAACTGATGTCGCCCTATCTGGACGAAATCGGTTTCGAACCGTTGATGGAAATCACCATGGAACGGCAACTCTCGGACGACGCCCTGGAGATGCTCGCTGACTTGCCGCGGTTGGCCGGCAGCAACGCTTGGGCCGTGGCGCCGCGGCGCAGCGCGACCGGGCACGCCCTGTTGGCTTCGGATCCACATCTGGAAGTGAATCGGCTGCCGGCAATTTGGTACGAGGTAGCGCTCAACTGGGGCGGCGATCAATACGCGATGGGCGCCACGCTGCCGGGCTGTCCGCTGATGGCCGTGGGTCGCACGCCGCAACTCGCGTGGGGCGTCACCTACCTGCACGCCGACACGAGCGACTACTTTGTCGAAGACTGCCGTCCCGGCGGCGACGCGGGTTGGCAATATCGGCGCGGCGAGCGTTGGTTCGACTTCCAGATTCGCGAGGAAGAAATCCGCCGCAAGGGAGCCAGTGCCGAGGTGATGAGCGTCTACGAAAACTCCCAGGGTACGATGCGATTGGATCTGACCGACCGCGAGGCGGGCAAATATCTCTCCACCCGCTGGATCGGCAGCGAAGAGGGCGCCGGCCGATCGGTGGGCTGTTGGCTCAACGTGATTCGCAGCGGCAGCACGCTGGAAGCGATGGACACGGTGCGCGAGAATCCTCATCCCACTTTGGTATGGGTCTTCGCCGATCGCGAAGGGCACATCGGCCGACAGGCCAGCGGCTGGCTGCCTCACCGTGCGGAACAAGAAAGCGGCTTGTTACCCACCCCCGCCTGGGAAATCGTCTACCATTGGCAGGGCAAGCAGCCGAGCGAGCAGTTGCCCAGTCTGTACGATCCGCCCGAGGGCTATCTCTCCAGCGCCAACGAAAATCTCGATCGGGCCGACGAGCGATTGATCCACAGCCACGCCCTGCCCGACTATCGCAAGTGGCGCATCGCCGAGCGGCTGCACGAACTGCCCGCGGCCACGGTCGAAGACATGCAAGCGCTGCAGTACGACGTCACCAGCGAGCAAGCCCGACTACTGCTGCCGATTCTGCTGCCGCACATACCGGACGGAGAGTTGCGAGATCTGCTCGTCGAGTGGGACTTTCGCTACACGCCCGAGAGCATCGCGGCAACCATGTTCCAGCACCTCTATCGGCACGTGCTGCTGGAAATCTTCGGCCACGAAGAGGGCATCGGCTGGCGGCGGATGTTTTACCTGAGCACTCGGCTCGGCTATTCCTCAATGGTGTTGGCCGCGATTGATCGGCTGCTGTGCCAGGCGGATTCGGCTTGGTGGGAGTTGCGGGGCAAGGGGGAAATGATCCGCAGCGCCGCGGAGCGGACCGCCGAGGAGTCGGCCGTCCCCTGGGGCGAAGCCAACTCGTTTCACTTCGCCAATCGTTTCTTCGAGAGTGCGCGCGTGGGCCGGCTGTTGGGGTTTCACTCGGCAAAGCGCGCCATGCCGGGTTGCCAGGCGACGCCCTTTCAAGGCCACCTGCTCACGTCCGCCACGCGCGAGTCCAGCTTTGCGCCCAGTTACCACTTCGTCACCGACCTCCGCACGGACGAGGCGTGGACCAATCTTCCCGGCGGTGCCCACGAGAGCCGGTTTTCGAAGTGGTATCGCAACGACATCGCCCGCTGGTCCGAAGGCGAATACCGCTTGTTGCGTCCGACGCTCGAAGACGAGTAGTGGGTGTCCTCAACGCCGAACGACCATGTTGGGTGCCACTGTCTGGCTTGCCCAGCAGTGCAGCCCCTGTACCCGCTTCCCACTGCTGGCAAGCCAGACAGTGGCACCCGAGTAGCGGCCTGGCCGAGTTGCCACAACCTCTTCGCTCTGCTCAACTGGAGGCATGAAAGCCGAAATTTCCAGTGACCCCCTCCAAGAGCAACGGGCGCTGATCGCCACCGCTTACGATCCCGATCTGGTGCGCGCCGCCGGCGCTCGGCTGGCGGAACTGTTGGGCGAGCATCTGCGGGTTGTTCAGGGCGGCGAGGGCCCCGTGCTCAACTGGGAAGAGCCCGCCACGACGATCGGCTTGGCACGCGCTCGGCTCGACGGGGCGGCGCCCACCGACCAGATCGACCAACTTCTGGCTCGCTTCGAACAGTTGGTTCAGGAAAGCCTCGACCGGGGCCAGAATCTGCATCATCCGCATTACGTCGGGCATCAAGTGCCGGCGTCGCTGCCGCTGGCGGCGTTGTTCGATGCCGCGATGACGCTCACGAACCAAGTGATGGCGATCTACGAAATGGGCCCCTGGGCCACGGCCGTCGAGCACGCAGTCGTTGCCGAACTGGGCGAGGCGATCGGCTTCCCTCCAGGAACATTTGGCGGGTTGGTCACCTCGGGCGGTTCGCTGGCGAATCTCACGGCTCTGCTGACCGCGCGCAACGTGTCGCTGGGCGAGAGCTGGTCGAAAGGTCTGGCGAGCAGTTCTCCGGCGCCGGTGTTGGTCGCCCATGCCGAGGCGCACTATTCGGTCACACGCTCGGCTGGCATTTTGGGGATCGGCGCCGAGCAGGTGGTGCGCGTGCCAATCGACTCATCACGGAAAATGGACGTCGACCAACTAGACAAGATTCTCTCCGACCTGCGTTCGCGAAACGTGCCGAGTGTCGCTGTCTCGGCCGGTGCGTGTTCCACGCCAGTCGGCGCTTTCGACCCGCTGCCCGAGGTGGCGGAAGTTTGCCGGCGACACGAGGTCTGGCTACACGTCGACGCGGCCCACGGCGGCGCAGCCTGTCTCAGCAGCCGGCATCGGCATCTGGTCGAGGGCCTCGAACTGGCCGACAGCGTGGTTTGCGACGCGCACAAGATGCTGTTCATGCCGGCGCTGTGTGCGATGGTATTCTATCGCAATCGCGAACACCGCTACGCCGCGTTCGAGCAGGTCGCGCCCTACCTGTTCGACCCCTCCGCACCCGGCATGGCCGAGTTCGACAGCGGCATGAGCAACCTGGAATGCACCAAGCGGGCAGCGGCGATGGGGCTGTGGGGCGTTTGGTCGCTGTTCGGTCGACGGCTGTTCGAAGCGCTGGTCGACTCGACGTTCGACCAAGCCGCGAAGTTTTACGAACTGCTCGGCGAGCAACCCGACTTCGAGCCCTTTTGCCGCCCCGAGTGCAACATCGTGGTGTTCCGCTACCTGCCGACCGAGCTGCGCGACGCTGCCGACGACCAGATCGACGCATTCCAGCTCGCCCTGCGCCGCCGCGTCGTCCAGTCCGGCGATTATTATTTAGTGCAGATCCGCCTCGACGGCCGCGACTACCTGCGGGCCACGATCATCAACCCGCTGACTTCGCTGGAGCACCTGCGCGGTCTGCTCGATAGCCTTCGCGAGCACGGTCGACTGCTGCTGGCCGATGGTCGTTAGGCCGAATGTGTGCCACTGTCTGGCTTGCCAGCAGTGGAACCCTGAACCCGCTTCGCACTGCTGGGCAAGCCAGACAGTGGCACCCAACTTGGCATAAGCGCGTTTCCAGATTGTAGGCCCGAGTCTCGAACCCCAAACCCCAGACTCTCCTACTCCAAATCACCAAAGTCGGCTTCTTCGTACTTCGTGCGGAGGTTGAGCATTTCCTGTTCGCTCTTGAGGCCGAACCGCACCGCGGCTTCGGGGTCGGGATTGCTGGGATTGAAGTGCGAGTTGTCGAAGTGGGTAACGCTGTACAGCGCGTCGCCCGCTTTCAGCCGCAGCGGGTTGACGAACTCGTAGGTCCGTTGCCAATTGAAGTCGTACACCGCGACCTTCAGCACCAGCGTGCGCCGCTCGTCGTCGGTCCCCGGATGTTCGACCTTGTACAACGTAAAGTCCTTGCCGCGGTAGTGCATGTGCGGGGCGAGGGCGTGGATCTTCACGTCGGTGGGGAATTGGTAGTACGCCGTTTTTTCGTAGTGCATGTCGTTCGGCCGCAGGCGAATGTCCTTGCGATTGAACACCTTGGTGTAGATCACGTGCTCCGGCTCGCCTTGAGCCCAAATCAGCGCCATCCGCGACAGGTCGGGTTCCTCCTCGCGGCCGGTCGGCGTGTAGTGCATCTCGAAGAACAGGTCGTGCCCGGCTGGCAACTTGAGTGCGTAGCCGTCGGCGTAGGTGCGAGCGTTGAACGGGTCGCCGGCAATGTAGTCAGCGATCTTCAGCACCTTGTCGCCGGTGAGGCCGTAGAGCTTGAGCATCGCCTCGTTGGCGGTGAGTTTCTCGTCGGAAGAGGGGCCGACAATCGCGCCAATGTGATGCACGATC
>CAXMSB010000174.1:0-1960 GCA_964195615.1 uncultured Granulosicoccus sp. | reverse complement strand
TGTTTCCGAGCTCGGACGCCTGAGTTAGTTTGTCTCCAGCCGGGCGCGCCGCATTTCTCACACTCAACAGCCAGAGTCGAGTCGATTGTCTGTCTTGTCGCGATTTCTCTATATGAATCAGGTGATTCATAGAGTATGTGATTGTATACCCCCCCGTCCCGGTGCTAGACGCGGGTCCGTGGCCGGCAAGCAATCTGGCGAGACTGACAGCGTCAGGGCTGTTCTCCCATATCGTGTTTAGAGAGACAGCACATTGCGAACGGGAGCTTCGAACCCGCCTGGTGGTCGATCGCGTAATGCCAGGTCAGCTCGTGGCTATTGAGTCTGGCCTGCTCGGAAGGAGGTAGCCAAGTGGAGTCTTTGATTGTGCCGATCGTCGTGGCCTACATCGCCGTAGGGATACTGTTCGGCATCTTCTTTGCCGCGAGTGGCGCTGCGAGATTGGACTCGGCAGCAATAGGATCGCCGATCACTTTTAGAATTCTGACGATCCCGGCCGCAACAGCGTTGTGGCCACTCCTGCTGGTCAAGTTGCTGAGAAAACCGGGGGACGAAACATGAAGCGAGGTCACCGGAAAGCGCACCTATTTGTGTGGTTGCTCCTCGCCCCGATTGCCTTGATCGGTCTCGCGATCGGCATCGCATCCCGCAGCGAGATGCCTGCGCAAGACCCTCCGGTCGTGCAAGACCTGCCTCAGTCCAATCCGCCAGCAACCGAGGTGGTCGCGCAATGAGCAACGCCTATCGAGCCGTTCAGTGGAACCACCACAAGCGGGTCTACGACCTTGTCATAGCGGCCAGCGTGATGCTCTACATAGTGGGCTTTGTCGTCATCACGACAGCAACCCATCCGCCGCCGAACAATTTGAGCCCGGCTCCCATTCTCATGATTCGGGCCACTGCAACGTGCGCGTTCATCATGCTGCACCTCATTCTCGTCATTGGACCCCTGGCGCGATTGAGCCCCAAGTTTGCGCCGCTCCTGTACAACAGGCGGCACCTCGGGGTCGCGATGTTCGGCGTCGCGCTTGTTCACGCCGTCCTGGCGACAGTCTTCTACCACGGGCTGGGGAACGCCAATCCCATCCTGGGAATCTTCACGGACAACACGCGCTACGACTCGCTTGCCAACTTTCCATTTCAAATGCTTGGCGCAGCGGCGCTTCTCGTTCTCTTCCTCATGGCCTCGACAAGCCACGACTATTGGCTGAAGAATCTGGGACCGGGGGTGTGGAAGACGCTGCACATGCTGGTCTACGTGGCCTATGGGTTGCTGGTGATGCACGTGGTCCTGGGCGCTCTGCAAAGTGAGACGAACCCAGTCTACGTGGTGTTGACGGCTGCTGGCGTCGTCGTTGTGTCGGGGCTCCATCTTTTCACGGGGTTCCGAGAGATTCGGGTCGAAGCCGCAGCGCAGGAACCCTGTGAGTGGATGCGAGTGGGGTCAGTGGACGACATCAGGCCGGACCGAGCCCTCGTTGTTGCCGTGCGAGGCGCGGAGCGAGTCGCTGTGTTTCGATACGACGACAAGATTTCCGCGATTTCGAATGTCTGCGCCCACCAGGGCGGTCCCCTGGGTGAAGGTAAGATCATTGATGGATGCCTAACATGCCCCTGGCACGGCTACCAATATAGCGTCGACAACGGGCAGTCACCGCCGCCGTTCACCGAGAAGGTTGCGACATACAGAGTGAAGCTGGAGGGCCGTGAGATCCTCTTAGATCCGCGGCCTCTGCCCCCGGGGACGCTGGTAGAGCCGCCCGTGATCGAGTCTGCGAAGGAGTCGGCCGATGTCTGAAGATAAAGACCCTTTCTACGTTGGCTACCTGCCGCTTCCCACGAGTCTCAACTTCTTCGTCAAGGCGATCATCGGCGCGAGTGTGCTCGGTGTAATCGCCTTGGCGTTCGTAATAGCGCCCAGACAACAAGATCCGGGCAGCGGCAGTTTGGACGCTTCGAG
>CAXMSB010000173.1:0-6190 GCA_964195615.1 uncultured Granulosicoccus sp. | reverse complement strand
GTCGATCCAGAAATCGCCCGGCTCTGGGAGCGGGTCGAGCTGGCCGTCGTCGGGCAGAAAGGCCTCCCAGGGGCCGTCGTCGAATTCCAGCGGCGTGCGTTCCTGGTCGTCGGGGAGTTCTTCGCGCGAGAAGTCGGGAAGTTCGTCTTGTCCGACAGTTGACTGTCTAGGTCGAGAAATCATGGCTTTTCTCCTTTCTCAGCAGGTCAATCGCTCGGGAATAGCCGTCCTGGGCTAAACAGAAACCTAACAGAAATGGTGGCCAAAATATATACATTTGTACACTATTTTCTGTTGGTTTCTTGCCGCCATTTTTCCACGCCTGAAACCGGGGTATTCGCCCCTGAGAATTGCCGGGATCCGACCAACTCAGCCGAGGGGGGCCTATTATGCCGCTGGGGCGAGCCCTGGCAGCCTGCCGCAAGAAGGTGCTCCGGCGGCGCCCGGCAGGCCGAAGAAACGTGAGGCACGGATTGCCTCACGCCCAGCGACGGAGAGCAACCAGTTCAAACCACTCGCCAGTCGAGGGCCGTCGTGACGCTAGAAGTTTGGCAAGCAATCGTGACCATCGTGTTCTGTGGTATCTGGGCCTTCGTCGGCCACGTGGCGACCGGCGAGTCGTGAGACCCGGAACCCGGCGAGCTCACTCGCCCAAACTGCGCAGCGATGTTTGCAGCAGTTCGTTGATCTGGCCTTCGCCCTGCCGCAAGAGCTCCCGGCGATCAGGCGTCAGTTGATCGAGAGCGGTCCGCGCTTCGTCGCTCCGTCCCAGCCGCTCGTAACAGATGCACTTCGAGGCAAAGGCGAACGCCTGTAGCGACTCGAGTGACTCGTTGGCAGCGCTGGGTTGCTCCAACTCGTCGATGATTGGCAGCGCCAGTTCGTATTCTTGCGATACCAACAGATAGTGGCGCACCAACCCTTGCTGGGCCAACCGCTTTACAAAAGAGTCCACTTCTGGGAACTCCTTCCAAACGCTCTGCCAGGCTGCCGGGCTGTCGGACATCTTGGCGTGATAGAGTTGCGCCTCGGCGGACGATCGGCGCGGGACCGAAGGCGACTGGAGACCGGCCAAGTAAGAACTGGGTTCCAATAGGCCCGCCAACACCGCGCCCCCCAACGCCGCCGCCAGAAGCCCCATCGCCAAGAGTCCCCAGCGACGACCCGCCGGACGCAGCTTGCTCTCGGCTCGCATCAACTCGCCCAGCCGACCGCTGGCCTGGCTGCGCGATTCGTCAGTGGCAATCCACTCGGCGAGCGTCCAGTTGTCGGGCCCCTCGGCCCAGCCCTCGGTCGCGGCCGTTTTGGCCAGTTCGCGCAGCGCGACGAGCAACTCACTCGGGCCCGCCGGGCGATTCTCGGGTTTCTTGGCCAACATCTGATGCACGGTACGCGCCAGCGCGCTGGAAAGCTCCGGGCGGACGTTCTCCAGCGGCGTCGGCGCACTGTTGAGATGCTGCACCGCAACGGCCAGAGCAGTCTCGCCGCTGTGCGGAGTCACGCCGGTGAGCAGGAAGTAGCAAGTCACGCCCAACGAGTAGATGTCGCTGCGCACGTCGAGCGGCCGGCCCTCGATCTGCTCCGGGCTCATGTAGAGCGGCGTGCCCATCGTGACGCCCACCCTGGTCAACGTCTTGGTGTCGGCGCCCGTGACCCGCGCCAAACCAAAATCGGCAACTTTTACTTCGCCGGCGTGGCTCAGGAGGATGTTCTCCGGCTTGACGTCGCGGTGGACGATCCCCAACTCGTGGCTCTTGCAGAGCGCGGAAACCACTTGCCGCAGGATGTCGAGCACCAGGCCGGGCTCCAAGGCGCCTTGTCGCTCGACAAGCTGGCCGAGATTCTTCCCGGCCACATATTCCTGGGCGATGAAATGAACGTTCTGCTCCCGGCCGACTTCGTAGATCTGCACAATGTTGGGATGCACCAGCGACGCGGCGGCCCGGGCCTCTTGCGCAAAACGCTCGACGTAACTGGCATCGTCGGCCAGTTTGTCTTGCAGCACCTTCAGCGCCACCTGCCGACCGAGCGACCGCTGCTCCGCCAGATAGACGTCGGCCATGCCTCCCGAACCGAGGCGACGCAGCACGCGGTAACCACCCAATTCGCGGCCAGTCAGATCCTGGCTCGGTGTAAGCGGGGACGGCTCGTTCATCGCGATTACCTTGGCAACTGAACCGCGTGGAGCACTCGCCGAGCGGCTTCGGACTTGTTCAATACATAATAATGAATGCCGTCGACCCCCGCGTCCACTAATTCGGCAGTCTGCCTAATAGAAAACTCGACGCCCACCTCGAACTGCCCTGCTTCGTCGTCCGCGAATTTTTGCAGATCGGCTTGAAACTGCCTCGGGAGCTTCGCGCCGCAGAGCGAGGCGATGCGTTGGATTTGGGCCAAATTCGTGACCGGCAACAGACCCGGCACGATCGGCACTTGGATGCCCGCCTTCTGGCAACGCTCTCGAAAGTCGAAGAAATCCTGGTTGTTATAGAACAACTGGGTAATCACGACGTCGGCGCCGGCGTCGACCTTGCGTTTGAGATTCTTCAAATCGACTTCAGGGCTGGGCGCTTCCCGATGGGTTTCCGGGTAGCCCGCCACGGCGATGCCCAGGTCGTCGAACTCACGACGGATGAACTGCACGAGTTCATTCGCATGAGCAAAGCCGCCCTCCACGGCGCGAAACCTCTCTTCACCCTGCGGCGGGTCGCCGCGCAGCGCCATGACGTTCTGAATGTCCAGACTCCTGGCCCGCTCAAGGTACTCCTTGAGTTCGTCGGCCGAGCGACCAACGCAGGTCAGGTGCGTCGCCACCGGCAATTGGTACTTCTGACGCACGCCCGCGACGACGTCCAACGTGCGATCCTGAGTCGATCCGCCCCCGCCATACGTGCAGGTGACATAGCTGGGCTGGAACTCGATGAGCCGATCCATGTGGCGGAACAGAGCGGCCATTCCCTTCTCGGTTTTCGGCGGGAAGAGTTCAAAAGAGAGGCCAAACTTGCCGGGACCGTATGCCTGGGTGAGCTTCGTCAATTGCAGTGTCTCCTGACGGTCGAGAGGCAACATCGCTGGGGGGGCCGAAAGTTCGATACACCGGACCCCAATGTCCAGAGCGCGCCTTGAGTTCCTGCCCCGGGGATGTTTACTCTAAATGCTGCCAGTCGGTTCCGCAATGAACGCTCGGTAGAACCCAGGAGAGCTGCAGCGTCGAAAACGTGTCATCCTGAGGTCTGCCGAAGGATCTCCGTCGCGGTGCGGGTTGGCAATGCCAAGGAGATCCTTCGGCAGACCTCGGAATGACAGCGAGGGAAAGACGCGGCCCTTCAGTTCCCCGGCTGAGGAAATCCAACCCTGTGTAGCTTGCCGGCCTGGGGGCCACGGCGGATCGAAATCCGTGAAAATAGGCCAATTGCGGGAGTGGCGTCCGTTGGCTTTCACGGCCCCCAGTGGCCAGAAACCCCGACCGATGGCATCGCCACGCGGGGAGGTTTCGCTATAATTTGCAGGTTAGCCACGACTGGAGGCGGCGGTGGGAATTGGCCCTGAGGGGTGGCCTGGCCCTTGCCGCCAGATCCCTGTCGACTGAATCAACCACATCGGAAGTGATGATCTATGAGCCAAACCGAGATCCCAAACGCCTTGGCTGGAAAGCCCCGCGACATCTGGACCGAGAGTACGCCACAAGCCCTCTACGACAAGTGCTTCTCGCTGGCACGCAATCTGTGGTGGAGTTGGCACCCGGAGGTGGTCAATCTGTTTCGCGACCTCGACCCGGTCCGCTGGCGGCAGCTCGATCACAATCCCATCGCCCTCCTGTCGGAAATGACACCCGATCAGGTCGCCCAACGGGCCTCGGAAATGGTGCTCTACACCCGCATCAATCAGGCCCACCGTAGGCTGAAGGATTATCTGGGCAATACACAAATGACCTGGGGCGCTCGCGAGGCGGGCGTCCTCGGTTCCAAACCGGTCGCCTACTTCTCGGCCGAGTTTGGCATTCACGAGTCGGTGCCGATTTACTCCGGCGGACTCGGCGTGCTCTCCGGCGACCACATCAAAAGCGCCAGCGGATTGGGCGTCCCCCTCGTGGCGATTGGCCTGTTCTACGATCAAGGCTACTTCCGACAGCATCTCGACTCCGAAGGTTGGCAGCAAGAAGAGTACGTCGACACCAAGGTCGAAAACCTGGCCATCGAACCGGCGCGCGACGCCAATGGCAAACCGATTACCGTGGTCATCGACACCCGCGACGGTCAACTGTTGGCCAAGGTTTGGCTGATGCAAATCGGGCGGATTCCCCTCTATCTGCTCGACTGCGACGTGGAAGGCAATCAACCCGAAGACTGCGAGCTGACCTCCCGACTCTACGGCGGCGACGTGCGCACCCGAATCCGCCAGGAACTGGTCCTCGGCGTCGGCGGCGTGAAAGCGCTGCGGGCCTTGGGCATCTACCCGGGCGTCTACCATCTGAACGAAGGACACAGCGCTTTCGCTCCGCTGGAAGTGATCCGCGAGCGGATGAAAGACGACGGCTTGCCGTTCGACGACGCCCTGCGGGAAGTGGCCCGTTGCACGGTCTTCACCACTCACACGCCCGTGCCGGCCGGTCACGACCGGTTCGACGGCAACCTGGTGGAAGAACATCTGGGCCCCTTGCGCGAGCAGATCGACATCACCTACGAACAACTCATGGGCCTGGGGCGCGTCGAGCCGCAGAACGAAGACGAAACCTTCTGCATGACCGTCGCCGGACTGAAGCTCTCACGCCGAGCGAACGCGGTCAGCTCGCTGCACGGCCACGTCTCTCGCCGCATGTGGGCCAATCTCTGGCCGTGGCGCGTCGAGGAAGAGATTCCCATCGGCCACATCACCAACGGCGTTCACGTGCCGAGTTGGTTGGCCTACCCCATGCAGATGCTCTACGACAAGTACCTGAGCGTCGGCTGGCAACATAACATGGGTAATCCTGAGGTCTGGCAAAAAATCTACACCGTCGACCCGGGCGAGTTGTGGGAAACGCACAACGCGCTGAAAAGCCGCCTGCTGGAATTCGTCCGGCGCCGCGTCAGCCGACAATGTCGACGCCGCAACGAAAACGAATCTTCGATCCTCGCCGCCCGCACCGTGCTCGACCCCAGCGCGCTGACGATCGGTTTCGCCCGACGCTTTGCCACCTACAAACGAGCCGATCTGTTCCTAAAGAACCTCGACGAATTCGTCCGCTTGATGGAGGACTCCCACCGACCGGTGCAATTCATCTTCGCCGGCAAGGCCCATCCGGCCGACGAGCCGGGCAAGAAGCTGATCCAAAGCATCGCCAATCTGCGTCACGACCCGCAGTTTGCCGGCCGCATCGTGTTCATCGAAGACTACGACATCAACGTCGGTCGACATCTGACACAAGGCGTCGACGTCTGGCTGAACAATCCGCGGCGACCGCTGGAAGCCTCGGGCACGAGCGGTCAAAAGGTCGTCCTCAACGGAGGACTGAATTGCTCGGTGCTCGACGGTTGGTGGGCCGAGGCCTACAACGGTAGAAACGGTTTCGCCATCGGCAAAGGAACCCAGCACGTCGAAGCCGCCAAGAGCGACGAACGCGACGCGAGGGAACTGTTGGCCGTGCTCGCCGACGAGGTCATCCCGCTCTTCTACGAGCGAGACGCCGACGGCTTGCCTCAGCATTGGATCGAGTGGATGACCAACTCCATCGCCACCCTAGCCGCCCGCTTCAGCGCCCATCGCATGGTGATGGACTACGTGCAGCAATCGTACCTGGTCGCCGCCGGCGGCGTGAGCTCCGACATGAGCGTGCGGTAACTGTTTGTGGGAGGCCTCTCCGAGGGCGATGGCCGCCAGGCGTAGGCCGGAACAAGTCCGCGCAGTTCCAGCAATGCGGAGCGGGTGAGCTTGGCCGCCGGTGGCACCGGTTGGCGGTAGCCTACCTGTGCGATGAAGTCACCGGAGGATTCAATCGTGACTCTCAATGCCGCTTGCGGCTACGCTGCCCAGGTAGCCTTGCGCCAACCTGTGCTACCTGCTAGTAAGATAATTGAGGGTGTCCGGGAATTAAATTGATGTAAGCGCATGGGCCTCCAGGGTTTAAGTTTCTGCTGGCAAGTAGAAACACCGAACCCGTGGAGGACCCGAGAATGGGTACGCGTGCCAAGGGGGGCACGCATTTGGCGGC
>CAXMSB010000172.1:0-2195 GCA_964195615.1 uncultured Granulosicoccus sp. | reverse complement strand
GGTTCTAACGTGGGTTACTATTATCCAGGCGACGCGGATAAAGGAGACATTGCCCGGCAGGTATTCTATTCGGATACGCGCTGGTCGTCCCTGGGTCTGTCGCTCGTCGAAGGCTTTCCGGTCGGCAATCAGATGGGCGATCTCTCGTCACTGATCACGTGGCATTATCTCGACACGCCCGACGAGTTCGAGCAGCGGCGCAACCACACGATCTACAGTCAGGCGGATAATCCGTCTTACTACACGAACAACCGTAGTGCGTACGTCGACCACCCGGAATTCGTTTGGTCGGTTTACGTCGATCAGGAGAACGACAGCCAGCTCTACGTTGGGGGCGCGCCGGGTGGCGATGGCAGCTCGACGCTTGACTTCGATCTGGGAACGGTGATCGTGGGAGCCGCCGTCCCCGCGGACCAGAACGTGACACTCCACAAGAATGGCTTTGATGGCACCTATTACGATATTTCCACCACGGGAGAGGCGACCTCGTCGGTCACCGGCCGCTTCAATGCGTTTGCGATCAATGGGTCAGGCACCGATAGCACGGCGCTCACCGTGGGTCTCGGCACGACCACAGGTGTTGCGGGCCAGAAGAGTGGCAGCGTGTTGATCGACAATCTCGACGTGACGACCTCCGGCGGCGCTGGCCTGGGAGCGAACGACGCCGACGACGCGATCAACTTCTCGCTCGACGTTCTAAATCACGCCGAGGCCTCCTTTTCCGGGGTCGGTAGCCAGGATTCCCTGACGCTCGATTTCGGCACGATTGCGCAGGGCAGTTCTTCGCCGATAATTGAATTCGACATTTTCAACTTGATCGACACCGTTGGCTTCACAGCCGGCTTGGATCTGGACAGCATGCTGGCAACGGGCGACACGGGCACGCTTATCACCACTCTGACACCGGTCACTTTCGGCTCACCCTTGGCGGCCGGCTCAAGCGACACGTCATTTGCAGTACTAGATTCGTCGGCCGCAGGTGTCTTCTCTGCCACCTACACTCTGAACTTTTCCGACGAGAACTTGCCCGGGGCGATGGCACTGGCCGATCTCACGCTGAATCTCATGGGCACGGTCGAAGAGATACTGGGGGATGCCGATTTCAATGAGGACGGCAGCATCGATGGAAGCGACTTCTTGATCTGGCAAGCTGGAAACGGCATCACCAGCGGCGCAACGCTCGGCCAAGGCGACGCCAACGCGGATGGCGCGGTTAACGACACTGATCGAGTCGTCTGGGAATTGCAGTACGGGCAGAGCCCGCTGGCGGCGGCTCAGGCTGTGCCGGAACCGGCGACGGCAGTGCTTCTGTTGCTGGGCCTTGCGGTTGCGGGCACGAGACGTCGGGCTTGCTGTGAACTCTAAAGCAACTGGTTTGCCGCGGCGTGTTGGGCGTGCTTCTTGAGGTCTTCCTCTTCCAGCGAGGCCAGGTAGGGCAAGTTGCGATACATGTCTTCGTAATCGAGGCCGTAGCCGACCACGAATTCGTCGGGGATGTTGAATGCGGCGAAGTCGGGTTCGTACTCGACTTCCTGCCGACCTTCTTTCCGCAACAGCACGGCAGAACGGATGGAGCTCGGTTTGAACTCGCGCAGCTTTTCCACCACGCGAGACAGCGTGTGGCCGGTGTCAAAAATGTCGTCGACCAGCAGCACGTCGCGGTTGGCGATGTCGAGCATCAGTTCGGAGTTGATGATCAGCTCACCCCGCTCGGTGGTGGCGCCGCGGTAGCTCGACGCCTGGATCACGCCGACCCGCATCGGCTGGTCGATCAGGCGAATCAGATCAGACACCAACACGACGCTGCCGGTCAGTACACCGATGATCGTGAGGTGGCGTCCCTCGAAGGCAGCCTCGATGTCCTGCGCCATGCGCGAGACACCGTCATGCACTTCTTCCTTGCCAAGCATAATTTTCATCTGCCGCAGATCCTTTCATTGGGGAATCTAATCAAATTAAGGTTAAGTTGTTCTGGAGTGGCTCGCTACGTGTGCGGGGCGAAAAAAACGCCGAATCACGGTGTGAGAGGGGCCATAGCGGCTGCTACCGGAGCTTCCAGCAGCAGGCCTGCGATACAGGCGGTCATGAAAGCGGCCATCGTGCCGCCGAGCATGGCCCTCAGGCCGAGTCGGGCCAGGTCGCCCTGGCGATTGGGGGCGATCCCGCCGATCCCCCCCAGTTGGATGCCGATCGAG
>CAXMSB010000171.1:0-8090 GCA_964195615.1 uncultured Granulosicoccus sp. | reverse complement strand
AAGGCCGTGACGATCGCGAAGCTCACGAGAATGCGGGGTTTCGTATTGCGCACTGCTCGGTACACGATTATCGGCCCACGTGCCGCGCTTGGTTCGACAACCTGGAAGCCGAGCGCGACCGTGCTTTGGAATTGGTCGACGTGCAAACGTTCAACCGATACATGACGTTCTTCTGCGCGTCGTGGCGCTACTTCGAAGACTGCTCCGGCGTCGTCACGAGATGGGTACTCGAGAAACCAGATACCAAAGGTTGATAGGTATTTGGGAAGGGGGAAGAGTCGAGAGTGGAGGGTCTAGAGTCTAGAGCCAGAAGCGGTCGGCGCGGGCTGCCTGAGAAGATCGCCGTCGGAGACGCCTCCCACAGTGGTGGAGGGTTGAGAGTCTAGGCTCTAGAGCCAGATGGGAACGGCGGAAGGGGGAAGGTGGATTTGGGAACGAGGGGAAATGGCTGTCGGCTATCAGCTCTCGGCCAGAGATTCCTCGGCGGACCTCGGAATGACACGAGGCCCTAGACTCTAGACTCTCCACTCTCGACTATCTCCCCACCAAGTTCCCCATCGCGCCCATCAGGCGATACTGGGCCTGGTTGTAGTTGGCGGCGGCTTGGGCGTAGGTGGTTTGGGCGTCGGCCAACGCGGCGATCGATTGCAGGAGCTCGATCGGCAAGCCCTCGCTTTCGCGAATGCGTTGGTCGTTGAGCTCGTAGCTTTGCTGGGCGATGGCGATGGCGTCGTGGGCGATGTCGACTTGGCGACGATAGCCGTCGACGTCGGCGGCCGCGGCGACCACTTCGGCGGCGATGCGGTCGCGGACCGCTTCGAGCTCGAGCACGCGCTGGTGCAATTGGCCGCGGCGTTGGCGTTGCAGGGCGACGTTGCCAGCGCCCATGTTTTGCAGTTCCCAAACGGCGAGCAGGTCGACGTCGCTACGGCCGGCGGAGCCGGGGAAGGTGGTCGAAGGCCCGCCGCCGAAGCCGCCCGTGCTGGCGCCGACCTGCACGTGCGGAATCCAGGGTCGCCAGCGCTCTTCCTTCACGCGCCAGCAGGCGGCTTCGCGCATGGCGGCGAATTGAGTTATCTCGGGTCGGCTACGCACGGCGAGCGCGATCATCGCTTCGACGTCGTTTGACCCGTCGACATAGTCGACCGGCAGTACGAACTCCTCGGCCGGCGCGAGCTGCACCTGCGGCGGCAGCCGGAGCTGGCGGGCGAGTTCGGCGCTGCGCACCGTCGCCATGCGCTGGGCATCGGCGACGGTTCGTTGCCACTGGGCGAGGTTCACCTGCGCGCGGCTGATTTCGGTTTGCGAGCTGAACCCTTGCCGCTCGAATTTCTTGATTTGAGCGACCATCTTGCCGGCGAGCGACTCGGCTTCTTCCGCGGCGGCCAGCAGTCCGTAAGCTTCGACTAGCTGGTGATAGGCGACGGCGATTTGCGTGAGCGCATCGTTTTGGGCGGCGCGGGCGGCGGCGCTGTAGGAGGCGACTTCCTGGCAAGCGGCGCGCGGTTTGAAAATGGCGTCGGCCAGCGACAGATTGACCATCAGCCGCGACGGTCCGCTCGCCGCGCCTGCCAAGGGCATTTGCCCCAGGCCGAGGCCGCCCCCGTAGAAGAGTGAGTTGCGATTGATTTCTAGCACGTTACCTTCGGTTTCCTGAAGGCGGCCATCGTGTTTGTTGTAGCCGACGCCGAGGCGCAGCGAGGGCAGCCAGAGGGTTTTTGCCGCCAGGTGGTCGGCTTGGGCTTCGAACAACCGCGTGCGCGCCAGGCGAATCTGCAGGCTGTCGGCGCCGCCGATCCCCAGGGCGTTGGACAGATCGATCGGGTACGTGCCCGGGGCGAGCTCAACCGCTTCGTCAGTTGCGTCGTCGGCGAGCATGGGTTCCAAGACATCTTGGTCGGATTCGAATGCCGCGAGCTGGATGCCTTCGTTGGGAACCGCTTCGCAGCCGGCTGATGTTCCAACCGCCGGCAGCCGTTGCAACTCGGTCGGTTCGATGGCGACTGTCGCCGGTACGGGCTCGAGCGAGCGATCTTCGGCCGCGTTTAGCGGGGTGTTGGCGGAGTGAGAGCCGGCGAGCAGGATCAACAGGGCAGCGCACGCGCGCATGCTCGGCAGCCAACCGGGCCTTCCTGGCCATTGTCTATCCAGAGTCTTCATAACGATCTTCCTTGATCGACGTATTGGCTGACGAATCCCCCTCCCTTGCAGGGAGGGGCTAGGGGAGGGTCCGAACTACCTGGCAATTCAACCCCTCTCCTAACCTCTCCCCTCGGGGGAGAGGGACAACAACGCCCTACCATTTTTTCATTTCGAATTCGCTATCGGTGAGTTTCTGTCCGTCGGTGAGGGCATCGGGATTTTCGATCACGACTTCGTCATCCACTTTCAGACCGGACGAAACGCCCGCCAGGCTGTCGGTCTCGATGGCCACATCGACGGGTGAAACCAGGCAGACGCCGTCGCGGATGATCACCACCGAGGTGCGCCCCGCACTGCGACGCAGCGCCGACTGCGGCACCACCGGCAGTATGGCCGAGTGGGTCACGACCGTCGCCTCGCCGTAGCTGCCGGCGCGAAGCGGGCGGCGGCCGGTGCCTGGGTCGGCTCTGTTATCCAGATCGACCTCGGCCCGCATCATGCGAGTTTTCTCGTCGTAGGCGCCTGCCATTCGCGAAAGCGTTCCCTCGAACAGTCGGCCCGGCACGTCGTCGGCTTCGAACTTCACCGTGTTGCCCACGGCCAGTTGCGAGGTGGTATCCATCGTGGCGTAAAAGATCGCCCGCAGCCGGTCGACCTTGACCACCGTGAGCAGCGGCTTGCCGGTGGCGCCGGGGCGGACGAGTGCTCCGGGATCGACATTGCGCGCGGCAACGACGCCCGTGAAGGGGGCTTTGATTTTCAGATAGCGCACCATCGTCACCGCCTGCATGAGTTGCGCTTGGGCGACCTGGATTTCCGCTTGACCTTTTTCCAACTGCGCCTCGGCCACGCGAACCGTGTTTTCATGGCGAGCCAACGACGCGGCAGCCGACTTCAATTCGAATTCCGCTTCTTCCAATCGTTGCCGTTTGATCGCGCCGCTGGAAACCAATCGCTCCAGCCGTCCACGCTCCGATTTTTCCAGAGCCAGCTTGGCTTGCACGGCTTGCAGTTGTGTTTTGGCCGCGGCCAGTTCCGCTTGCAGTACCTTCCCGTCGGCCTGCAGCTGGCTGATCACGCGCTGCTGCTCGACGGCCTTGTGGTGCAGCTCGGGCGCATCGAGCCGCACGAGCACCTGACCCGCTTCGACTTCGTCGCCGATGTCGACAAGCACCTCCACGACGTAGGCTTCGACCTTGGCCATCAGCATCGCCTGCTCGTCGCTTTCGATCGTGGCGGGCAGCGTCAGCGATTTTTCCATGAGCTGCGCACGAACAACGCCCACGGCAACGACCGGCTTGGCGGTCGCGGCAGGCGACGTGCCAGACGGCGCCTTCTTAGCAGTCGGCCCGCAGCCGGCAATCCAAGCGCTGCAAATTGCGGTGAACAGTGCGCCTGCCATACGCCCGGATTGTAGAGAGAATCTGTTATTCATCGGACCATTTTTCTTTTTGTGGTTTTCATTCTCGTAGGCCGGAACAAGTCCGCGCGGTTCCGGCAGCGGAGTCGTCCGGTAGGCATTGCCGGAACTGCGCGGACTTGTTCCGGCCTACGCTTTGTACTACGTGATTGCGAATTGGGCCTCGTCGGTCGGTTGACGCTTAAATATCACATACAAACAGGGCACCACCAGCAGCGACAACAGGGTTGCCGCGATGACGCCGCCGATGATCGCTTGGGCCAGCGGTGCGTTGGCGTCGCCGCCGCCGATGCCGATTGCCATGGGCAGCAAAGCTAGCCAGGTGGTGAGCGAGGTCATCAGGATCGGTCGCACGCGCACTCGCGCCGCGTCGATGATCGCCTCTCGCACGCTCAGCCCCTCTTCCAAACGGTGATTGGCGAAGTCGACCAGCACGATGGAATACTCCACCACGATGCCCACCATCATGATGATACCCATCAGCGACATGATCGAAAGGTTCGAGCCGGTCGAGAGCAGCATAATCACCACGCCGACAAACCCCAGCGGCACGGTCAGCAGAATAATCATCGGATCAATGAAACTACGGAATTGCGCGACCATGACCAGATAAACCAACACTGCGGCAATCACCAGGCCGGCGGAAAACTGTTTGAACGACTTGCGCATTTCTTTCACTTCGCCCTGGGTGCGAAGCGCGGTGCCTGGGTAGTTGGCCAAGCGGTAGACTTCGCCCCGTTCGTCTTGTTCGTGTACCGCGCCGAGCGCCTCGTTGCTCACGATGTTGCGTTCGATCGCCGTCATCACGCCGCCGACGTCGTAGCCGCGCTCGACGTTCACATAAACATCCATCACGCGGCCAATGTTGCGATGGCTCACCGAGCCCGGCCCTTCGCCATGCTCGACGGTGGCCACGTTCCGCAAACGAATCGGCACGCCGTCGCGAATCAGCACGGGGATGTTCATGATCGCGTCGATGTCGTGAAGGATTTCCTCGGGATACTGCACGCCAATGAAGTAATGGTTTCCCTTCGACTTATCGACCCAGAACGCCGGATCGAAGCCGACCGAGCTGTTCGTGGCCGAGACCAGATTCTGCATCACCACTTCGGGCGTCAGCCCCAGTCGGGCCGCTTTGTCGCGGTCCATTTTGATCGTCATGGTGGGATAGTCGAGCCGTTGGGCGATTCGCACGTCGACCGTGCCGGGCACCTCCTCGGCGGCGAGTTTCACATGCTCGGCAATCTCGTGCATCTCTTCGAGCTTTGCCCCGCTGACCTGCAAGTGGATCGGCGACGGTTCGCCCATGTTTAGCGCGCTGGTGAGCATGCCGCCCGTGTCGAAGGAGAACTCGACGTCGGGAAACTCTGCGGTCAGTTTCTCGCGCAGCTCCTCAACATAGTCGAACGCACCGGGGCGGCCCGACTTGCCTTTGAGTTGCACCAGCATGAACGAGTCCGCCGGGCCGACGTTCGGTGTGTAGGCGGCAGGCCAATCCATGAGCACGCCGATGTTGGAAATTAAGATCTGCAGGTCCGATTCGGGGATCTTCTCGTATTCCGCACCGAGAGCGTAGCTGGGATCGGGCTGGCCGGTCGATTCGATGATCGACTGCTCGATCGATTGGATGCGCTTGTTGGTTTCGTCGATGTTCGTGCCCGAGGGCATGCGGACGAACATGGCAAACTGGCCCGCGTCGATCGGCGGGATCATCTCCTGGCCCAGTTGCGTCGTTAGCAACATCGCGATGCCCAACACCACTACCGCGACCAGGGCAACGAGATAGCGCGCCTTGACCATCGCATGGAGCAATCGGGCATAAGCTTCGCCCAGGCGGCTGGGTTGTGGCGCGGTGCTCGGCTGGGAACCTTGTCCGTGGGACGTGGCGCTGCCCAAGAACTTGGCACAGTAGGCCGGCACGAGCGTGATCGAGAACACGAAAGAGGCGAAAATGGCAATGATCGCGGCCATGGCCAGCGGCGTGAACAGGAAGGAGGCCAGGCCGCTGAGGAAAACCGTGGGGAAAAACACCACGGCGAACGTAATCGTGGAAACCAAAATCGGCAGCGTCACTTCCTTGGTGCCGTCGAGCGCCGCCTGCAGAGGCGGTTTGCCCATGTTCACGTGTCGCACGATGTTTTCCAGCACGACGATCGATTGATCAACCAAAATGCCGATCGCCAGCGCCAGTCCGCCTAGCGTCATCGAATTGATTGTGTTGCCCGTGAAGTAGAGCCCCACGATCGACGTCAGCACGGCCAGCGGAATCACAAGCACTACGATCAACGTCGAACGAAGATTGCGTAGGAACAACAGTACGACTATGCCGGCAAGCAATGCGCCCAGTCCGGCGGCGTATTGCAGGCCGTCGATGCTGTCCTGCACTGGCCCCGACTGGTCCATCGCAACCGAGAGGACCAGCTCCTCGATGCCCTCGTCGCCGGCGCGTTCGTTTTTCAGTCGGGCGAGGATATTGCCCAAGTTGCGGCGAATCGTATTGACGATTTCGATCGAATTGGCGCCCGGCTGACGATAGATCGGAATGTACGCCTGTCGTTGGCCGTTGATCCGCACGATGTTGGATTGAATCTGCGAAGTATTTTCCACCCGGCCTAGATCGCTGATCTTCACCGGTACGCCGTCGACCACTTTTACTATGGTCTCGTTCAATTCGGCAATGGTCTCTGGTATGGCGTTGGTGAAGAGTTGCAGGTCGTTCTTTCCGACCTTCATATTGCCGGCCGGGATCAACACGTTGTATTTGCTGAGGGCATGCTGCACGTCCATCAACGATAGGCCGTAGGCTTCGAGCTTGTTCGGCTCCATGTAGGCGTAGATGCGGCGCAGCTTGCCACCGAACACGGCTGGCGAAATGACGCCCTGAATCGATTGCAGTTTGTTTCGCAGTTCGTAGTAAGCGATGTCGTAGAGCTGTTGCTCGTCCATGCCCGAGCTGGATACGACGACCAGGCAGAGCGGCAACGTGGCCGTTGGGTCGATGGGCATCAGCATCGGCGGAATCGTGCCGGGTGGCAGATAGAACATGTCGCTCATCGCGTAGCTGCTCGCCTGCGAGAGCGCTTCGCTCAGCGAGATGCCTTCGCGGAAAAAGTCTTTCACGATGCAGACACCGGTCAGCGCCTTGGCTTCCTGGTGCTCGATGCCGACCGACTGGCCCGTCCACCGCTGCATGCGGCTCATGATGTCCTTTTCCATAACCTCCGGCGGCATGCCGGGATAGAAAGTGACGATCTGGACGGCCGAGGTCTCGAAGATCGGCAGCAAATCTTTGGGTATCTTGGGATAAGTGGAGAGCCCAAGCACCAGGATCGCCAGCGCCAACACGACCACCAGATACGGGTTTTTGAGGACCGCTTTTGTCATAAGTACCGAAGTGGAAGTGAGAAGGCGGAGCGCCACCAGCGCGCACGGATAACCGCTACAAACGGAAAACTCTATTAACACACCATCGACTGTCAAAACCGCAAAAGCTTACCAGATTCTGTATATTTCCACAGGAAGGGCGGCTGGAGAAGATGGGGGGACTGCGTTGTCCCGTTTCGAGCCATTTCACCGGGCGCAAAGCCCGGGGGTTGCAACCCCCGGGCTTTGCGCCCGCTCTCAGGTCAAAAGGCGAGACACCATGCCGTCAGATTCGCGGCGCGCAGCCCCATGCAAGCAACTGGTCGCCCGAGGCCTCTTCAGCGCAAGTTGCAAGCCCCGAACAACTTAGAGCGTTTCGGCGATCCCCACCCGCGATTGGCACCGGGTATGCGTTCTCCTAACGCACCAGAACGAGGCAATTACCCTTACGCAATGTGAACAGAGGACAGAGCAATGGAGATTCTCATCAGCGTTTCGATCGGCAGCCTCATCGGTGGCTTGGCCTGCATTGTGGCTTGGTTCCGCCAAGCAAACGCCCGGGCGACCTTCGCGGTTGCCGTGCTCGGAGCACTGTTGGGCCTGGCGACGCACACCGGCCTGGGCGGCGAGGGTCTCATCGAATTTCCCGGCTGCGAATTTTTTGCCAGCAGCGTCGGCGCACTGCTAGCGCTACTGCTCTGGAGCGTAGCCCTGCGGCTCTTCCTGTCGCCGTCAGAACCCGCAGCGTGATTCACGCGCTGGCCAACACCGCCCCGGTGCCGCGGGACTTAAGCCATAGTCCGTTTCCCCCGGCGGGCGATGTGCCCCACCGATGAGAAGCCAAAACGGCTGCGCGAGAAGAGTGCCAATCGCCGTGGAAGACTAGCCGGGATACCAAGCATCTACAGGCGTTCCAAATTTGGAGCTTTGCACACGTGAGTCAGAAGTCAACCAGACTGCAACAGTAGAAAGATTGATTTCGTGCTCGGACCGGCAGCCAAGTTCTAGAAATCCGTCAAGTATGGTTGCACATCCCCCGCCACCAAATGCTAATCCATTTGCCTCAACAGCCTTAACAAGAAAGTCGTCGAAGAACGCGTCGAAGTCCACACCATCATGAAGATTGACGACAAGATTGACCCCGAATTGCTGAAAATCCCTGAGA
>CAXMSB010000170.1:0-10542 GCA_964195615.1 uncultured Granulosicoccus sp. | reverse complement strand
GCGACTTTGCTACCGCACATTGCCTCTTATCGCGATGATTTCTACGAACAACTTTTGGCCCAATCGGAGGGTGCCGAGGGCGAACGCTTGCGCGAAGAGGCCAACAGCTATCACCAGCCTCTTGGGGCGGCCCGACAGCATCTCAATCGGGAACTGGCTCGTCGCCGAGCGCTGCAAATGCAACATGTGCATTTGTCTCACTTGTTCGCCCGGCTGGGATATCCCGAGGCAGCGCAGCGGCAGGCCGAGTTGGTGCGCGTCCCCGCGGCCCGCATGCTCAGCGAAATCTACTGTCGGCTCACCGCCGGCCACGACGCCATCGACAACGACCAACTGGACCAGGTTGTCGAGCAACTCACCGCCAGCGAAGACCTGATTTACCGCGCGATCCGGTGCGGCGCGTTGGTCGATCCCTGGAACGTCGTGGGCTTTGCGGGGAACTTCAGCCTCTTCCCCGCCCTGGAAAACACCGTGCACGATTGGCGGGTCGACGAACTGATCGAATTGGTGGAGCAAGTTCACGATTTGGCGGCACGGGCCTGGAGCGAAGCGGCGGCGGTTGACAATACCTTGCTGGAACAACAGTTCTCCTCGATTCTCGGTCGCTTGGCCGCTTGGTGGGACCAGTTTGCCACGTCCACCATCGAAGACGTGCATCGGCTCGTCGCCAAGGAGATCGAAGTCTCCGCCAACTTGGTGGCCGGGGCGCTGAACGCCTGGCACAAAGCGGGTGCCGCGGCGGGCGACATTGCCTTTTGGCGGATGTTCGTCGACCAGTTCGACTCGTCCAAGGCTTTTCAGCTTGTGATCGAAGCACTCTTGGAACATGGCGACACGGTTGCCTCAATGGCTCTGATGATGCAGTGGGTCAGCCAAAAGGATCGCACACCGCTTGAGGAAGGCGACGCTTCGTTCCGACGCCTCGTGTTCACTTGGCTGGGCGCCGTCGAATCCGAACAGGACGAAAGCGGGGAGGACGCCTGGCCCCTGGTCGACAAATTCTTCGCACATCTCGAGGCCAATGCCGAGGAGTATTGGCAAGTGCCGTCGCTGATGCTCGATTCGTCCCTGGGGTCGCTCTTCGACGAGGTGCTGGAAGACATCGAGGATGCCGAATACTTCGAGGACCAGGACGAAGACGACGAACTAGAAGAGGAGGAAGACGGCGAACTCTTTGAGGCGGCTTACGAAGAGATGGTCTATCGCGACAGCACCGACGACGGACAGGAAGGCGATTTGGCCGACGACGGATACGAGTTGGAAGACAGCCTCTGGGAGCAAGAGGTCGACCGCTTGCAACAACGGCTCGGGTTTCTCACGACAGTTGCCCGGCTATGGAAACACGCCACGATCACCTGGGGCACCGCAGTCGACACAGCCGGCGAGCGATCGGCTGCCTTCGATCAATGGCTAGCGCAAACCAGTGCCAACTATCGCCAATTGGTGGAGTTGCTGGAAACTGTTCACGGTTATCGTTTCGCCCAGCCGACTGGCTCTCACGATTCGCTCGTGGAATACGACCGGCTACGGACGATCAAGGAAGCACTCATTCAGAGGATCATTACCACCTGTGTGGAAACCTGCGACGCGGCCCGATTGCTCGCGGCGACACAAGGCCAGCGGGCCGGCGCGGCGGCCGATTCCTTCGGCGATCCGCCGGACCGAAGTTCCGTCTTAATCTTACAAGCGGTGTTGGCCGGCGATGTCGAGAGCGTGCGTGCTGGCTGGCCCGAATTCGTCAAGTCCATCGAGCCCCGTTCACTCCTGTACATCCCACATTCCCGGGGCGGCGAGCCTCGCCAGATTGTCACCACCCGTGTTTTGCAGCAACTGTTGCACGATCTGCTTGGCTGGTTGCCCAAATTGGGGATGATTCGCGAAACGTGCCAGTTGCTCGACCTGGCGCAAAAGATGGAAAGCGAGCACCCCGTAGGGCCCGGTGCGGTCACGGAGTTCGATCGACTGTTTGAAAGGGGTTACCAGGCAATCGTTCGTTCGATGGTTGCCTCGGCAGAGAAATGGGACACCAACTCGGCCGCCTCCGAGTTTCAGCACGCCGACCATCTGCTCGTCGACGCCCTGCAACAGCTCACCGAGCGCCAACTCGATCGCTGGCTGAAGCATAGCCGCACCCTACGGCTAAGCGTCGTCGAGCGCTTGGCCGAGGACAAAACATGGCAACGCTTTGTCGAATTCATAAAACGCTATGGCGGTGACCTATTCGATCAGAAGTTCATGAGCTTTGGCAACCTCCGCGGCATCCTGCACCAAACGGTCGACATCTGGCTCGACATGCTAGCCGAGGACCCCGACGCCGCGGAGGAGATCCGGCTGATCGAGGAACTCGACGAGGCCTGGCCACGCGAGGAAGCCGTTGAGCAGCTGTCGATCGCCATCGAAGCAACCGTCGAGAATTATCGCGCCTATCGCGATTACAACACGACCACCACTCAGAGTGACCACGGCGAAATGCTCTACACGCTGGTCGACTTTCTCCGCTTGCGGGCCGCCTACGATCGGGTTGCTTGGAATCTGCGCCCCGTGGTGTGGGCGCATGAAATACTGGTTCGCCATCAGCGAGCTCTGGCCGCGGAAATGTGGTGCCAGGCCTTTGCTGAACGGACCGCCGAGGCTGCCGATGCCCATCTCGCACAGCTTCAAACACTGAGCCAGGAATACGGTATGCGTTTGGCGACGGTCGCCGACCGAGTGGGCGAACGCTTTGTGCGTCCGCTCTTGATCGATCGCGTGAAGGCGCTGGTCGAGCCGGCCCTGACCGCCGCCGAAGAACAGCGGCAAGGCGCATTCACGGCGCTCGACCGCGAAATCACCAGCCTGGCCAGCGAGCCCACCGGGGCCGGTCTCGACTTGCCCGACTGGCTGGCCGCGTTGGAGGACGAGGTCACCCACGCCCGTTCGCGATTCAGTCACCAACCCTCCTTCGAACGGCTCGCGGGCCGCATCGGTCAGGTGCAACTCTCCTGGAACGAGCTGCTGGAGCAACTGAGCGACGGCGGGTGAATCGCCGAAACGGCAGGCAAAGCCCTGGGGTTGCAACCCCAGGGCTTTGCCTGCCAGACCGGGTTGCCCTCCCGCGGCAAGATCGCCATATTATTGGTAGACGGTTGTTCATTATTTCGAGTATGGAGACATCCCATGAACAATAAGGTGACCTGCCCCCAGTGCAGTACCGAGTTCCCGATCGATCAAGTTCTTTCCGCCCAGGTCGACGCGAAGATTCGCGGCGAACTTCAGGCGGAGTACTCCGAGAAAACTCGCAAGTTGGCCAAGGATCGAGACCAGCTAGCGCAGCTCCGCAAGCGGCTGGATTCGCAGCAAGAGCAACTCGATCAGCAAGTCCGCGAGGCGGTCGCCAAGGAGCGTGCCACGATCCTTGCTAAGGCTCGCGTTGAAGCGAAGCAGGCCGTGGCGATCGAGATCGAGGATCGCGACGTCCAACTGAAAGATGCCGCGGGTAAAATCAAAGCGTTCCAAGAACAGGAGTTGCAACTGCGTCAAAAGAAACGCAAACTCGAGGAGCAGGCCGAGAAACAGCAGCTCGAAGTTGAACGTCAGATAGATGCCGAGCGCAAGCGAATCCGCGAGGCTACGCTCAAGCAAGCCGAAGAGCAGAACGAGCTAAAACTTGCCGAGCGAGAACAGCAGATCGACGCGATGCGCAAGCAAATCGACGACCTGAAACGCAAGGCCGAACAAGGCTCGCAGCAAGCTCAGGGCGAGATTCTAGAGATTGCCCTGGAAAACCTGCTTGCAGAACATTTTCCGAGCGATGTGATCGAACCGGTTGCCAAGGGAGTTAGGGGCGCCGACGTTATCCAGCATGTGTTTGACGGCAACGGCCGCGAATGCGGTTCGATTCTGTGGGAAGCGAAGCGGACCAAAAAGTGGAACGAGAAATGGCTCAGCAAGGCCATCGACGATCAGCAAGACGCCAAAGCCAGTTGTGCCTGCATCGTCAGTTCCGCCCTACCGGAGTCGATTCCGTACTTTGGCGAGATCAGCGGCGTCTGGATTGCCAGCTGGCCTTGTGCTCGCAGTGCCGCCATCGCCTTGCGTCGTGTGCTCATCGAGAGTTCGCAGGCCCGTCTTGCCACCGAAGGCCAACACGGCAAGATGGAACTGGTTTACGGCTACCTGTCAGGGCCCGAATTTCGCAACCGAATTCGAGGTCTTGTGGAACCGTACATCGAAATGCAGGCCGACCTGGAATCGGAGAAGCGGGCGTTCAATAGACACTGGAACAAACGACAGAAGCAGCTCGACCGGGCCATCTCCAGCACGACCGGACTCTACGGCGACTTGCAGGGCATCATCGGCAACGGGCTGCAAGAGATCGAAGGGATGGACTCGCTGGCCTTGGAAGCCGATGAAAGTACGCAGCCTACGCCCGAACCGGCGGGCTAAGCGCCTCGTGGGCAGCTCGGATGGTTTCCGCGTTGATGATCTCGGATTCGGCGCTGGCACCAACCAGCAGCGCGTAGTCGGCCAGCCGATTCACGCGGCGTGGGACTCCCTCCGTAAGGCGGTAGATTTCCGCGAGCGCCTCGTCGTCGAACAGCGGATGCTGGCAACCCGCCTCGACTTGGGCTAATTGCAGATAGCCGGTCGTGTCTAGCTCGTCCCAAGGTTCCAGGTCGATTCGCAGGTCGACCAGCTCCAATAGCTGTTCCCCCAGTCGGCCCGAATGGGATTCGCGCGTGGCGAGCACCATGGTCAGCGGGCGGGGGCTCGCAGCGTCGAGTTGTGTCAGCCGCACGAGCTGGGCCAGGAGGTCGGGGCCTGCTTGGTGGGCGTCGTCGACGAGCACCACCGTCGGCACGCCTTGTAGCTGATTCACCACGATCCGGTCCGACAACTGACGAAACAGCCGCAGCTGATCGTCTTCCACGCACACCGCCGTGGCAAGCTGCGAGGCGACCTGCCAGTAGAACTCACGCGTGGAGAGCCCCAGCAAGTTGACTGAGGCAACCGCACACCCTTGTCGCCGGCATTCGTTCTCAAACACCTTCAGAAGGAGCGATTTACCCGTGCCGGGCTCGCCGAAAACGAGGCCCAGGCGTCGGTTAGCGCGCAGAAACCGCAGCCGGGCCAGCGCTTCGCGATGCGAGGCGCCCTCGAAAAACAGCCGCGTCTCGAGGCCGCTGGAGAATGGCGATTCTTCCAGGCCCCAATTTGTCTGTTTGGTGTGGTGCATCACTTGAGCGCTGCCGGGATTCGCGAGACAATGTCCCAGGAGAGGATCGGCTCGATGAAGGCCGAAACTTTGCCGTCGCTGATACTTGTATCGCGGCATGCCCATCTTTCCCAATCTTATTGCAGTCGCTGCTATCAACCGTATGACCGATCGCTACTTTTCCGCTGACTCTATCGAGGGCCCGACGGCCTTGCTCTCTGGCAGCGAGGCCCATCACCTGCTGCATGTGATGCGTGCAGCGCCGGGGCTCGAAGTCGTGCTTTTCGATGGTCGTGGGGGAGAATTCTCGGCTGAGGTGACCCGATGTGGGCGCGCCGAGGTGGAGATGACCGTCGGATCGCGCCGCGATGTTGAGCGGGAACTGCCCTTTGAGCTCACGCTCGCCGCGCCGCTGCCCAAGGGTGATCGGCAGCGGTGGTTGGTCGAAAAGGCGGTCGAACTGGGCGTGAGCCGACTAATGCCATTGAAGACCACACGTAGCGAGCGGGGCCGCGATGAAGCGGCGGCGAAGCTGCAGCGCTACGTGATCGAGGCCAGCAAACAGTGTGGCCGGAACCGACTGATGGAGATTCTTCCGCCGGTCTCCTGGTCGGCTATGTTGGCCGAAACCCCTCAGCGAAGGATCGTCGCTCATCCTGGGGGCCGGCCTTTTGAGCAGGTTCAGCTTGAACGAGCGACCGATGCGATTTTGGCAGTGGGACCCGAGGGGGGGCTTACCGACGAAGAGGTAGCCGAAGCGGTCCAGGCCGATTGGCAGATCGTTGCTCTGGGCGAGCGGATTCTACGCGTCGAAACAGCGGCGCTGGCACTGGTCGCGCGGCTTCTGTAGGGTCAGCTCGACCCTATCGCAGGCCGGGATAGTATCCGCCCAGATTCATGAATTGAGAGCTGGAGCCCGTGGTGGGCATCCCGCCGCTCAGGTTCCTGGTGACGGCACCCTTGGCGGTTGCCGTGTGCAGTTGCTGCTGCAAGCGACGGATCTGGGCTTCCTGGGCTTCATTGGCCTGCTGCTGTCGTCGCTGTGGTTGGTAGAAAGCGTAGTAGTTGGGCACTCCCGTCTCTTCGTTGTTCAGCACGTCGAGTGAAAGATAGGGGCTAAGCGTCGGTTCGCGATAGAGATTCTTGAACGGCTTGCCGGTGCCGGAAACGTCCATGGGCTCGGGTGCCGGGCGGCGTGCCGGCTGGTGGGGCATGATTGTGCGGCCGCTGCGAAAATACCTGCCCGCCGCCGTGCTCGTCCCCGCCTGAGGATTGGCCGCCGCGGCGATCTCACCCGTCAGAAACAGCAAAGCGAAACAGAACGAAGCGGTCTTTAGTGCTGACATGACTGGTCTTCCTGACAGTTTTTCGCGGAGATTCCTGCTTCCCAGGGCCTCGAGACGGAGAGCCTACATTCCACCTAATCGTCAAGGTTTCACACGCAACTTGCGTCGAAGCGGCCCGCTTGGCCTGATTTCTGAGGTGGCTGCTGGCAGTATTCGGCCTCGATTCGCCGGCAATCATTGCACTTTTGAGCTGCTATGGCCGATTATTAGGCTCAGGGCCCTGATTCTTGACTTTGTTGACCAGGTTACTTATGATTAATCAGAACGCTGGAGCTCCAGCCCCAGCGGCCACCTATCCCATATCGCCCCTCCCTCCTGGGAGAGTACCTGTGATGCCTTCGGCAGTGAGCAGCAATCGAGATTCGTCCCGCGCGACGGCAAACCCGCAAGCGGCGGCGGTTTCGTTGGTGCCGACGCCGGAGTTTCTCGCGGAGCTGGCCAGCGAAAGTGCGCGCCTCGAATCCGCCACGCCCGAAGAGATCATCGCCTGGGCCAGCGAGCGATATGCGCCCCATCTGACCATGGCCACCGCCTTCGGACCCGAGGGGTGCGTCATTCTGTCGATGATCGCCAAGGTGGCTCCCGAGACGTATGTCTTCAATCTGGACACGGGTTATCAATTCCAGCAGACGCTTGATCTGCGCGATCGCATCGCCGAGAAGTATGGGGTCGAAGTCGACATGCTGCAGCCGGAGTTGTCGGTGCCCGAGTACGAAGCCAAACACGGCGGGCCGCTCTACAAGACTGATCCCACGCAATGCTGCATGGATCGCAAGATCAAGGTCCTGCGGCAGGCAGCCGAAGGAAATCACGCCTGGATGAGCGGCATCCGTCGCGACCAGAGCGATGCCCGGGCCCAGGCAGCGATCATCGGATGGGACAAGAAATTTAATTTGGTAAAAGTCAGTCCGCTGGCCAACTGGACCAAGAACGATGTGTGGAAGCGGATTCTTGACGAAGGCGTGCCCTACAACCCACTGCACGACCAAGGATATCCCAGCGTCGGTTGCTGGCCCTGCACTCGGGCCGTGCTAGATGGGGAAGCCGACGAGCGAGCCGGTCGCTGGAGCGGCACCGCCAAGACAGAGTGCGGACTGCACACCCTCGAAGAACGCGACGGTAGCGGAATCTAAAAAGAGTCGAGAGTCTAGGGTCGAGTGTCGAGAGCAAGACTTCGGCTGCAATTGCTCTCGACGACTGCCATGAATCTTAGTGCCAAAACCGAATATGCTTGTCTGGCGATGCTCGAGTTGGCTCAACATGCTGAGACGGGTCGGCCGGTGCAGGTGCGTCTCATCGCCGAGCGGCATGGCATCCCCTCGCCCTTTTTGGTGCAGATCCTGCAAGACCTGAAACGGGCCAGACTCGTGGCCAGCACCCGCGGCGCCGGCGGTGGCTATCGGCTGAGCGGCGTGCCGCAAGAGATAACGCTGGCCGACGTGTTGGACGCAGTGGAAGCCAGCACGGAACCGACGACCTCGGCGGCGGCCACCTCGCCGCTGGCTCCGGTGTTGCTAGACGTCTGCCACGAACTCTCCGCCGCCCGCCGGGCCCGCCTGCAGGGCATCACGCTCGCCCAGTTGCTCGAAGAAGCGCACACCAGCGTCGGGCCGATGTGGTATATCTGAGATCCGTTTGGCCGACGGCTTTTCAGTACCCTGGCCGCGAAGGATTGAGGTTCTGGAACAAGAGTTCCTCGGGCATGCCGATTTCTTCCGCCTCTAGCCTGAGGCAGCGCAGGCCGGCCTTAAAATCGTTCACTTCGAATACGAGCAAGTGCTCGGTCGGTTCGACGGCCTCCGGGTCGACTTGTCGCAGGTAGTTGCTGTAGATGCCAGCGGCGTCGCGCTGCAGAGCGGCGCGGAGCGGCTTGATGTATCGTTCTCGCACCTCGTCAGGCGTGAGCGTGGAGCGAAATGAAATGCCGACCCTTTCCATGGGCGTGTCTCCCGTTTCAGGCCATCAGCGGTCGGCGGAGCAGCGTACGACGAGCATCGGCGACTTGGCCCCGATGCACCAACGGGTGCATGACCACCATCGAGAGTGCCTTGCCGAAGGTGCCGAACACGGCTTCTCGTCCCGGCGGGCATTTGGCGGACGGACATTCGAGCTCCTCGTCGGTCAGCCCGTCGACAAGTTCGAGCGTTTCCGCACGAATTTTGTCCCACATTGCCAGAGTTTCCGGGAGGGTAAGCGGGTATCGGCCAGCGTCGTCCAGTGGCCGTGAACCTCCGCGGAACAGTTCTTTCCAGTCGGCCAACGGAGCCGGCTTACCGAACATTATTTCGTTGGTGATCCGCGCTTCGGAATAAACCAAATGGCCGGCGATCCAGAGGGGATGATTTCCGCCGCGGGGCGTGGGCGAGGTGAGCGGGGCGTCTCGCATGTCGGCCAACAGGGTGGCGGTCATCAGCTTGGAGAATTCCAGTTGATCCTTCAAAAGTTCCATCGTTTTCATGGCGTTCTTCCTGAGTTGAGCGAAAGGTCCACAGATCGGCCCGCCCAGTCCCGAGTATATCGCTTCGCCTCGGCTCGTGCATCGCGGAAGGGCCCGCCAGGGGGCCTCGACATGGGCGTCTGAATTCCCAAATGTTGTGGTCCCCAGGCTCCAGACCACAACACCTAGTGGTATTTCAGAAACTTGAGTCGCTTTTTTTTCGGGTTTCGTCTCTGGGTGGGCGGTGGCGATCGGATCCCTGCGCTTCTGAAAACGGGTGGCCAAGAATTGGTGATTGCGGGGGAGCAAGACTCGACAGGATAACGCGATCGGCAGGATCTACAGGAAAGAAGACTGTGCGCGTGATGATCCAGTTGTTCTGTCAATTATTTAGTTTCTCCGTGCTACTAACGGTCACCTTCTTCGCAGCAAACGAAGATATTTTACAGGAGGAAGCAGAGGCAGCAGAGTTTGTTGTCAATCGGTCTCCTCTGCTACCTCTGCTTCCTCCTGTTCATATCTTCTGTAACACTGATTTGTTCTATTTTGGTTGCGGCCAGGGGCCGCGCTGGGATCATTGTTTCCCGGCAACAAAATCGATTATCGACAATTGGGTGGGCCGACGCAGACGGCTTTTTTGGTCGTGAGTGCTCCGTCGAAAACCTATTTCGTGGGATGCCTCTCCGAGGGCGATCTTCTTTTGCAGTGCCAGGAGAGCCGCCAAGTGCGCTAAGCGGGCGTTTCTCACCGGAGGGAACCACGAAACACCCAGCGCGGCACGTGCCGCAACCAAAGTTGCTCATAGAGGAAAACAGTTTTCTACCACAGAGTACACCGAGGACACAGAGAGGAAGTTCGGACAAGACAAAGGGATGGGAAAGATCGATTGGATATTGCGAGATTCATCCTGTCAATCTTGTTGTCCGCTTAAACCTCAACACTTTCTCGGTGTACTCTGTGGTAGTCAATCCTCGCTATCTCCACTTCCTTCTACAACAAATCTTCGTGCGTTGCGCAAATTTGAACCGTTAGGAGCACGAAACACACGAAAGTTGGGAGGTTTGTCAATCGATGGCTACGGTCGGCTATTTCCCAAGTAGTTGATTTGCTTTCCTTCTTATTTTCACGAACATCTCGGCATGATTCTTCTTTTCGTGTGTTTCGGACTACTAATGAACAATTTCTTTGCAGCAAACGAAGATTTTCTTACAGGAGGAAGCAGAGGCAGCAGAGTTTGTTGTCACACTGTCTCCTCTGCTACCTCTGCTGCCTCCTGTTCAAATCTTCCGAAATATTGGTTTCTTCTGTTTTTGGTTGCGGCCGTTGGCCGCGCTGGGAATTTCGTGGTGAGAAATCCGCCTCAGCGTCCTTGACGGTTTTTTCTGACCCGGCAATTTTCCTGTCAGTAGTTCCAAGTTCTCGGTGTGAGCCGAACGCGCTAGCGTCGGGTGAATAGCGAAAAACCCGACCGATGCCGACGGCACGGCCGAACGACCCGGTATTGCTGCCGCAGACCTGGAAACCGACCGCTGGTATCACATCGCGGGAGTATATGACGGCCAAGC
>CAXMSB010000169.1:0-2311 GCA_964195615.1 uncultured Granulosicoccus sp. | reverse complement strand
GGCTACCTGGGCAGCAACATCGAGGGGACGTTCAAGCCCGAGAAGCGCGCCGAGTTGAGCGGGCACTGGGAGGCGCTGCCCACTTCGGTGAAGAACGTCGGTACCTACCCGGAAGAGATCTTCGCCGGATGGGAGGCGGTGAAAAACAAAGTGGGGGCCGACGAGATGGACAACGTACCGTTCGGCGCCGTGGCCATGTACGGCTACGCCGACAAGCTGGCCTGCGGTCTGCAGCAGTTCATGGCCGGGGCGCGCAAGTTCGATCTGGCCAACATCAGCCGTGACGACCTCATGAGCGCCAACCGCGAGACCGAGGCGATCACCGGGGTTCCCTACATGACCGACGCGCTCAACGAGAAAGCCCTGGCAATCATCAAGGGATGAGGACAAGCTCGACCGATCCCGGACCAGGGGGGACTCCCCCTGTCCGGGGTTGCCCCGGAACACCCCCACCCGTTCTTGCGGGGCAAAGATCAGTTGGCAATGTCACACAGGGAGACAGCCCAATGGACGACAAGCGAACCGATGAGAGCGCGGAGTACAACCTTGAAGGCGGCCCCCGCCATCTGGTGGTGAAACACGGGGTGGTCAAGGCCGTGGCCCCAGGGCTGCGCCTGGTGAAGGCCACCGAGGAAGAGGCAAAACCGTTCAAGGACAAGGAAATCGACACGACCCCTGAAGACTACGGGATCCCGGTCTGAGTTCCCCTGCCCTGCGGGCTCCCCCAGGGATGAAACACAGAAAGCCGTAGCCAATTCGGCGGGGTCGACCCCGCCCGTTCTACCGGCTGCCGCGCGGATCCTCTCACCGCAGCCGGCCCCCCCCTGGCGCCTGGCCCCGCGCCCCTCACGACGCCAGATACTCTCCCATCTCCCGGCCCACGGTGCGGTAGATCTCCACGAAGCGCTCCTCGTCGGGCTCCAGCAGGGTGATACGAAAATCCGCCAATTTGGTATGGAACGACGACAGGAGCACCACGCAGATTCCGGCGGACGAAGTTACACGTGGGTGAAGACACCCGCCGAGGTTGGAGCCATAGAAATTGCGGTGATCGGTTCAAGCTTCTTTCCTGAAGCCGGAAGTACGAGTTCACCCACCCATCCAGGTGCTCAACCACCGTTCGTAGAGGACATCGGCTACGCGGTGGAGCGCAGCTATGCGCTCGTCCAACCCTTCTAAAATTTGAGAAGAGCTCTGCACTCCGGGCTCATTCACGGACACAGGGTCGGTGGTGGGCTCGGCCCACTGACGAACCATGGCCGCGGTGACTTCAGGATGAAACTGAAACCCCACGGTGTGCCCCAATGCGAAGCCTTGGCGCCCGCAATGCGCGCTCTCCAGCAACGGGACGCCCCCTTCCGGAAGGGAGTACGTCTCCCAATGCCAATGAAATACCTCAAAGGAACCGGGAAGATCTCCCAGCCATCGACTGGCCGCAGAATTACCGAGCCGTTCGACAGGGTGCCAACCGATCTCTTTGGTGGAATTCGCAGTGACCACCCCGCCGAGCGCCTTACTGATGAGTTGCGCGCCCAGGCAGTGGCCCAGCATCGGGATGCCGGCTTCCGACGCCTGGCGAATGAGATCCAGCTCTGGCTCGATCCATTCCAGATCGTCGTTCGCGCTCATACTGCCGCCCATGAACACCAACGCCGAGGCGCGTTCCTGTGACATTGGCACGGGGGCCCCCTGATCGATGCAGATCAACTCCCAAGGCAGATCCCTGCTATCAAAAAAGTGGGCAAGATACCCCGGTCCGTCGTCTGCCTCGTGGCGGATTACCCATATAGGCCGCATCAGGTGATCGACTCCCTGGACTGATGAACCCGGATGACCATACCCCCGGTCCCGATGGCTGCGACCCTCATGTTCAGTCTCTCTCCGGAATGTAGCGTCACTCAGCCGAAATAAGCGCGTACCCCAACGGTCCCATGACTTGGGACCATGGCGGATTGCGCGGGCACCCGAAACCTGCTCCATTGGGCAGTTTTCGCACGAGTACCTATGCCGAGTCTCTGAAAGCGGTGGCCGTTACACGTTGTTTGGCTGCATGCCAGGCCTCGTCCAGGATTCGCGAGGTCCCCTCCCGCACCTCTGACTGGCAATCAAACATTTCGTTGAATTCCTCTGCTTTTTGTTCCATCTCCTCAACCGGCATGAGAGGAGTGGTTATCAGCAGGGATCGTTTGTAGTGGGCGAAAAGTGACTTTGCTAGGTCGAGGCTGATGTTGCCACATTCCTTGTCAAAAATGCGTTTCCAATGGAACGTCCATCCCGGGGTCATGAAATACGTACCGGCGATCTTGCACTG
>CAXMSB010000168.1:0-5655 GCA_964195615.1 uncultured Granulosicoccus sp. | reverse complement strand
CAATTCTTCGTGCATAAGGGTTGCGGCTCCGCTGACAATCGCCGTCGCCGCGCTAACCGTGAAATCCTGGGAAGAAACGATCGTGGGTCGGGTGCGATCCGGACCATATACACCCGAGGTCGGTCCAATAGCATTCAAACCGGAAGACCTTCCAACCACAATCGCGTTGTAACTGTACCCCAGCAAGTGACTGAGTGTCGGGTGGGGGTCGCCAGTATCACCGTTGTCGAGACCGACCACGGTTGTCAGCTCGTACTCGTCGACGAGATAATCGACTTTACGCAATGCCCTCTGGTCGGCAGTGTTCGAACCCAACGAACCCGCCCAGCCGTGGTTCTGAATAACATAACTCTTCTGTTGGCCGTCGCTGGGGTCGGTGAACGTCGGTGCATCGGGCGCCGAGGTCCCGCAACCAGAGTTGCCGCAATTGAGAAAATTCTTCAAGTAGTCGTTTGCTTCGTAGTTGACAATCGTATTGGCACCCGGAGCAACTCCGTTAACACCGTCGCCGTAATAGAACTTGGCAACGGAGCTGGTCGCGTGGAGGGAAGTACCCGGGTTAGGATGCGCCCCAGCGCTGCCATTAACAAATGTTGGTTCCTCTCCGAAGGGATCGAGCGCGGCGTCGAAGATCGGGCTATTGGGATCGGGGACATAGTTGTTTTGGTTGCCCAAATAACCTGCTTCCACTTGCGAAATAAAGACGCCGTTGCCCGTCAGCATGGCCTCGCCGAGCGCTTCCCGCAACTGGGTGAGTCCGACGTCGTCCTGCCAAGCGGCCTCAGCCGCCAGGGGCAGACACAGCCACCCCGCAACCAACAGCGCCAATCGCACGAGTCGCACCATCGGCCAAATTCGTAGAGTTGAGCAATCAGACATCGAGAGCGCCTTAAAAATCGATAGTTCCAGTCGAAGGGTCCGGACGAGACTGAAACAAGCCTTGATCGACGCTCCGCACGCCGGGGGCAACTTGCTGCCATCCGCTGGTATGAGACTCTGTTCCTAAAGTCACGAGAATCTTCCGCCCGGCACCCCCCGGCTTAGCATTCCATCCTCATTATCCCGGAACATGCGGTTCTTTGCAAGTTTTTTGGGGCATGCTGCCCCCCGGGCATGCGGAAATCGGAGCCAGCGGCACCGATTGTTTCCGCCGTAGGCTTATTTCCGCCTGCGAAGTTCGAGTTGTACTTGTCAACCCGGACATTTAGACTGATGGGTCTACCGTCTGGCAACCGTTAGTTTCCGTACAGAACGACCAGTCCAGAGACCGTTTTTTCGCCCGCGTATTCGCCCGCCCCCCCTCTCGGCAAGCAATGACCTCCTACAATCTCACGCATCTGAAACAACTCGAAGCCGAGAGCATCCACATCATCCGCGAGGTGGCCGCCGAGTTCGACAATCCCGTCATGCTCTATTCGGTCGGCAAGGATTCGTCGGTGATGGTCCGGTTGGCCGAGAAGGCATTCTACCCCGCCAAGCCGCCGTTTCCGCTGATGCACGTCGATACGACGTGGAAGTTCCACGAGATGATCGAGTTTCGCGAGAAGCTGATCCGTGAACAACTGGGCTGGGACTTGATTGTGTACATCAATGAGGAAGGCGTGAAGGAGGGCATCGGCCCGTTCACCCACGGCAGCCAGGTACACACCGACGTGATGAAGACGACCGCCCTCAAGCAGGCGCTCGACAAATACCAATTCGCCGCCGCATTCGGCGGCGCCCGCCGCGACGAGGAAAAGTCGCGTGCCAAAGAGCGCGTCTATTCGTTCCGCGACAAGAATCACCGTTGGGACCCCAAGAATCAACGCCCTGAGTTGTGGAACCTCTACAACGGTAAAGTTCACAAAGGCGAAAGCATCCGGGTGTTTCCCCTCTCGAATTGGACCGAACTGGATGTCTGGCAATACATCCATCTGGAGAGCATCCCGATTGTGCCGCTGTATCTCTCGGCCAAGCGACCAGTCGTGGAAGTCGATGGCACGCTGATCATGGTCGACGACGACCGCATGCCGATCAAAGAGGGACAGAAGATCGAAGAGCGCACGGTCCGCTTCCGAACGCTCGGTTGCTACCCGCTCACCGGTGCCGTCGAGTCGACCGCCGCGACGCTCCCCGAGATCATCCAAGAAATGCTGCTTACCAAGACCTCCGAACGCCAAGGCCGAGTGATCGACCACGACCAGGCCGGTTCGATGGAAGAGAAGAAAAAAGAAGGGTACTTTTGATTGCGGTATCCGCATTCGCAAGTCCGTTAATACCGCAATCCACAATCCGAATTCCGCTATCCCATGTCCCATCAATCCGAGCTTATCGAAACCGACATCGACGCTTATCTCAAGCAGCATGAGCAGAAGGAGCTCTTGCGCTTCCTTACGTGCGGCAGCGTCGATGATGGAAAGAGCACACTCATCGGTCGGCTTCTCTACGACTCGAAGATGATCTATGAAGATCAACTCGCGGCGATTGAAAAGGATTCTGTCACGCTTGGCTCCGTCGGTGGCGATTTCGATCCGGCCCTACTGACCGACGGTCTCAAGGCCGAGCGCGAGCAGGGCATCACGATCGACGTCGCCTACCGCTACTTTTCCACCGCCAAGCGGAAATTCATCATCGCCGACACCCCCGGCCACGAGCAGTACACCAGAAACATGGCCACCGGCGCCAGCACTTGCGACATGGCGATTATCCTGATCGACGCTCGTCCCGATCACGGAGTTTTGACGCAAACGCGTCGGCACACCTTTATCGTCTCGCTGCTGGGCATCAAGCACGTGATCGTCGCGGTAAACAAGATGGATCTGGTCGACTACTCCGAAGAGCGGTTCAACGAGATCAAGAAGGAATACAGCGATTTCGCCTCCCGACTCGACATGGGCGATCTGCACTTCGTACCGATGAGCGCTTTGATTGGGCTGAACGTCGTCGACCCCGGCACGGAAGAGATGCCCTGGTACGGCGGCGGCACGATGATGAATCTGCTCGAGAACGTACATATTGGCTCCGACCGCAATCTCATCGATTTGCGATTCCCTGTGCAGTACGTCAATCGTCCCGACCCGAACTTCCGCGGTTTCTGCGGCACGCTTGCCTCGGGGCGAGTTCGCAAGGGCGAAGAGATTATGAGCCTGCCTTCGCGCAACACCAGCCGCGTGAAATCGATCGTCACCTTCGACGGCGAACTGGAAGAAGCGTTTTCGCCCATGGCGATCACACTCACGCTGGAAGACGAGATCGACGTCAGCCGCGGCGACATGATCGTGCGCCCCGACAACGTGCCGCACATGGCCGATTCGTTCGACGCCACCATCGTTTGGATGGCCGAAGAAGCGATGGTCCCAGGCAAGCAGTATCTCATCAAGCAAACATCGAAATTGATCGCCGGCAGCGTCACGACGCTCCGCTACCAAATCGACGTTAACACGCTGCACCGCCAGGACGCCCCCACGCTGGGGCTCAACGAAATCGGACGCTGCCAGGTGCAGCTCAACCAACCGATCGCCTTCGACGGCTATCGGGGCAACCCCGGCACCGGGTCGTTTATCGTGATCGATCGGATCTCGAACGTGACCGTCGCCGCGGGAATGATTCTCGAGCGTACGCCCGGCAGCAAACAGGAACATTGGGACGACGAGGTCCGCGAGACCCTGCAGGCCGAGCGGAGCAACGTCACCGCCAAAGAACGCCAAGCCCGTTTTGGCCAGCAGCCGGCCACCATTCTGCTCACCGGCCTGGCGGGCGCGGGCAAGTCGACGCTCGCCTACGCCTTGGAGCGACGGCTCTTCGACTTGGGCCGAGCCTGCACAGTGCTCGACGGGCAAAACATGCGTCGTGGCATCACCCGCGACTTGGGCTTCACCGCCGACGACCGCAGCGAGAACCTCCGCCGCAGCGCCGAGGTGGCCAAATTAATGAACGACGCTGGCCTGCTATGCGTGGCGGCTTTCCTAGCCCCTCGCGAAGAGGTCAGGCAGAAGGCGGCCGAAGTGGTCGGTCGCGACCGTTTCCTCGTGGTGCATCTAAACGCCCCGATCGACGTCTGCCGCGCTCGCGATCAAGAAGGCCTTTACGGCGCCGCCGACAAGGGCGAAATCGCCAACTTCCCCGGCGTCACCGCCCCCTACGAAGAGCCCACTCAAGCCGACCTCGTCCTCGGCACGCACGAACTCGACGTCGACGAGTGCATCGACCGCATCATGCAGCTGCTGGAAGAGCGCGGGGTTGTGAAGGGGTAAACCGCCGATGGGTGGGCGGTCAGACTACGAAAACGCCTGCGAACGAGCAGCAGAGCGCATCATCTTGACACACTCTGGTGTGGTTGCGGGACTCTCGATTGGACACTACAAAAGGGGTAGGGCTATTTCGCCATGCGATTGAGCAGGATTCCCCGAGAAAACTACGGCGACCGCGGAAAGCCACCGGCACGTTGCATCGGCGGTTGATCGGCACAAGAATTGCGGCCGGTAGCCCCTTCCCTCCCACATCATCAGCGGCGAACTGAAAAGTGAGCCGCTGCCGACCTACCCAAAAGTCTCAGATTCCCGACGGCGAAGGCCTTCGTTACCCCGTTTCTGCGCGTGCCACGGCAGTTCCTTGGCAGCGCTGATCGCGAGCAGGGTAACTCGAAGTGCGGCCGATCAAGTTATAGAGACAGCGTTTCTGACAGAAATGGAGTACCAACATGCACATCCTGACGGCTGACGAAGCAGTCTCAGTCATTCAGACGGGTCACCGAATCTTCATCCATACCGCGGCAGCAGCGCCTCAACCGCTGATCAATGCCATGAGTCGTCGTGCGGAAAGTCTGCACAACCTGGAGGTGATTCATCTGCACACCGAGGGCGACACCCCCTATGCGAATCCCGAGATGGAAGGCCGCGTTTACACCAATGCCCTGTTCCTGGGCAAAAACGTCCGTCAGGCGGCGAGCGAAGGCAATGCCGATTACGTTCCCGTTTTCTTGAGCGAGGCGCCGGGACTGTTCATCGACCGAGTGCTCCCGTTGGATGTGGCTCTCGTGCAAGTCTCACCCCCCGATCGTCACGGTTTCTGCTCACTGGGAGTTTCCGTCGACGCCTCGTTGGCGGCGGTGAACTCCGCCCGCTTTGTGATCGCGCAGATCAACAGCCACATGCCGCGCACCCATGGGCATGGCATTCTGCACGTGTCGAACATCGACTGTGCCATCGAACACGACGTGCCGCTGCACGCGACGAAGGCCCCAGATCCGACCACTGCCGAACGTGCCATCGGTCGTCATGTCGCGGGATTGGTAGACGACGGCGCGACTTTGCAGCTGGGCATCGGCGCCATCCCCGACGCCGTGCTAGGTTCGCTGCGCGACCACTCTGACCTGGGCATCCACTCGGAAACGTTCTCCGACGGCGTGGTCGATCTGGTGGAAATGGGCGTCATCACCGGCGTTCATAAGGCCAGCCAAAGAGGCAAGGTGGTGGGCAGTTTTTGCGTCGGAAGCCAAAGGCTTTACGACTTTATCGACGACAACCCGTCCGTCGAGTTGCTCTCCGCGGCCTACGTCAACGACACGGCCGTGATTCGCCGTCATCCCAAAGTCACCGCGATCAACAGCGCCATCGAGGTCGACCTTACCGGGCAAGTGTGTGCCGACTCGATCGGATCGCGGATCTACTCGGGAGT
>CAXMSB010000167.1:0-13234 GCA_964195615.1 uncultured Granulosicoccus sp. | reverse complement strand
TGACTGACGGCTCGGCGAAACCGGCAACCGGTCCGCTGCCAATCATAGAACCACAGCAACCGTTGCCCGCCAATCGAACGGCCGCCCTCGTCAGCCACAGCTTGGAACTGCTCCGTTCGATCTGGGGCTGGCTGGTGTTTGGCGTCGTGGTTTCGGCGGCGATCACCGCGTTTATGCCGCAACATGCACTCGACGGCCTGGCCACCTATGGCGGCCTGGCGGCCATGGGGGTGACGCTGATTATTTCCGTGCCGCTCTACGTCTGCGCGACTGCCTCGGTGCCGATCGCCGCGGCGCTGGTGGCCAGCGGCTTGCCGGCCGGCGCGGCCTTGGTGTTTCTCATGGCCGGGCCCGCCACCAACGTCGCCACCCTCGGGGCCGTCTACCGCACCCTGGGCCGAAGGCCGTTGGCGATCTACCTGACCACGATCATCGTCGGCAGCATCGCCTGCGGCTGGGCGTTTCAGTTTGTCATCAGCGCCGACAGCGCCACCATCGGCCACGAACACGAGATGAGCAACTGGTGGAGCATCGCCAGCGCCGCGTTGCTGGCTGTGTTGATCGTCTGGTTCGCCACGCAGGATCTGCTGCGGCTGAAGCGGCGCTGGACTCCGGCAGCCCCCACCAACGGTCCGACGATCGAAGTTGGCGTCGCCGGCATGACCTGCGGCAATTGCGTCGCCAAACTCGAGAAAACGCTCGCCGGCGACGCCCACGTCGAGCAGGCCCGGGTCACCCTCCAGCCGGGTCAGGCGGTCGTCCATGGCGAGGTCAGCGAAGACCGAGTCCGCGAATTGATCCAGCAGGCCGGTTTTCAGCCGAGATAAGGCCCCCTTCGCAAGCCGTTCCCGACGATGCTACATTGGAGCGTTTTCCCACTTCGCCAGGATGGCCGATGCCGCAATCTCTGAAAACCGACGATATCGCCCTGCCCTCCTCGTCCGCATCGCACGACCGCGAGCAGGCGATCGAGTTTCTGTTGGGGCGGATCAACTACGAGCGTTCGCCCTGGGTGCCCTACGGTCGACGACAACTCAAGCTCGATCGCATGCGACAGTTGCTCACTCGGCTGGGCAATCCCGACATCGGTTTGCCGATCGTCCATGTCGCCGGCACGAAGGGCAAAGGCTCGACGTCCGCTTTCCTCGCCAGCGTGTTGAACGCCGCCGGGCACGACGCGGGCGTGTTCAGTTCGCCCCACCTGGAACGAATCGAAGAACGGTTTTCGGTGAATGGCCAGCCGGCCGCTGGCGACGAGTTGACGGCGCTCGTTCAACGTCTCCGGCCAATCGTACAGGCAATGGATCAGGAAGCCGCCACAAGTGCCGACACTTCGCTCAGCCCCACGTACTTCGAGCTGACCACCGCGCTGGCGTTGATGTACTTCGTCGAGCGGCAAGTCGACCTGGCCGTGCTGGAAGTGGGGCTCGGTGGTCGGCTCGATTCGACTAACGTCTGTCAGCCGGCCGTCACCGTGATCACCAGCATCAGCTTCGATCACACCAAGCAGTTGGGCAACACGCTCGCGGAAATCGCCGCCGAAAAGGCGGGCATCATCAAACCGGGCGTCCCCGTGCTGTGCGGCCCGCTCAGCGAGGAACCTCGACGAGTGATCGCCGAGATCGCCCAACAGCATGGCTGCCGCATGCTCGAAGCAGGCCGAGATTTTTCGCACGGCTACCGCGCTCCCCATGACCTGAACCAACACGACGGCTTGGGCCATTTGGATTTCCACGGCCAAATGGACGACGAGCCGTTCCAGCTCACCGACGCACCGCTGCGGATGTTGGGCGAGCATCAGGCGGCGAATGCCGCGCTGGCGTTGGCCACTGCCGTGGAGTTGCGCCGCCAGGGTTGGCTGATCTCCACCGGCGCGATGCACGAGGGGTTGGGCGGCTTGGCGTTGCCTGCTCGTGTGGAAGTGCTCGGCCGACGGCCGACCGTAGTGCTCGACGTGGCCCACAACGTGGCCTCCGTCCAGGCGCTGGTGAAAGTGCTGCGGAAGAGTTTTTCCTGCGAGCGCCGCACTCTGCTACTGGCAGCGACTCTCGACAAGGACGTCGCGGGCATCGTCCGCGAACTCACGCCACATTTTCGTCGCGTCGTCGTCACCCAATATCAGGAAAATCCCCGGGCCGTGCCGACCGCGGAGCTAGGAAAGATGGTTCGCGCGGAACTCAGACGCTTGAAACGCGATGACATAGCCGAGAGTGTCGTCGAAGAACCGCGTCCTGAGAGGGCTTGGAAACTAATCCAAGCGACCACCGCGCCCGACGAGTTGGTGTGCATCACCGGTTCGTTTTTCATCGCGGCGGAACTGCGGCGCGTTTTGCTGGCCGATGGTTTGGTATGCCAAGCGAATTCGACAAATCGTTGAAAAAAGAAAAAGCCCTGGGGTCGCAACCCCAGGGCTCTGCCACCAGTGTTTACCCCGATACCGTTGTTAGCCAGAAGTCTCGTCACTAAACGACCAGCGAGGCTCCTCTTTCCAATCCCAATCGGGTTCGGAGGTGGGGCAGGGGGGTTCCAACTCGGCTCGCAGAGGTGAGGTCGAACGTTCGTAGCGAACCTCCTCTTGTAGATTCTGAACCAGACGAGCAATGTAAGGATCGGCCCACGGCAACAAATCGCTCGGGCGGCCCATTCGGTCGGAAGTTCTTTCTCCCAGCACCGGGACGCGAACCACAGTACAGAAAACCTTCTTCATCCTGCGCGGCGCAACCATTAGATTATTCCTCTCTCTGATGGGCAGAATCGCCCGAGCGTGATCGACATTAAACAAGAGCCTAGAAAAGAGGCGCGTGTTGCCCAAGCCGTACATCCCTTGGCCTTGGAGCCGAACACAACAGCCCGCGGAAAGCACTCTCTGAGAGGCGCCCGTCCGCAGCGGCGAACCTCGGCTCGCCGTCTGGCACATACAAACGCAGTTGGCGTGCCAAAACCTTCGAAAGAAGCCAGCAACGAGGCCAGGAAATCAGTGCAACCCGTTTACTGGAAACAACTTGTGCGATTTCTATCGAGACGGCATGTTTGCCGAGAAGGCCCCCTCGGACAGCCATGGGAGAGAAGTTTCTTCAAACCCCGTGCAAGCCGCCGGAAGCTTTAGCGATTAGGCGATTCGGGCCTGTCGAGTTTTTCGACCAACAGATCCACGGCCAATTCCAGAGCCCGGTCGACAAACTCTTCGGGAAGCTCACCATCCTCCGCATCGATCTGTTGGACAAGCGGACTGTCGCGCCGGTCGCCGAAGACGTCGCGTCGCCGTCGGTACTGTCGCCACTGCAAGAATTCATCTTCGTCGAGAACCACTTCCAGGCCCTTGTCGGGCGACACGCCCCAGTCGTCGTTCTCGCTGGCGCCCGGCATGCGGTGAATATTCTTGCCGCTGGGTCGCCAGTAGGTGGCCGAAGTGAGCTTGAGCAAGCTTCGTCCCGACTCGACTCGCAACAGTCGTTGGACCGTCCCCTTGCCGTAGGTCCGTTGGCCAATGATTGCGGCGCGTCCGTAGTCCTGCAAGCAAGCGGCAAGAATCTCGCTGGCACTGGCGCTGTCCTGGTTGACCAACACGACAATCGGAATCTGCGTGTACCCGCCCCGACCGGTGGAAACGAAACGATCGCGAGTCACCCTGTCCCGACCGTGCGTGGTGACGATTGGTTGACCCGCGCGGAGAAACAAATCGCTGATGCCCACCGCGGCGTCGAGTGCTCCGCCGTGATTGTCGCGGACGTCAAGGATCAGTCCTTCGACGCCTTCGGAGGTGATCGTCGCCAAGACGCGAGTGAGCTCCGCTTCTGTTTTGTCGCCGAATGTGATGATCTGCACATAGCCAAGGCGCGGCTCTTGCGCCAGGCGGAATTGCCAGCCGTTGTCCTTGTCGCGGACGTCGCCGAGAATCGACTCGACCGTAATCACCGCCCGCGTGAGCGTGACGTCGACCGGCTCCGTCTCTCCGACATGAACTAGCGAGAGGACGACCGGTTCGCCGATTGGTCCGCGCATTTGCTTGAGGACGTCGAGCAACTGCATGCTCTGGGTGGGCTCGCCGTTGATCGCCAGGATGCGATCGCCCGAGCGGATGTCGGCGGCGAACGCTGGCGTACCGGGTTCCGGCGGACCGATGACCGTCAACTGAGGCGGCTGGCCCAGCAGCCGAATCCGCACGCCCACGCCACCAAACTCCTGGGTCAGGTCTTCTCGAAAAGCGTCTCGCTCTTCTTGATTGACGTACAACGAGTGCTCGTCGCCATGTTTACCGAGCACCGCGACCATCCCTCGCATGGCGCCCTCGAAGAGCTCCTCGTCGGGCACGTCCTCTAGCGACCAGCGATCGATCATCGAATAGCCCGCCGCCACATACCGGGCATACGGATTCTGCTCCCCGCGCAGGTAGCAGAAATACGATACGAACCCCGTGGCTATCAGCAGCAGCATATTGCGACGCGACATCAGTCTCTCCGAGACAGCAAGGCGGGCGGGTGACCAGCGTGAGGAGTTCCGCCATTCACTCGGATTCTAGTGCATGATGCACATACGTGTAGCGGTCGTTTCCACATATTTCGCAGTCTCAACCGACGAAAGACCAGCTGCAGTTAAGCGACAACCGTTCTAAGAAGAGACAGGGCCCTGGGGAAGCTCTCGCCTAAGTTCGCGGAGTTTGGCGTGCAATGCCGCGTGGGGACCCGCCAACAGCTCCTCTATCTCTCCGTCCGACATAGCGGCCTCGTTAGAAATGCCAGCATTTCCCCCGGAGCCGACTCGCTGCTTCTCATCCGCCGGCAGTGACGGCTGGCGCTCGGCCAATAGTACCGGCTCCAGAACCGGCGGCAGGTGCTGTTCTTCGATCGCCTCGTCCTCGGGAACTTGGGCCGGTGCACCGACGCTGAAGAATCTCCCCAACGGGCTGATCAACAGAGCTGGCAACATCAGCAAGTCGCCAATCAGCGCTGCCCCTAGCATCGAGATCATCAGGTAGCCGAACTGCTGGGTGGGCGTAAATGTGCTCGTAGCAAACACGGCCAAACCCAGGCCGCCAATAAGCGTAGTCTGCATCATCGCCGTAGCGCACCGATCGTAGGCGAGCATCACCGACTGCACCCGATCGTAACCCATGGCAATGCCGCGACGGAACCAGGTGAGAAAGTGAATCGTATCGTCGACAGCCACACCCAGAGCCACACTGGCCGTCATCATGATGCCGATGTCCACTTTGATATCCAGCCAACCTAAACCGCCGAAGATAATCACGATGGGAAACACGTTCGGGATCATCGAGATCAAACCCGCGATGGGGCTCTTCAACACGAACATCAGCACCACGGCAATCAAAACCGTCGCCCACATGATGCTCTCTTTGAGGCTGACAAGCAGTTCTCGCTGCGTTTTGTAGACTAGAGGAATCATGCCGGTGTAAACGGCCCGGATCGCCCGCGGCGCGTCGCTCTCGGCAATCGCAATCGCGGCGGAATGCTCTTCGACAGGCACGTCCGAAACGTCGATTACCAATACACCACCGTCGGCCAACTGTTTCGCCATCGGGTCGCTGCTGGCAGAGACCAGAATCAAGGCGTTCTGCTCGCTCAGCGCTGCGATTGCGGCATCCAAGTATTTTGGGTTGTCTTCGTTCGCATCCAACAGAGCTAGGTTGTAGGAAGTCAGGGCCCGAATCACCTTCCCATCCGGCAGGGTCCTGGCCTGAACGCCGCTGCGCTTCAACAGCTTGAGCAGCACCGATTCCTGAGTGCCGGGCCCCGGCGCGGGATCGTCGCCAGGCGTGCGGTACAAGATGCACAACTGCGAACCGTCGATTTGCTGGCCTGCCTCGTGAAGTTTGGCGACAATCTGGTCGCGCTGCTGGTAAGCCACCAACACCGGGTCGACCGCCCTCTTGAGTTCCTCGACGAAGCGGCCGTAGTCGACGCCTTCGTCACCCTCGCTCAACGCCGCTACGCGGGCGCTCACGCGCCACAGCTCTCGGCCCGTTTCCTGCTTGGTGCGGGCCTCGGTATGCTCCATTCGCAGATAGTCGCCGTCGAGCAACATCTGGCGATTCTCTTCAAGGCTCTTGTTCTTGGCATAGTCCGCACTTCGGTCCGCGTTAACGATACCCGAATCGGTGTTTTCAGGGGTAAAAGTGGCCACGGACAATACACGGCTGATTTCCGACAGATTTTCGATGCCGGCCTGAACTTCGCGCGTCATGTTCAGCAGCTCGAGCATGGTCAACCGATATTGTTGGCCATCTTCCTCAGCATGTTCGTCGGCCGTGCGAATCTTCTCGGGCGGTACGGTAAGCACCACTTCCATCGGCACGAGATTGCCGAGGTTTTCTTCCAGCCAGGTATAGTCGTGGATCAGGTCGGTTTCTTCATCCAGGAGCCCCAAGAGCTGCACCCGGGTTTCGATTCGCGTAAGCCCGATCGCAAACGCGCCCATCACCACGGCCCAGAACAGGCAGACCAGCGCGTAGCGACCCACCACGACGCCAAAGATCCGTTTCATCCACTCCGGGAGATGCCCCGAAGTGTGGCGTCCCGACTGCCGCTCCACCAGGTCGTCGCTAATAGGGAATCGATGGAGAAACACCGGCAGGATGGTGAACAACACGCCGACGGTACCCATCACGGCGATGGCCGTAAACATGCCGAATTTCTTAATTGGCAGGATGTCGCTCGTGTAGAGAGACCCCAAGCCGACTGCCGTGGTAAAAGCGGCCAACGCACAAGGGGCCCAGCCCAAGCGAACCGCCGACTCGGCCGCGCCGCGCAACCCATTTTCACGACGGGCGTCGCGGTAGTAGTTCACAATGTGGATCGCGCCGGAAAGGCCCAACACATACACCACTGCGGGCATCGACATGAGTATCGCATCCACCGTTCCCAGATACGGTTTGGTGAATCCCATGAGAACTACCTCGACAATGCCGAAGTAGAACACGACCGCCAGACTCATCCCGGCGCTCAAAACACCCACGGCAAACACAATGCTGGTGAGCTTGAAGCTGCGGAAGCACCAATAGGAGAGCACAATGCCGACAATGCCCGACAAAGAGGCCAACCGCATCAGTGTGGCCTCTCCCTCTTTGTCGATCGTGATGTTGTCGACCGGGGGACCGCCCATGTGGATCGTGTCTGGGTCAATGGCGCAGTTCTTGGCGGCTACCGTGGCGATGTTCTCCACCGCGGCGCGCATGGTCTTGTTGTCGTTGGTCGCTTCTTCTGTCAGGAAAACGACTAAGCAGGTTACCCGAGAATCGTTGCCCAGCGAGTTTCCCTCGGCATCCTTCTGCACGGGCCCTACCAGCGCACCTTCGATTCGCTTAATCGCTTCGCCGTAGTCGAGCGCCAAGGGAGGGCTGACCAGTTGCTCCAACACGTCGGGTCCGGTGATCACCCGCTTGTACCAACGGGCACACTGCCTGGAAGGTGAGTCTTCGCTGGCATTGGCCAGCGTCTCTTTGCTGGGAACAAGCTTCCTGGCCAGTTGATTGAGCTTTTCGGTTTCGCCCAGCGTACAGCTGGGCCAGCTCACCAGGGCGAACTGCTCGCCCATGAAATGATCACGAAACCATTGCAGGTCGACCGATTCGGAGTAGTTGGGCGGCAACCAGTCTTCGGCTTTGTTCGTGTTCGATTCGATCGCTCTGCGAGCGCCACGAGGCACGAAAGCCACGAGAAACGCAGCCATCATGGCGAGCCAAAAGTAGTTGGGCCACCCCAGCGTCTTGCGTGCCAGAAACGAAGGTTGCTTCATCGAATTGTCGGTGTAGCGAGGGACCCAGGCCCCATCAGAGCCCCAGGGGGCGGGAATTCGTAGCACAACGTCCAGAACGACTTTCGCTCGAAGGACGGCTCGCGGAGGCCGCCGGGCTGCGCCAAGAGAGTCGCCTCGCCTGCCCGCGCCGGTGCTTCCATAGAGACCTAGGCTACCGGGAATCGCAGTGTACGTCTACGTCGACAGAGCGGGTTTCGGCTGACGAAAACCCTCAAATATGGGTTCTGAGGGTCGCAACGCCTTCCCTGAGGACCGATTGGAATGCGGGCACAGTAGCGTTGCTAGCAGACAGCCGGCAGGCAGTTGCCGTATGCGGCGGATTCTGGGCGAAAAAACGCCTGGGAATCGGCGGCTTACCAATACCCTTCGAAGCCAATCGAGCCGCCGAGCCAAGTTGAATCACTGTTGGTGGAAATCGTCGGGGGTCCGCCCGGAATGAACACGCCGGGTAGCTGCTTCGGCGCCGACGCCACCGAGGAGACAAACAGTACCTCGAGACTGGCCCGCAGCGAGAAATTCGGCCGCAGGTGCCATTTGCCGAGCAGAGCGGCTTCTCCGATAAAGCTCAGTTCGTCCGCTTCCAGCGTAGAGTCGTAGGACACCTCATCATCCGTCCGGTTGAGAGTTCTAAAAAAAGTATTCCTGGCGTCGATGATATTGAAAAACATCCCACCCTTGGTCTTCACGCCGCCGCTCCACCGTGCGGTTTCGTACATGTGGGAGAAACCTAGCTGGGTGCCAAACAGGTCGTTGTCTACTAGCACTCGCGCGGCTCCATGGTCGTTGGCGCCGACATCGTTGGGATCTATGCCCGAAGCCGTCCAGTCGAGACCCTCGTTGAAATCGAAGAACCGGATGCCGGCCAGGAAGGAGCGAGTGATCGAAGGCCTGGCCCGGCGAACCCAACGTCCACTGGGCTCCATTTCCATCTGGTCTCGGACCATGCGGTCCTTGACACGGTAGTTCAATTCAAAGTTGTTGAAGCGACTGTCGTAGCGAAAGCTGGATTTGGTGGCGCCGTCGAAGGAGGTCATTCCTCCGTCGACAATCGCCGGAATAATCAGGCTGTCAGTGCCAAAATCGTTGTTGGGGTTGATATTGAGTGTTGCTTGTTGCGTCCATTCGCCACCGCCATACACCGTGAATTCAGCAACATGGTCACGATTCTTGTGATCGCGGAAAAGGAATCGCCCCAAGTTCAGCCGCGGCGCCGCTTCAATGCCCGGTTTGGAGCCTTCTATTCTCAGCACATTGCCGGTCGGTGTTTGGAACGGAGATATGCTAAGACCCGTAAGCTGAACGGCCAGTGGAATCGGATCGCGAGCAGATTTGTGATTAAAGAGCACTGCGTCGACTTCCGCGTACCAAAATCCGCGGCGAATCCACGTTCCCGTGCTTTCCAGCACCGGTTCGTTGCACTGAAACATCTGGCAATCGTCCGAAACATACGGCTCGAGTTGCTCGATGTATTCGCCATCGCCAGACTCCCGCGAATCGGAGTAGGGAGTTGTCTCATACGGTTCGCTGGATCCCTCTTCACTGGAAATTCCATCGCTGGCATCCCCATCGAATTGTTGGTCTCCGTCCACGACCGGCTCAGGCATGGGCGGTAGGGCCAGATCAGGGACGTTGCCCCCAAACTCGCCCTCACGCGGCGCGATCAGCAATTCCTGTGCTGCTACCACCCCAAAGCAGGACACTCCCGTGAGCCCCACAAACAGCAGAACGATGAGATTCTTCACCGGTATAGCTCCCTAACTTACAGACCACGTGCCTGCCTCAGGCTGAGGCCAGGCTTTCATCCGGGGATTTCATCGTCCACATTCCGTCTGACATGCAGGAATAACCGGAAAAATCGGAAAAAACGCGTTAACCCGCATTCTTAGCCGTTCGTGCATACCTCGCCTATATTGCCCATCTTTTCCACTCACCTGGAGGATGACATGCATGCGACGCCACCGCTGCAGGCCCTTGCCAATCGTCCTCCGCCCGGGAAGAATCGCCAGCATCAGCATCCCTCCCCCAGTTCCTCACCGCAAAGGACCGCTCAGCATGAGCTCCCCGCTAGCATCAATCGCCCAGGCCGGCACCAAACTCTGGCTCGACTCGGTCGACCCCGATCTGATCGCCACTAACCGCCAACTTGGCGCCACCGGCGCGACGTCCAATCCCATCATTATCAGCGACCTGATCAAGTCGGGACGATTTGATGACCAACTCTCGGAACTGCTCAACGAACCTGATAGCACCACCGACTCCACCACCTGGGCGCTGACCGACCAAGTCGTGGCCGCGGCGCAGGAGTCGTTCCTCTCCATCTGGGAATCCACCAGCGGCAACAATGGTTACGTCAGCTTCGAAGTCGACCCGTTGTTGGAAGACCCGGAGAACCAACTCGCCCACGAAAAGCGCGTGGCCAGCTACGTCGAACTCGGCACGAAGTGGTACTCCGGCAACCGGAACCGGATGATCAAAGTGCCCGCCACGCCGGCCGGCTTGGAAGCCGTCGAACACCTCGCCGCCGCGGGAGTGCCGCTGAACGTGACGCTCATCTTCACGATGCGGCAATACCTGGCGGCTCGCGACGCCGTCTGGCGTGGCGCCCAACGTCTGCCGACGCTAGACAAGTTCAAGAGCGTTTACAGCATCTTCATCTCTCGCGTCGACGTCTACACTCAGAAGCACGTCCCCCAGCTCTCGGCCGCGGCTCAAGGGCAGGTCGGCATTCTCAACGCCAAGCAACTGTGGCAGGAAAACAATCGCTTCTGGGCCGAGCATCCGACGCCGCTCGAGCAGGAGATCATCTTCGCCAGCACCGGCACCAAAAGCGCCGACGATCCGCCGTGGAAATATGTCGAGGCCTTGGTCGGCAGCGACATTCAAACCAATCCCCCGGCCACGAACGAAGCCATCGAAGCCAGCGGCAAGACCTTCACCCGCACCGTCGACCAAATGCCGCCCGCGGCTGTGGTCGACGAAATCACCAAGCTGGTCGACTCCCAACACCTGGAAGACACCCTCATGGCCGAGGGCATCAAGAAGTTCGCCGATCCGCAGAAGGCGCTACTCGCGCTGATCGAGCAGAAGGGCGCCGAGCTAGCTTCACGAGCCTAGTGGACCTCGCACTAACTCCGGATTGTGTAGCCATCGCGCTGTTCGCGAGACAGCCAGCGGTTCGCCTCTTCGTCGCCGACGATCTGTTCTGTCTCCGGATCCCACTTCAACGGCCGACCCAGGCGGATCGAAAGATTCGTGAGATGGCAGATGGAGACCGTGCGATGCTCGATCCGCACCGGGGCCACCGGTTCCGCTCGCGTCTTCACACACTGAAAGAAGTTGCCCATGTGATCGTTGCCCGGCGGCACTCGCCAGGCGTCGCTCGGTAGCGGGTTGTTGGCCAGTTCTTCGGCCGCTTTGCCGTGGACCCCGCCGCGGTTGACAAAAACTCGCCCCCCGTCGCCGATGAACATGATGCCGTTGCGGTCGAATGTTTTGATCTTTTCCGGACAATCGTCTCCGAACACCCAGTCAAGTTTCTCTTGCGGCGTCGGGTCGCCCTCTTCGGTGCCGTAGACGCGTTTGTCGTTGACGGCGGAGAAGAACAGCAGATCGGGGCCATCCCGATAGGTCATGCGGCTGAAGAAACGATCGGCTGTATCAAAGCAGTCGGCCTGGCCTTCGTTGGGAAAAAGGCCCCGGGCGTCGATTGTCGTCGGACCCGTCAGGTCGCGGTCCGTGCCCCATTGGGCGATGTCGACATGATGGTTGCCCCAGTCGGTAACGATCCCGCCGGCGTACATGTACCACCAGCGAAATACCTTGTGCGTGCGCTGCACACAGTAGTCGCGCTCGGGAGCCTGCCCTTGGTAGATATTCCAATCGAGCGAATCGGGCGGCGTCGTCTTGGCGAACGGCCCGCCTTTCGTGCTGTACCAGGGCAAGGCCACCCAAACCTGCTGGAGCTTGCCGATGCGCCCGTTGCGGACAAGTTCCACCGCCGTCTGGAACTGCTTCGCGCTACGCTGTTGCGTACCCGTCTGCACGACACGTCCGGTCTCTTCCACCACTCGCCGCAGGATCTTTCCTTCATCGATAGTGAGCGTCAGTGGTTTTTCGGTGTAGATATCCTTGCCAGCCAGACAGGCATCGATGTTGATCTTCGTATGCCAATGGTCGGGCGTGGCGTTGACGATCACATCGACGTCGTTGCGATCGAGCAACTGGCGATAGTCCTGGTAGATGTCAGGCGTACCGTCGAAGGCTGCCTTGGCCGCCTCGGCATGTTCGAGATCGACGTCCGAAATTGCGACCACGTTGCCAAACCGGGCCGCCAACTTCGCATCCGCCATGCCTTGTCCACCAACTCCGATCAGCCCGACATTCGGTCGATCGTTGGCCGCCTGAAACTCGGCCGCGATCGACTTCTGACTCGAAAACCAATAGGGGGTCGCGGCGACCAGCGACGATTGGGCGGTGAGACGCAGCAACTGGCGTCGAGACAATTCTGATTGCGACATGATGGAAGCTTCCTTTAAGCAACAGAGGGCTGGGAATCAAAGCTGTGGAGCGACAATCTCTGTAGTGGGCATCGTAGCAGGTCTCCGAAAAAAACGGGAGCAGTCAAGCCAACAGCCGCGATCAAGCTCATCGAGCAGCGAGTTCTGCGCGCACCGTAGGGGTCCCATAAACGCGTGCAGAACTCGGCCGATTTTACGCGGCGCGCTCGCAGCAAGTTGCTACCCCACAGTCGCTGTGCCTCACAAGGCCATGCATAACGGCGTGAATTCGCGTTAATTGACTGCGCCTTGACTGTAGCCACCATGGGGGGCCTCCGTCTCGGGATTTCAAAGAACCGGCGCAATCGTGCGCTGCCGACATTATCGCAAACTGTGGCGAGCAATTCAGCAGCAGTTCTTGGCCGCGGGGGGCGGAACAGGGGAAAGAAAGAAGCCACAGAGAGCACAGAGATCACGGAGAAGATGCGGATGATGAATTCTTCTCGGTGTTCTCTGTGCTCTCTGTGGCTACACACGAATCCACGAACTGGCGCAAGCCATGGGTTTTAGGTTCCTGGAACCTTTTCTTGTTTGGACCTTTTCTTGTTAAGTTTGGAATGAATAGCCTCGGCCATTCTGAAAAACTTCTCCGCTTCATCCCCTTTTAATAATTCTTCTATCGTATATAGCCCAGCTATTTCTTTGCCGTGCATGTACACAGCGAACATCCGAGGTGTACGCAGGTCAACGTATACCGTGGCTTTTGATAAACCTCGATAGAATTCTAGCAGAAGATCGAATTTTTCTCCCCAGAACACTATAAATAACTGAGGGTGTCCGGGAATTAAATTGATGTAAGCGCATGGGCCTCCAGGGTTTAAGTTTCTGCTGGCAAGTAGAAACACCGAACCCGTGGAGGACCCGAGAATGGGTACGCGTGCCAAGGGGGGCACGCATTTGGCGGC
>CAXMSB010000166.1:0-1676 GCA_964195615.1 uncultured Granulosicoccus sp. | reverse complement strand
TATGGAATACATTCCGGTCGAGCATGAGTTCACCGTAACAGATGAGGAACTTCAGGAACACACAATCCGCTTGGACCGTTGGATCGATTTGGCGAAGCAGGGTTGGTACTCGGGCGACGTGCATGTGCATCATCCGACACTCAAGAAGACGCATCGCGACTTTCTGCTTCGCTACGCCGAAGCTGAGGATTTGCATGTGGTCAATGTGCTCGAAATGGGGCATCATCGGGGCACCGATTTCAAGCAGGAGGGATTTGGAAAAGAGTTCCGAGTGAATCGCGATGACTATTGGCTCATTTCCGGCCAGGAAGACCCGCGGAGCACATTTGGGCACATTATCGGCCTGAATACGACCTCGATGGCCCGGGATCTGGAGACCTACGATCTCTACGATGTGACTTTCCAGAGTCTGCACGACCAGCCAGAGGCTCTGGTTGGTTTTGCTCACTTTGCATGGAACGGTTGCAACTTGCCTCGTGGTTTTCCTTGGTACGTTACTACCGAAGCCATTGACTTCGTCGAGCTGCTGCAGTTCAGCACGATCAATACTCTCGACTACTACGACTACCTGAATCTAGGCTTCCGTCTGACGGCGGCGGCTGGCAGCGACGTGCCTTGGGGATCAACGATCGGTGAAGTCCGAACATACGTCTATACAGGCAGCGACTTTGATCCTGACAAGTGGTTCGAAGGATTGCGGCAAGGTCGTACTTTCGTGAGCAACGGCCCCGCGCTGGAATTCTCCATCGACGACGAACTGCCCGGCTCCGAACTGGCTCGCGCCGAAGGCGACGTCCTGAAGGTCCGAGCCCGGGCGTGGGGGCACGAGCACGTCGGGCTGCCTGATTCGTTGGAACTGGTCAGCAACGAAGGTGCGATTCGGAGCGTGAAAAGAACTCAGGGCGAGCAAGGCGACCTGATCATCGAAGCCGAGGTGCCCATTCGGCAGAGCAAGTGGTTCACGTTGAGCGCGCGGTGCCCCAACGGCGCGGTGGCGCATGCCACGCCGATTTATGTTGTCGTCGATGGCGAGCCGACATGGTCGACCGAAAAGAGCGTCTCAATTGTCAAGAAACAACTCGACGCGATTTCCGCAATCGAAACAGAGTGTTCCGTCGAAAACGATATCCGCAGCCGCGCCGTCCGCGAACGTCTTGAGCGGGCGAAGTCTTACTACGCCAAGCTTCTCACAGCCGTCGAGAGCAGTCGTCCCTGAGGCGGTCATTGAGTTAGCGATCCAGGATGTTGCCAAGAATCGCAACGCGAAAACGTGGAATCGCACCGGTTCTGGCTTCTCTCCATGGTTGACCGACCGACCTCGACTTTCTAGCATGGAACCATGCTTTTGGGGCGGTGGGTACGATCGTCGCAGCGCACTCCCAGGGAGGAGCGCTTTTTGAAACCGCCTTGTCGCGATCGCAGGTCTTTCTAGATGCAAACAAACAGAGTTCGTTATCTGCCACTCGGATACTTCGAGTGGCTCGGATTGGCACTTCTGCTCGTATTCGTCGGGGGATGCGGTTCGGGGCCTTCCGCGATTGAGCCGGTCAGCATCGACTCCGGCGACGCCAGTGCCGAGGCCATGCGGCTATACGATAAGAATGAGGACGACCTGTTGGACGACGAGGAGCTGGCCAACGTGCCGGGAATACTGCTTCACAAAGACAAGTACGATG
>CAXMSB010000165.1:0-5939 GCA_964195615.1 uncultured Granulosicoccus sp. | reverse complement strand
CGACAACGCGACCTTGCCCCTGGGATCCCTGGTCGAGTTGGACGCCGACAACCGGCGTTTGACAATCCTCGAGAATCCCGTTCGCCTTGGTAAATAACCACAAGAAATCGAGAACACCATGCCCATTCATCCACAAGAACCGACCCGGCTGGCGTTGGCCCAGTTGCCGACGCCCGTGGTCGAGCTCAAGCAGTTGGCTGAACACGCCGTCGTGCCGCGGATTTTGCTGAAGCGCGACGACTTGACCGGTCTGGAGGTGAGCGGCAACAAGGTTCGCAAGCTGGAGTACGTGGTAGCCGACGCGCTGGCCCAAGGCGCTGATACGCTCGTCACGCATGGCGGCTTCCAATCGAACCACTGCCGGGCCGCCGCGGCCGTCGGCGCGCGATTGGGCCTGCGGGTGCGGATGCTGCTGCGCTCCGCGGAAGACGACCCCGCTTGGGACGGCAATCTGTTTTTGGATCATCTGTTCGGGGCCGAGTGCAGCTACCATGCCCCCGATGTGTACCGAGAGAAACTCGACAAGCTGGTCGCCGACGTCATGGAGCAGGAGAAGTCAGCGGGGCGAACGCCGTACTTCTTTCCCGTGGGCGCCAGTGTGCCGCATGGCAGTTGGGGATACGTCCGCTGCGTGGCCGAGTTGGTCGAGAGCTTGGGCCGCGACGCGCCGGTCGACTTGTACTGCGCGACGTCGTCGGGTGGAACGCAGGTGGGGCTGATGTTGGGCCGGGCGCTATTGGGCTGCGACAACTGGCGGGTGCGCGGCGTGCCGGTGAGCGACAGCGTCGAGTATTTTCAGCAGTACCTGCGTCAGTTAGAGCGCGATACGGTCGAGCAGTTTCAACTCGAAGTATCGCCAGAGCAAACGCCGATCGAACTGGTGGACGGTTTTATCGGCGAAGGCTATGCGATTGAGTACCCCGAAGCGGTAGAAACGATTCGCCTCTTGGGCCGGCTGGAAGCGGTGGTGCTCGATCCCAGCTACACCTCGAAGGGCATGACGGGGATGCTGCACGACATCAAGCAGCATCCAGGCCGCGTACCGGTGTATGTGCACACGGGTGGCTCATTCGGGCTGTTTGCGCGGCGCGATTTGATTGCTCCCCGTTAGCCGACCTTTTTTCCCTGTGCAAATTCGTGGCAGTGTGTGTAGCCACAGAGATCACAGAGGACACCGAGAAGAATTCTTCATCCGCATCTTCTCCGTGATCTCTGTGTGCTCTGTGGCTCCATTATTGGCGCTGTTCCGGTGAGGCGCGTGTGATAGCCTCCGCTGCCGGAACTGCGCGGACCTGTTGCCGGCCTACACCTATTTCCCATAGAGCAAAAACTCTTCGCGGCGCTCCAGGAACTCGTCGAGCTTGGGCTGGTAGAGTGAGGCGATTTCTGTTGGCGTTTGGCCTGCGACGATCGCGTCGAAGACGGCTTGGTTGCTCAGTAGTCGATTGAAACGTTTTGTTTCCCACTGGTCGGGGTAGAGCTTTCGCAACGCGTGGGCAATCTGCAGGCCGACCACGACGGAGCGGAATTTTGCCCGGTCGACGACCGTGATGTTTATGCCTTCGCAGAGTTTCCCGGCGAACTTGCTCGCGTCGGGAGTAAAACGAATCGGCACAAAGCGCACGCCGGCGAGTTGCGACTGGTTCAACTCCCGGGCCAATTGCCGGGCGTCGATCCAGGGCGCGCCGAGCACTTCGAAGGGCGTGTCGGTGCCGCGCCCCACGGAGACGTTGGTCGTTTCCAGCAGGCCGACGCCCGGATAGAGCACGGCCTGCGCCAGGCTGCGCATGTTGGGCGAAGGGTTGGTCCAGGTGAGCCCGGTGCGGTCGCAGTAGTCTTCGCGTCGCCAGTTCTGAATGGGGACCACTTGCAGGTCGAGATCCCAGCCACGCTCTTTGCGGAGCATCTGGGCCAACTCGCCCACGGTCATGCCGTGCCGCACGGCGATCGGATGATAGCCGACGAACGACTCTTTGTCTTTGTCGAGCAGGGGCCCTTCGACCAGCGCGCCGCCAATCGGATTGGGTCGGTCGAGCACGACAAACCGCAAGTCGTGTTCGGCGGCCGCCTGCATGGCGTGTCCCATCGTAGAGATGTAGGTGTAGAACCTCGTGCCGATGTCTTGGATGTCGAACACCAGTGTGTCGAGTCCTGCGAGCTGCTCCGGCTCGGGGCGCCTCGATTCGCCGTACAGGCTATGCACCGGCAGGTCGGTCGCTTCGTCGCGGGTGTCGCCGATGTTCGATACGTCGAGCTTCCCTTGCAGGCCGTGCTCGGGGCTGAAGATCGAGACCAGCTCGACTTGCGGGGCGGCATGCAGCAGGTCGATGGTTCTCTCGCCGTTACGATTCAGGCCGGTATGGTTGGTGATCAGCCCCACGCGACGACCTTTTAATTTGCGGAACCCGTTTTGCTGGAGCACGTCGATGCCCAGTAGGACGGGTAAGCTTTGGCTCCCAGTGAGTGCGTGGTCACGAGTATCGGCCGTGGCGGCCACAGCGCCGATTTGCCCCGCCAGCCGATTGACACTTCCCTTGCCGTCGGGATGCAAGCGGTTCGAGAGGAAGATGACGAACAGGTCCAACTCGGGATCGATCCACATGGCCGTGCCGGTGAATCCGCCGTGCCCGAACGCTCGCGGGCTGAAGGTTTCGCCCCGGTTGGAAGAGTATTTGCTGCGTGAATCCCAGCCCAGGGCGCGCAGATTGCCGGCGACGTCCCGAGGTCGACACATCTCGGCGATCGTTGCCGGGCTCAAAATTCGCACGTCGCCGACCTTGCCCCTGGCGAGCATCATGTTGGCGTAGATGGCCAGATCGTTGGCCGTGGAGAACAGCCCCGCGTGACCGGCGACGCCTTCGAGCAGCGCGGCCCGAGGATCGTGTACTTCGCCCCGCAACCATTGGCCGTCCCGCTGCTCGGTGGGGGCGGCTCGCTGGCGCAGCTCGGCCCGCGGCAGATAGCCGGTTTCTTCCATGCCCGCGGGTTGGTAGATGTTCTTGGCGGCAAACTCGGCAACGTCTTGGCCGGTGGTCCGGCGCACGATTTCCCCAAGGACGAGAAAACCGACGTCGGTGTAGATAAACTTTGTGCCGACGTCGGCCCGCAGCTTGAGCGCCCAGATTCGTTTCCAGGCCTCTTCCGTGCCGTGCCGGTAGTCGCCTAGCGGATTGTCGGGGATGAGGCCGCCCTGGTGCGTGAGTAGATGCTCGACAGTGATGCCGTCTTTGCCCTGTTGGGCGAACTCGGGGATGTAAGTCGCCACCGGGTCGCGGAGCCGCACTTTGCCGCGCTCCACCAGGAGCATGATGCTGGTGGCCGTGGCCACGGGCTTGGTCAGCGAGGCCATGTCGAAAACCGTGTCGAGCGTCATCTTCTCTTCGGTCGGCTCCAGTTGCCGGTGGCCGTAAGCCTTGGCGAAGCCGATTGCTCCTTGGCGTCCGATCATGACGACGCACCCGGGCAAGTTGCCTTTTTCAATCTCGTCGGCGACGAGTTGGTCGATTCGATCCAAATGGCGGCTATCGAAGCCAACGGCTTCGGGAGAGCGAATCGGTAACTGGCCCCAGGACAGAGAGGCGCTTGCCAGCGACAGGAAGAAGCCGAGTATCAGTTGGAATCGCCGCATGGAAGTACCTTTGAAGTAAGTCGAGGTGGTGAAGTTCATCTCATTCAATTTCTTCGGCCGCTTGGCTGGGATCCGTGTCGAACAAACTAAACAGCAGCCCAAAGGCAAACGTGGCAAAAGCCCCGCAGCCGGCGTACCACGGCCAGTAGAGACCCGTGTTCAGCGCGATGTAGGAGAGCAGGGCGATGCCGGTGAGAAAACCAAGAAGCGCCGCCCGCTGGCGAACGCGTGGCGCCGCGACGGCCAGAAAGTACAAGCCCAGGATGGGTCCCATCGCAAACCCCGCGATCGCCAGCACCTTGCCCACCGTGCTTTCCGCGGCGCCGACTTGCTGGCTGACCAGCGCAATGCAAATCTGCAGCACGCCGAAAAACGCCGTTGCCAGCCGGCTCAGTCGCAGTTGGCGTTCGGGACTGGGAGGTTGTTTGAGCAGCGGCAGGTAGAGGTCGTTGATCAAAGCCGTGGCCGACGAATTCAGCGAGCTGGAAAGCGTCGACATGGCCGCGGCAAACACGGCCGCCAGTGTGATTCCCACCAGGCCGCGCCCCAGGTGATTCACAATAAAATGCGCGAACACCCGGTCCCCATCCCCTTTGCCGAACGGAGTTTCCGGGGGAAACTGGTCGTAGAAGCACCCCAGCGCGAGGCCAATGGCCAGGAACAGGGCGAACTGAGCACAGACGACAAATCCGCTCAGGGCGAGGGCCCAACTCGCGGACTTCTGGTTCCTCGCCGACAGATAACGCTGGACCATCAATTGATCGGTGCCATGCGTGGCCGCGGTGAGAAACAGGCCGCCGATTAGCCCGGCCCAGAAGGTCATCGTCGGTTTCGTCAAACTCAAGTCGAAATCAAACACTCGAAGTTTGCCGAGCTGCTCACCGTACTGTCGAACTTGCTCGACTCCCTCGGGAAGCTGATTGACAATCACCACGAGCGTCGCCAGGGCGCCCAGTGTGTAGATGACAAACTGAATGCAGTCGTTCCAGACGACCGATTTGACCCCGCCCACAAACGTGTAAACCAAGGTGACCAAGCCCAACGCGATCACGCAAGTGGGCAGTCCCAGGCCGGTGGCCAGTTGCAAGGCGAGTGCCGTCAGGTAGAGCCGCAACGCGTCGCTCAGATTGCGGGTCACAAGAAACAGCAGCGAAGTGGCCCGTCGGGAAGCCAGCCCGAAACGTTTCTGCAGCACTTCGTAAGAGGTGAACGGCTGGCCGTGAAAATAGAGCGGCAACAAAACAAAGACAACCAGGATGCGACCGGCAATGTAGCCAAACGTGATTTGCAGAAAACGAAAGTCGCCGCCCTGGGCGAACGTAAAGCCGGGGATGCTGAGGAAGGTGACCGTGCTGGTTTCGGTTGCCACGATCGACAGCAACACGGCCCACCACGGAATCGAACGCCCGCCGAGAAAATAGTCGACGGTGTTTTTCTGGCCACGTCCAACCCACACGCCAAAGGCGAGGGCAAAGCCGATGTAGACGACCACGATCGCGACGTCGATGAAGTGGATGGAAGAGTTCAAATGTGCAGGCTGTCGGTTGAGTTCTTGTGTGACGACGTTACTTGCGGAACCGCAAGCGGTTGGCAGATTGCTGCTTTCGGGGAGTACTTCATAAGCATAGCGCGGCTATTACGCAACACTCAGCGGATTCTACACACGGGCGATTCGGTCGAATCACGGGCAAACCCGTGCCAAGCGCAGATGTTTCTCTCTTTCGCGCATATTCGCTGTATCTATCTAAGATTGCGGATTAGAATTGGTGCTATGTTGGAAAACCTCACTACCGAAGGGCGGAATCCTGCGTCTGAGGACCTGGATAGCTTAAGTCCTCTTGAGATCGTGCAACTCATCAACGCGGAAGATGCGATGGTCGCCGTGGCTGTGGGTGAGCAGGAAGAATCGATCGCCAAGGCGATCGACGTCATCGCGAATCGTCTCTGGCATGGGGGGCGGCTGATCTACGTCGGCGCGGGGACTTCCGGTCGACTCGGAATTCTCGACGCGGCAGAGTGCCCACCGACGTTCAATTCCGATCCTTCCCAGGTGCTGGGAATTATTGCCGGCGGACCCGAAGCGATGTTGCGTGCCGTGGAGGGAGCCGAGGACTCTCCGGAACTTGCCGCGGATGACTTGCGAAAGATCGAACTGTGCAGCCACGACGTGGTCGTGGGCATCGCCACCAGCGGGCGAACTCCCTACGTTCTGGGGGCGCTCGATTTCGCGCGCAGCCAGGGCGCCTACGCGATTGGTCTGAGCTGCAATCGTGATGCGATGATCCGCTCGCGGGCCGATTTGAGCATCGCT
>CAXMSB010000164.1:0-9527 GCA_964195615.1 uncultured Granulosicoccus sp. | reverse complement strand
ATTTTCATCGCGTGGCAGGTGGTTGTTGTTTCGACGGCTGTCGGCATCATGCTCGGCCAGGCCCAGGGAGTTGAATGGGGCGAGACGCCCACCTGGATCGACCCCTTGGCGTTGACGGGGCTCGCCCTGGTGGCGGTGAATTTCATGGCGCCGATCGTGAGGACCCAAGGGCCACTCTACGTCACGCTGTGGTACTTCATGGCGGCTTTCGTGTGGACCTTCCTCACCTACGCCATGGGCAACTTCATGCCCGAGTATTTTGTACCCGGCACCAGCGCCGGAGCCATCGGCGGGTTGTTCATCCACGACTTGGTGGGGCTGTTCGTCACACCGCTGGCCTGGGGCTTGATGTACTACTTTGTGCCGATCATGCTCAACAAGCCGATCTGGAGCCACGGACTGTCGCTGGTGGGTTTCTGGGGTTTGGCGTTCTTTTACCCGCTGAACGGGATTCACCATTTCCTTCTCTCGCCGATTCCAGACTTTCTGGAATACGGCGCTATCGTGTCGACGATCGCCGTGGAGTTTGTTGTCACCACGGTGATTATCAACTTCTTCGGCACGATCTGGGGCTCTGGTCGGGCGGTGGTTACCAATCTGCCGATCCGCTGGTTCTACACCGGCATGGTGCTCTACTTCGTTACCTGTGCCCAGTGCGCACTGCAGGTGACCCACACTTTTCAGAAACTAATCCACTTCACCGACTGGGTTGTGGGGCACGCCCATCTGGTGATGTTCGGCGTGTTCAGCATGTGGTTCTTCGGCATGATGACCTATCTGTTCCCCCGGTTGCTGAAGCAATCGTGGTACAGCCGGAACCTGTGTGAGTGGCATTTTTGGCTATCGATCGCGGGGATCACGGTCATGTTCCTTGACCTGACCATGGCGGGCGTGTTTCAAGGCTACTACTGGGCGTCGTTGCAACCCTGGGAGGTGTCCATCGAAGGCTCCCAGCCCTTCTGGGTCACCCGCCTATTCGCGGGGCTGGCCATCATCGGCGGGCAGTTGGTGTTTGTGTACAACCTGTGGAAAACTTGGCGGCTCTCCAGGCAATCGGCTTAATAGGAAACTGGCAGCGACCTAACACTGCTTTGAGAAACTCATGTTTGAAAGTAAATCCGGAATCCTGTTGATCGGCGGCCTGGGATTTTTCCTGTTCGCATTTCTCTCCAACGCAATCGTGCCGATCTTGTTGTATCAAGATTTGCCCGAGCTTACGGTGGAGGAACTTGTCGAGAATAACCAGAATCTGATTTACCAATTCGAAGACCTGAGCCTCCGCTACCCCGAGCAGTTCCAGAAATACTATGGCGAGCCAAACAAGGAAAAACTCGCCCAAGCCCTGCGATTGGGGCACGATGTGTATGTCGCCGAAGGCTGTTGGCATTGCCATAGCCAGTATGTTCGGCCGGTGTCCAATGAAAGCTCGCGCTGGGGAAAAGTGTCGACTTCCGACGAGTATCAGAACGAGTTGCAGCGACCGGTGATGTGGGGCACGCGGCGCGTGGGTCCCGATCTGAGTCGGGAAGGGGGTCGGCGCGGCAACGACTGGCACGCGGTGCACTTCTTCGATCCCTCGCTCCTGTCGCCCAGCTCGCCCATGCCGAAGTACACTTGGTTCTTCGACGACAACGATCCGGGCAAGCCCAACGATCGGGGTTTGGCTATGATCGTCTACATCCAGTGGCTCGGTTCCTGGCTCGAAGAGTATCCGCTCTACGAAGATCACGTTCCGTTGGAAGACCAGATGCGGAACCCCTTGGAGTAATTCACATGGCACGACCGGCAACATCACAGGCAGCAGCGCGGACGCAGAACATCATCGTAGCGATCATGGCGGTGGTGATCCTCGGCTTCTGCGCGTTCGGCTTTGGCAGCAAATTCGTGGAGCTGGTTCGGCTTGTGCAGACCGACAATTTTGCGAATTCCGAGGGCGTATTCGTCGTGGCGCCGTTGGTCAACTACCTGCTGGCCAGCATGGGATTTCTCTGCCTGTTGGGCTGGGCTGCCGCGCAAGGGATGTTTCACAATATCGAAGAACCGAAGCAAACGATGCTCGACCTCGATGCGCAGCTTGACGCCGACAACGACGACTCGAAGTTTAGCAAATCCGTAATCGGATAAGGACCGCTACGCCATGAGCGAATATCAGGACACCGCGGCTGAAGATCGTCCCGTCGAACAGACCAGCGCCGAAACGGAGCATCGCTGGCACAGCTACGTGGGCAATCGCATTCCGTGGTATGTCCGGGTGATGTGGCTGTCGTTCTGGGTGTTTGCCGTCTACTATACGATTACCTATCTCTTCACCTCCCTGCAGGTGGAAATCGTATCGCCTCCGTGAACCAAGACGCGTCAGAACGGTACTGTGCTTTCTGTGGCTTGCCGGTGCCAGCAAGCTTTGCGCTAGGCGTCGATTCTCCTGCGGATGAAATCGAGTACTGCTGTTCGGGATGTCGCACGGTCGCCAGTGTGACCGAGGCCGAGCGCGAACAAGGCGCAGCCGCCGGCGGCCTTCTTCGGCTGGGTCTGGCCGTGTTCTTCACGATGAACGTGATGGTCTTCACGATGGCCCTGTGGAGCCAGGACGTTTACACCGACCCGTCGTTTTCCACGCCGCTGGCCGTAATCTTGAGGAGCGTGTTTCGCTGGGCGGCCCTCGTGTTTGCGCTGCCTGTTTTGTATCTGCTGGGAAGACCGATCGCTGCAGGGGTCTGGCAGGCACTTCGACGTAGAGCGATCACCACCGACCTGCTGATTCTGCTGGGCGTCTCGGCAGCCTACGCGTACTCGGTCGTCTCCGTCCTGCGGGGATCGGGCCACGTGTATTTTGAAGTCAGTTCGATGGTGCTGGTGTTCGTTTCCCTCGGCCGGTGGCTGGAGGCGAAGGGGAAACGTCGCACGGGCGAGTCGCTCGACGCATTGGCTCGCTTGCTGCCGGAGACGGTTCGCCGACAGACGCCTCAGGGAGAGTTCCTCGAAACGCCGCGCGGCGAGGTTCGCACCGGCGACGTCGTAAGAGTTCTCCCGGGCGAGCGATTTGCGGTGGACGGGCGAATCTCCGCCGGTCGCGCCACCGTTGATCAGCAGATCGTCACGGGCGAAAGCCAAACAGTCGCGAAAAGCGTTGGCGATCTTGTGTTTAGCGGTACGCTCAACGTGGATGGGGATCTTCGCATCGAGGTCACTGCGGCCGATGGCAGCGAAACCGTTTCGCGAATCTTGAACATGGTGCGCGCAGCACGGGGCGCTAAAGGACGCCATGAACGGTTGGCCGATAGAATCGCGGTTTGGTTCATCCCCGCAGTGTGTACGATTGCCATCGTTGCCGGCTGGCGTCAGGGGCAACTGGCGGGTTGGGATCAGGGCATACTGACGGCGTTGGCAGTGGTGCTGATCGCCTGTCCCTGCGCACTGGGATTGGCGACTCCGTTGGCGGTTTGGACGGCATTGGGCCGAGCCGCGCGCTCGGGAGTGCTGTTTCGCAGCGGGCTGGTGCTAGAGCGACTTGCGTATCTTCGACACGCTTGCTTTGACAAGACGGGCACGTTGACGACTGGCGTTCCCGCGGCCAGCGAACTTTTGACTGCCGGTCACGAGGATCGACAGCGCGTGCTGCAAGTCGCCGCCGACGTGGCCGGCGGTTCCACACACCACCTTTCCCAAGCGATCGTGCGATACGCGGAGCAGACGCTGAACGAGAGGATCGATTCTGAGCCGGCAAGCGTGGAAACGTTGCCGGGGCGCGGGCTGGCCAGCGAACTGCCGGGCCTGGGCCGCGTGGTCTTGGGGAGCCGTTGGTTTATGAAGGAGACTGGCCTCGAGTGGCCTGATACGATCCCCGACAAAGTTGGCGAGGCCCGGCAGCAGGTAGGCATCGGTTGGGACGGCATCGTGCGCGGCGTGTTTCAATTTCACGAGCAGCTTCGTCCCGAGACAACCGTCGCCTTGGCTGCGTGCCGGCAACTGGGGCTTGAGCTACGAATGCTGACCGGAGATGAATCAAGTCGGGCCAGTGCAATCGTCGAACAATTGGACATCTCCGCTGACAGCAATCAACTGCCCGAAGAAAAAGCAGCGACGCTCCAGTCGCTCGCCCAGGAGGGGGGAGTCGCCATGGTCGGCGATGGACTGAACGATGCCCCTGCGCTGGCGACGGCGGATGTCGGCGTGGCGCTGGGTTGTGGGGCGGATATCTCGCGCGATGCTGCCGGAGTCTGTCTGTTGGGCGACGATCTACGACGTTTTCCTTGGTCCGTTGGGCTGGCTCGGCAGACGATTCGCGTCGTGAAGCAGAATCTGTTCTGGGCGTTTGCCTACAACGGGGCCGGCATCGCCTTGGCGGCGACTGGGCGGCTCAATCCCATCTGGGCCGCCCTGGCCATGGCCGCCAGCAGTATTTTGGTCGTCGTCAATTCGCTGCGTCTGGGCCAATTTCCTGAACCAACGCCACTGTCGGACGAAGCATCTTCTGGCACAATGACCGATGCTGTTTCTTGGCCTCGACCCGCGGCCGACGGCCCTCCACCTCGATTGGCTTCAACCTCCCCATGATCGAACTGCCTCTCATCCTGGTTGGTGGACTGCTCGGTTCCGCACACTGCATCGGCATGTGCGGCCCGTTGGCAGTTTCGCTGAGCGCCGGGGCGACGGCCGGCACGAATCATCTCGCCCGTCAGTTGGTCTTCAGCTTGGGGAGAGTTTTCACCTACGGCTTCTGTGGTGCGGTAGCGGGGTTGGGCGGCGCTTGGATCTCGTCGGATTCGCGCAGCTTTGTGCTGTCGCAGGCCTGGTTGGCCATCTTGGCTGGCGCTGTGCTCTTGCTGATGGGCCTGGTGACCGCCGGTGTGTTGCCGCGGCCAGCCGTCAAGCGATTGGGGGGCCTCCCCTGTGGCACGGCCGGTTGGCTAAAGACCTTCTTGACGGCTCCCGGTTGGTCGGCGGTGCTCGTCGCGGGCGTGTTCACCGGTTTTATCCCGTGCGGGTTGGTGTACGCATTTCTGTTGAAGGCCGGCAGCTCGGGCAGCATGTGGCAAGGCTTGCTGACAATGGTTGCGTTTGGACTGGGGACGATTCCGCTGATGGTGGCGGTCGGCTACGGCGGGCAGTTTCTCTCGATCGTGGGCCGATCGCGACTCTTCCGTGTGGCTGCCTGGTGCATCGTGCTCACGGGCGCGATTTCCATCGCCCGGGGCTACGCTCAGCTAGACCCTCCCACCGACATGGCGACCGCGCCCTGTCCGCTCTGCGAGGCTCAACCGCTGGAATAGGCGACTTGCATCAGCTTTCCGAGCCTTCGCGGTCGGCAGCCACGAAGTACCGTTGTTGGAATCTCAAGGCGACGCCCACCAAGCCGATCAGCACCGGCACTTCCACCAGCGGGCCGATCACCGCTGCGAACGCCTGGCCGGAGTTGATGCCAAAAACCGCGACGGCCACCGCAATCGCCAGCTCAAAATTGTTGCTTGCGGCAGTGAAGGCGATCGTCGCCGTGCGCGAGTAGTCGGCTCCGATGCGTCTGCCCATCCAGAACGACACCAGGAACATTACCACGAAATAGATGCACAGCGGAACCGCGATGCGGAGCACGTCGAGCGGCAATTGCATGATGGTTTCGCCCTTCAGGGAGAACATCACGACGATCGTGAAGAGCAGGGCGACAAGCGTGAGCGGTGAAACTCTCGGCACGAACACCGTTTCGTACCACTGGTGGCCCTTCGCTTTGAGAAGAATGAACCGCGTCGCCATGCCGGCGGCAAACGGAATTCCGAGGTAGATGAGCACGCTCATCGCGATGTCGGAAATCGCGATCTGGACAACGGCTCCTTCAATCCCAAAGAACGGTGGCAGATACGTGATAAAGAACCACGCGTAAACCGAGTAAAACAGCACCTGGAACACCGAGTTGAAAGCAACCAGGCCCGCCGCGTACTCGTTGTCTCCCTTGGCCAACTCGTTCCAAACAATCACCATCGCAATGCAGCGGGCCAGCCCAATCAGAATGAGCCCCACCATGTATTCTGGATAGTCTTGCAGAAAGACGATCGCGAGAACAAACATCAGCACCGGCCCGATCACCCAGTTCTGCACGAGCGAGAGCCCGAGGATCTTGGTGTTGCGAAAGACGTCACCCAACTCCTCATACTTCACCTTGGCTAGCGGGGGATACATCATCAGAATCAAACCGATGGCTATCGGGACGTTGGTCGTGCCAACCTGAAATCGGTTGATGAACTCTTCAACACCCGGCATCGAGTACCCGAGGCCGACGCCGAGAGCCATCGCCAGGAAGATCCAGAGCGTGAGATACCGGTCGACGAAGGAGAGCCTTCCAGGGCAGGGTGCGTCGGTCATTGATTTATTCCTTTTGTTTCGGTCAGGGTGTTGTATCACGATCAGGGCAGGGGGCCCTGGATGCTGAACGCGGCGGCGGCAATCGCCAAACCCAGGATGTTGAGGATCACGATCAAGAGGCCCGCGCCCCAGACCGTGCGGCTGCTGTTGTAATACTTGCCGGGGCCGGATGGAGTCCTGCGTTTTTTTAGCCGATTGGAGACCACTCCGCAGACCCACGGCCAGTGGAGCATGAGATGCAGCAGCACGCCCGCGGCCATTGTGCAAAGCACGAAGAACCGAATGTCCGTCCAAGCCAAGTAGTCCATGCCCCAAAGAGTCCAGCCCGCCGCCTTCGTCGCGGGAGGGAACACATAGCGGACGACCACGGAACTCCAGCACAGCGTGAGGAATACGGTCAGAAGTGACGCATCGAGACAGAAATTAACGTCTGTTTTGGAGGGGCGATTGGGCATCAAACGAAGTCAGGAGGGACCGGCGAGAGCGTTGTTAGGGTAGCGAGAGTATACCCGGCCCAATCTTGTCTGTTCAATGCGTATCATTTCGACCCTTCTCCCGGCAGACACTTCTCTTGACAGCACGGTGCAGGCGCCTAGGCTGAAAGAGTGGTGCTCGCCGCCAAGGGGACCGCTTTCTCGGTCGATTTGGGAAAGTCGGTTCGCCGCGAGAGACGAAGAAAGAGGGTGGGTAAGTTCTGCTCAACAGAACCAAGTAAGAAATGGCCAGTCCCCCCCGCCGTGACCAGCGGGACTGATGACCTGGAGGCAATCCGATGACTTGTGTCCACCTGAAAGAGCTCTACCAGCTTTGCCAAGAGAACAGCCTGCGATTCAGTGGGTCGGACCTGGTCCACATTGTGTGCCAGGAATGTGGGGAACAGGAAGTCTGCCCATCGGTATTGACCGACGAGTACGAGGCGAAGTCTCCAGCCGAGCAGACGGACAGCGCTGAAAAAGACAGCGTCGATGAAACCGAAGCCCGTTGAATCCGTTCTCACGCACACAGCAGCGCAAGTGCCGTCCAACACACGACGGCCAACACGGCGGCTTGCCCGGCAACGGGGATCTGGGTCTTCACGTGGTCCATCAAGTCCGCGCCCGTGCAGATGGAACTGAGGATCGTCGTATCGGAGATCGGCGAGCACTGATCCCCGAACACGCCCCCGTTGAGGCTGGCCGCGAAACAGATCGACACGAACAGTTCGGGATGGGCCAGACCCTGGCTCGCGGCGATCGCACAGGCCAACGGCATCACCAGCGGCAAGGTGACGGCAAAGGTGGCAAAGCTTGAGCCGGTCGAAAAAGCGATTACGATCGAGATCAAGAACGCCATCGTCGGCAGCAGCCAATACCACTGCAGTCCCCCCAACAGCGTTGCCAGATAGCGTCCCCCGCCGACTTGTTGCGAGATGCCGCCAATTGTGATGGCCAACAGCAGAATGACGCTACCCAGGATAACGCTCCTCTGGCCCTCCAAGACTGATTCGATGATCGTCTTGAAGGCCATCCCCTTCAGCCAGGCCAAGACTGCCGACAACGCCAACGCCGCGCCGAAGGCCCAAAGCACCTGGGGAGACTCCAGCCACACATACGTACCGATGGCCACGGCAAGCAACAGCAGCAGCGGCAAAACAAAGTCGGAAACATGGGGCGTGTATCCCGGGGGAACCGGCTCTTCCTCGAGCTCCTCGTCGGCCAACGGCTCCGCGTCGGGGGCATTGAGTTCTCCAGTGGTTCGGGCGCGCTCTTGAGCGAGCTTCAGTTTCTTCGGCAGCAGGGGGTGTTTTTCCAGAGCCACCAGCAGCGTGGAAAGCACGGCGAACCAGGCGTAGAAGCTCAGCGGAACGCTACGAAAGAAAAAGGCCACGCGATCGGATTGCGTCGCCAGATACGTCACGCCGGCCACCCCGAGAAAGGCCTGCACGTAAATAGGCCAGACGTTGAAGGCCAATAGCACGGCGATCGGCGACGAAGTCGAGTCGACGATGAGCGACAGCTCCTCGTGGCTCACGCGCTGTTCATCCGCCAATGGCCGGACCGTGGTGCCTACCAATACCGAGCTCACCGTGCCCCCTTGAAAGAAGACCACGCCCAGCACCCAGGCCACGAACTTGGCCGAGCGGGGACCGCGAACAAAATGATGGGACATGAAATCGGCAAACGCCCGCGAAGCGCCGGTATTGGCCCAGATGCCCATCAACCCACCCAACAGCCACAAATAGAGCACCAGGATCGTAGCGGCCCTCTCGGTGCCAATCGCGGGGATCAATACCTCGCCAAGAAGATCGTATTCGCCGATGAGCAAGGCGCCGACGAAGATACCAGCCAACAATGCCGAGAGCGGTTCCTTGGTCATCCAACACAACACGATGGCCGTCAGCGCAGGCAGAAAAGACCAATACTGCCAATGGTGGAACGTCTGCAGCAGAAAGTAACGACGCTGCTCGCCGCCACCCTCCAGGGCGACCGTTTCATAGACGAGCTCGGACGCAGGAAGATTCTGCCAATCGGCTTGGCGCAGACGCTCCTCGGTGAGTTGGGCCTCGGCAACGGGAATCGCTTCTGCGAGAAGCCAGCTCTCACCATTCACCTGGAGTCGTTGTCGCCCGACATCGTCCGTGGCAACTTCCAGTGGCGTACGTTCCACAATCCACGTCGGCGCAACGCGCAGGCCCACCACGCCCGCCACGATCGCGGCGACGACGAAAACCCAGAGCGAGGGACTGTTCCAACGGTTAGCCGGAGTCGACATCACATCTTCTTTCCATAGAATCCAGCAGAGCAGCCGCCGGCTTTTTCTTTGCCGACCCCAGACATCCGCCGAGCACCCTCGGCCCTCTGGCCGCATGAGAGTGAACAGGGTACCTCACCCTAATGCTGAGACACAATTGGAAAAGCAGTTGTCCTGGCAAGTTCAACCGGGGTACTGTAGAATGCGGGTCGAAGCCGGTTGACAGAATACCCGCAAGTCATTAGACATAAACAACTTACAAGCACCCCTAGCTCAATTGGATAGAGCATCGGTCTACGAAGCCGAAGGTTACTGGTTCGAATCCAGTGGGGTGTATTGGACTTACGTCGATTCGACTTTCAAACTGTACCCACTTTTTTTGGGTACACTTTCGGCAACAACACTTCTAATGATTGCCGCCGAACGCTGGACTGTTCCCGGTG